>CAYXGN010000001.1:0-26565 GCA_964464505.1 uncultured Prevotella sp.
GCGATTTATTGTCGTGCGGAGGGCAAAAGCAGTGTGCAGAGGGTGCGATTTGCGCAAATGGCGATGGTAATCGTAGTAGGCGCGGATCGCCGAGACGCGCCCTCCCAAGCGAGAAGGGTAATTGTAGGAGGTCGTGGGGGCGCGCCTCGGCGATTCGCGCCTACTACGGTTACCCTTTCAGCACATAAAAAAGCCCTCCCCGACGGGGAGGGTTGGGAGGGGCTTTCGCTTTTATTCCATTCCACTCTTCAAATATTCCTCTGCCACGGCACACAACTCGTCGTACCATTCCTGGCCGAACCGGCGGACGAGGGGACCTTCGAGAAAGCGGTAGACGGGCAGTTTCAGGGCGCGACCCTTCTTCACTGCGTCGCGACAAACGTCCCAACGGTTGTAGTTAAGGGCTATGGTGCCGTCGGCGAAATGCTTCTCGCGGATGGGGTAGAGGGCGCAGGAGATGGGCTTTATGAATTGAGTCTTGCCCTGACGGTAGGCGCGCTCGAGGGCGCAGAGGCAGCAGTCGCCTTCGTAACAAGTGAAGACGCAGTCCTTACCACCCACGATACTGGTTACAAGGTCGCCGTCGCGGTCGGTGTAAGCCACCCCCTGGCGGTCGACAACCGACTGTGCCTGGGCTGACATGTCGCCCCAAACGGTGTCGAGAGCCGACTCAATTCCGGCGATTTCATCGAGAGTCACGGGTGCGCCGGCATCGCCTTCCACGCAGCAGATGCCCTTACAGGCATCGAGGTCGCAGCAAAACTGCTCGGTGATGATGTCGGAGGCGACGAGGATGGAGTTGATATCTAATATCATGATTATGGCTTTTTACCAGTTGATTGGGCTTTCGCCCCACTGCTGCAGATAGTTGTTGCACTGCGAGAAATGATGGTTGCCGAACCATCCGCCGCGGTTGGCGGAGAGTGGGGAAGGGTGCGCCGACTGCAGGACGAGGTGTTGCGATGCGTCGATGAGCGAGGCTTTGGAGCGCGCATAACCTCCCCAGAGCATGAAGACGAGGTGCTGGCGATGGGCGGAGAGGGCGCGGATGGCGGCATCGGTAAACTCCTCCCAACCGCGACGCTGATGACTTGCGGCTTGATGTGCACGCACGGTGAGGGTGGCATTAAGCAACAGCACGCCCTGACGCGCCCATCGTGTGAGGTCGCCGGAAGCAGGAATCGGGGTGCCGAGGTCGTCGTTTATCTCCTTGAAGATGTTGCGCAGCGACGGCGGATAAGGCACACCGTCGGTGACAGAAAAACTCAGTCCGTGCGCCTGCCCGGGTTCGTGGTAAGGGTCCTGACCTATTATCACCACCTTGACTTGCGTGAACGGGCAGAGGTTGAAGGCGTTGAAGACAAGCGGCGCGGGCGGGTAGCAGGTGCCGTTGCGATACTCCTGGCGCACGAAGTCGGTGAGACTGCGGAAATAAGGTTGCTCAAACTCATGGACGAGATGCTCGTGCCACGAGGGTTCTATCTTGACATTCATGTCTGCAAAAATACAAAAAATATTCCGTAACGGCATTGCACGCATTGCAGCGACAGCGAGAAAGGCGGCGAAAACCACGGTGAAATGGAAGAAAAAGAGTAATTTTGCCATAACGATAAAACCACGGAATATCATGAAACGTTATTTTTCTTCCGTCGTGGCATGCGTCTTTGCCATGGCGATGAGTGCCCAGACGCTTTTCGTCGGCACCTACAACGTGCGCCAACACAATGACGGCGACGACAGAAACGGCAACGTATGGGCTGTGCGCAGCAAGGTGATTGCCGACATGATAAACTTTGAAGACCCCGATGCCTTCGGCACTCAGGAGTGCTTCAAGGCGCAGTTGGACGACCTGACACGGCTCCTCGACGGTTACGGCCACATAGGAGTGGCGCGCGATGACGGCAAGGAGGAGGGCGAACACTCTGCCATCTTCTTCAAGAAGGAGCGTCTGAAGGTGCTCCGCCATGGCGACTTCTGGCTCAGTGAAACGCCCGACAAGCCCGGATTGGGGTGGGATGCCGCCTGCATCCGCATCTGCACTTGGGGCGAGTTCAAGCAGCGAGCCACCGGCTTCAAGTTCTTCTACTTCAACCTTCATATGGACCATGTGGGCGTAGTGGCGCGTCGTGAGGCTGCCAAACTCGTAGTGAAGAAAATCAAGGAAGTGGCAAAGGGAGCCCCGGTGGTGCTCACCGGCGACTTCAACGTGGACCAGAAGGATGAGATTTACCGCATCTTCACGGAGTCGGGCATTCTCAAAGACTCCTACGAATGTGCCGCGTTCCGCTTCGCCGAAAACGGCACTTTCAGTTCGTTCGACCCCACATTGAAGACCGATTCGCGCATCGACCATGTCTTTGTGTCGCCGGAATTCAATGTCAGCCGCTATGGAGTGCTCACCAATATGTATTGGACGGCGAGCGATAAGGATGATGTCGGGGAACGAAAGGGGCACGATGCGCCGCAGGAAATCAACTTCAAGGAGCATCAAATCCGCACCCCCTCCGACCATTACCCGGTGCTGGTGAAGATGAAATACGGCAAGTAAAGAAACGAGAAAGGGGTTGAAATCCATGCGGATTTCAACCCCTTCCCGTATTGTAAACAATGTGCTTGCGCGATTATCGTTTTACGATTTTCACCGTGTGCGAACCCTTCTGGCTTGCCACCTTTACGGCATAGACACCCTCGGGGAGCGCGTTGAGGCTCACAGTGACGGCAGAACCGGCAGCGGCGGCACTGCGGACGAGTTGTCCTTGGATGTTGAACACCTGCGCACTCACCGTCGTTGAGCCTGCGATGCAGAACTCATAGGCATCCTCGCCCACTGCGTTGAAGATGAAAGCCTTGTCGCCTTGGGCTGTGCTGATGCCGTCATAGCCGCCGTCGAGGATGAGTTTCAATCCCTCATAAGCGTCAATCTTGCCCGCACCCCATTGTGTCTGGTTGGTGGCGGAGGTGACATAACTGTCGCGGCGCGCCGTCTTCACGGCGACATTGCGCAGCTGTGTGCTGTTCAAGTTGGGATTGGCGTCAAGCCAAAGAGCCATGACTCCAGTCGTGAACGGCGTTGCCATCGATGTGCCTTGCATTGCACGGAAGTAATAAGTGCTGCCGTCGAAGTCGACAGAACGCACATATTTCTTCTGTTCGTCCTTTATGCTGCTGTTGTTCATGTAATAAGAACTCGACGCAGAGATGATGAACGAACCCGGAGCACATAAGTGCGGATAACTTCTTCCGGTGTCGTAGGTGGCTGAACTTGAGAAACTTCCAATCTCGCCTTCCTTCTCTCCGTTGCCGTTGTCGGCTGTTGTGTAAGCCGTTCCGTCGGAATACGTGCCGCTTTCGCGTGTGGTGTAGGCTCCCACAACGATGGGTGTCTCGCCACTTCCAAGGTCGTTGGTGATGCCATATTCCACTCCTTCAGCCCAACCTTCAAGTCCGCGGCCCACCAACAAGGGGTAAGGCGACGTCGTTGTCATTAGGGTCTGACCCTTCTTTCCGTGTGCTATGTAGCCCCAGAGATAACGGGAGGGGTCGGCAATGGTTCCTTTGCAGTTAATCCAATAGTAATAACGGTTGTTGTTCTTGTCGAGACTGCGCTCCACATCGATGCCGCCCACGTAGATGCTGCTATAATCTGTGTTCTCAGCCATAGGGCAAAGCTGCTTGTAGGTCTCGTTCTCTGCGAAGCTGTAGGAGCACACTGCCTTGTCCTCGGTGAGGTCGTAGAGCACGAAATCAACGTCAAACTTGCGGCTGTCGCTAGCCCATATCTCGAGAGGGGCTTCATCGGAGAAGCGCAGGAAAGTCTTCATCACCTCGTCCTCGGAGTTGAATGTGTGGCGCTGTATGCTTGCAAACTGGGCGTAATTGCCTGCCGCAATGACGAAAGTAGCGTCGCCCGACTTTCCCACCTTGTCTATATAAGCCGACAAAGTGGATGTGCCGTCGTGCGGACCCATCATTATTCCAATCGACATATTGATGATAAGGGGTTTGCTTTGTTCCTTGGCGTAGTCGATAAACGCTTCCACTATCTCCATGAAATTGCTTGCATTCTCGGTCATGTCAGCCATGAGGATGTCGGCTTCGGAGGCTATTCCCTTGCAGGAGAAGGTGCCGTCGTCGTAGTAACCGGCTGCGATGCCAGCCACATGGGTGCCGTGGTCGCCGCTCTTTACGCCCGAAGAAGGAACGTAAGCAGCCATCTCCTCGGGCGTGGTGAACAGGTCAAGGCCATCGGTGACATACATTTTCACGCGCGTCTTGTGCGTGGTGGGGTCGCAGAGCATAGGGTGTGTGGGGTCGAGATACTTGTCAATGACTCCCACAACGACGTTCTTGCCGGTGTAGGTCTGCGTCAGATTCTCCATGGCGCGGATGCGGTCGACTCCCGCTTCGGCTGTGGCTTTGTCGAGAAGCGGACTCATCGGGCTCTTGTAGGCGATGGATTTCACTGCCGGATTGTCGTTGAGTGCATCGATTTTATCCATTGGCACGCTCACGCTTACAAACTCATCGCGGGTGCGGTTGACGGTGATGCCGTCGCCGTTGAGTGCCGTTGCGTCGTAACCTGCATTGAGGCGGACGAGCATTTTCACGCTTTTTGCCTCGGCACTGACGCGCTCTGGCGACCCGGCCTTGCCCGTTTGGGCTGCCGTTGCCTTCATCTCGCGCAGCGCAGCACGACTCTGTAGGTCGAGTTTCGACTGTGCTCCTGCTGCCGAAAAGGTCATGGCGAGGAGAAGGAAAAGTGTAGTTTTTTTCATTTTGAGATTTTCTTTTTTGATGATTGGCATATATCTAAAAAACCTTCGGAGGCACAATGGCGCTTCCGAAGGCTGTTGTTTCGGGGGTTAGTCCACCACAATCTTGACGGAGTGGCACTTCTTTCCGCCCATCACCTTAACCACATAAACGCCCGAGGGGAGTCCTTCGGTATTGAGTTTCAGCGTGTCTGAGGTTGCGTTGAGGGTGCGGACGGTCTGTCCTTGAATGTTGCACACCACGGCTTGAAGGCTTGTTGCGCCCGTGATGAAGAAGTCATACTGTCCGGGAGCGGTGCTGTTGAAGAGGAAATCGCGGTCGGAATCCACCTTGCGCACATCGGTTGCGGCGCGGCGGAGAGCCTCTTTCAGACCCTCATAGACATCGAGTTTGCCGGCACCGCACTGCACTTGGTTGGCTGCCTCTACCTGAGCGTCGCGCCGTGCAGTCTGAATGGCGATGTCACGGATGTCGGTATGCGACAGACTTGGGTTGGCTTCGAGCCACACCGCTGCTGTGCCTGCCATGTAAGGCGATGCCTGTGAGGTGCCGATATAACTTGTGAAGTAATACGTTTTGCCGTCGGCGGTGACGGAACGGGTGTATGGATTGTGCGAGGTGAGGTTAGTGTTCTCCATGTAATAAGTGCTCATTGCCGACTCAATGAAGGCTCCCGGCGCGAGAATATGGGGATAGGAGCGGCCCGTGGAGTAGGTTCCGTAACTCGTAAACGACGAGACATCGCCCGTGTTGTCGCTAAATCCGTAGTTGGAGAAGCGGTAGGTCTTGCCGTTAGTGAATGTGGCGTGGTCGGAGGTGTTGTAAGAACCCACCACGATGCACTCTGTTCCGGAACCGAAATCGTTGGAGGTGCCGTCGCGGCTGACACCCGTTCCCCATCCCGAATTGTTGCTGTCGGCAGGCACAAAGCGCGGGTTCACGGTGGTGTTGGCTATCATTGAGAGTCCACTCTGGCCTGCTATAATCATACCAAGAGCCACATTGCTGTCCGAAGACTTCTTCGTGAGGTTGAGAGAAACGAATGCATTGTAGTGATAGTTGCTGTTGTTGATGGCGCAATAGCTTGTGATGGTGCCGCTGAAGTAGTTGCCGAAGGTGCCGCTGGAGGCTGCATTGATGCTTCCGTTGCCCCACATCTCTATCTGAACGGCATCGCTCAGGTATTTGTTGTTCTTCTTGTCGTAAGCCACAAAAGCCACGCCCACTTCGCGGGAGTCGCTTGTCCAGATGTCGATGTCGCCCGAAGTGCCGTCGAGGAAAGTGCGCGCCTGCTCGTTGTCGGAGGTGTATGTGTAGCTCTGGTTGCAATAATAGGCTCCGTCATTGCCTGCGGCGAGGCAGAAGACAACGTCCTCCTGCTTGCTGACGGTGTCGATATAAGCCGCCAAAGCACCCGTACCGTCATGCGAACCGCCAACCGGTGCGTACGACATGTTTATCACAAGGCGTGTGTTGTTCTTCTTCGCGAAGCGCACAAATGTCTCCACCCGCTTCATGAAAGTGGCTATATCGTCGGTCAGATAACCCATGATGATGTTGCTTTCCGTTGCCACTCCCGAGAGAGAAACGCCTCCGTTGTCAATCTTTCCTGCTGCAATGCCGGTGACATGAGTGCCGTGGTCGTAGCTCTTGTTGTCGTCTGTGGGTTCGTAGGCGGCTATCTTCGTGGCGTTGGAATACACCACTCCGTCGGAAGTGATGAAGAGTTTGACGCGGTTTTCGCCCGTTTGGGGGTCCTTGAACATAATGTGATTGGGGTCGAGCCAATCGTCCAGCACGCCCACGGTGACTCCTTTGCCGGTGTAAGCCTGCGAGAGTCCGGTGCCGTTGTGCACCTTGTCGGCTCCAGTATCGGCATTGGCCTGCGTGAGGCAAGGCTTCATCTTCACTTTATAGGAGATGGACTGCACCTCTGGGAGGGCTTCGAGGGCATCCATTTTACTCACGGGAACGCTGACAACACCGAATTCCGAGCGTGTCACGCCCACTTCCACGCCGTCGATATTGATTTCCTCGGGCGAATGACCGGGCTGCATGCGCACCATCACCTCAACGGTTTGCTGCGCCACTTCGGGCGATTCTGCGGCGTTGTTGCGGCCTGTCTGCGTTGTCGGTGTGGCTAGTTGCGACAGTGCCAAACGACTCTGTGCATCGATTTTCGACTGTGCCAATGATGTCGTTGCAACGAAAGCAAGCGATATCAGGATTAAATGCTTCTTCATTATTCTGTTTTAATTGTGTGAATTTTAATTTCTATTTCCAACGATTTGAAATCTTTTCGTAAGGTAAATGTAGATTTGCAAATTTACGAATAAATGTCGAATGCAGCCTAAGAAGAGTACTTTTTTTTGTGTGCGTGGAATGTTTTTTGTAATTTAGCGGTCGCACTTTGAGTGTGCAAAAACTTCTTTTTATGGACAACAATGACTTTTTCGAGCACAAACTGCTCCACCGCGACATCAAGCCTACGGCTCTCCGGCTTCTCATTCTGCGCACGATGATGCGCGGCGACGAGACCGTTTCGCTGCCGGAGATGGAGCGTTTGCTGCCCACTGTTGACAAGTCGACCATCTCACGGACGCTTTCCCTCTTCCTCCTTCACCGTCTAATCCATGCCGTCGATGACGGTTCGGGAGCGGTAAAGTATGCTGTCTGCGCTGACGACTGCGACTGTTCGCCGGAGGAAGAACACACGCATTTCTGCTGTGAGAGTTGTCATCGCACTTTTTGTTTGACTAAAATCAGTGTCCCCGTTGTTCCCCTTCCCGAGGGATTTGTGCTTGAAAGTGTGAATTATGTGCTTAAAGGGCTCTGCCCTGAATGCGCAGAAAAACCCCGGAAATAGGTTAAACATTATATTATATAAGGTGAAACCCGCCCGAAACCATCGCCAATTGCGATGTATTTCGGACGGGTTTCACCTATATTTTTTGCCGTCTTGCGGTGGCGTTGTTATGCGTCAATCTTCGCGTAGGTGGCGTTTTGCTCGATAAACTGGCGTCGCGGCTCCACGTCATCACCCATAAGCATGGAGAAGATTTCGTCGGCTTGGGCAGCGTTTTCTATCGTTACCTGCTTCAACAGACGCTGTTTCGGGTCCATGGTGGTCTCCCAAAGCTGCTCGGGGTTCATCTCTCCAAGACCTTTGTAACGCTGTGTGTGGATGCTCTTGTCATCGTCTTCGCCGTTGGAATACTTGTCGAAGAACGCCTGCCGCTGCTGTTCTGTGTAGCAATATTCCTTCACCTTGTTCTTGTAGGAGCAGAGATAGAGCGGCGGAGTGGCTATGTAGAGATGGCCTTCCTGAATGACTTTGGGCATGAAGCGATAGAAGAGCGTCATTATGAGGGTGTCGATGTGTGAGCCATCGACATCGGCGTCGGTCATGATGATGATTTTGTCGTAGCGCAGTTTGTCGATGTTTGCTTCCTTGTCGTCCTCGCCGTCCACGCCGAAACGCACTCCGATGCTTTGGATAATGTTCATCACCGACTCCGACTCAAACACTTTATGCCACATCACCTTCTCCACATTGAGAATCTTTCCTCGCAAAGGAAGGATGGCTTGAGTGTATCTGTCGCGTCCTTGTTTGGCTGAACCGCCGGCGGAATCTCCCTCGACGAGGAATATCTCGCACGATTTCGGGTCGCGACTGGAGCAGTCTGCGAGTTTGCCGGGAAGTCCTCCGCCTGTCAGCGGACTCTTGCGCTGCACGCTTTCACGGGCTTTTCGCGCTGCAACACGGGCTGTTGCGGCGAGCAACACCTTGTCGCAAATGAGCTTTGCTTCCTTGGGATGCTCCTCAAGGTAGTTTGTCAGGGCTTCGCCTACGGCTTGCTGGACGGCTCCCGTCACTTCGCTGTTGCCGAGTTTGGTCTTTGTCTGACCCTCAAACTGCGGTTCTGCCACCTTGATGGAGATTACTGCGGTGAGTCCTTCGCGGAAATCCTCGCCCGCTATTTCCACTTTCGCCTTCTCGATGTTCTTCGAGATGACCGGGTCGGCATCGGAATAGGCTTTCAATGTGCGTGTGAGAGCCATGCGGAATCCTGTCAAGTGGGTTCCGCCTTCTATGGTGTTGATGTTGTTTACATAGGAATGGATGTTCTCGTTGTAGCCTGTGTTGTACATGATTGCCACTTCGATGGGCACTCCCTGCTTCTCTGTCTTGAGGTAGATGACATCGTCGAAGAGATGCTCGCGGTGACGGTCGATGTAGCGAACGAACTCTTTCAGACCGTTCTCTGCATGGAACACCTCCTCACGCGTGTTGCCTTCCTCGTCGGGACGCATGTCGCGGAGAGTGATTTTAATGCCTGCATTGAGGTAGGCGAGCTCGCGCATACGGCGCGAAATGATGTCCCACTGATAGTGGGTGGTGGTGAATACGGTGGGGTCGGGCCAGAACTGCTGTCTTGTTCCGCGCAGTTCGGTTTCTCCAACGACCTTGACGGGGTAGAGGGGCTTGCCTTTTTCGTATTCCTGCTGATAGATTTTGCCGTCGCGGAACACTTGCGACATCATGTGGGAAGACAAGGCATTGACGCAACTTACGCCCACTCCGTGGAGTCCGCCGCTGACTTTGTACGACCCTTTATCGAATTTTCCGCCCGCATGGAGCACTGTCATCACCACTTCGAGGGCTGACTTGTGAAGCTTGGCGTGCTCGTCGACGGGGATACCGCGGCCGTTGTCCTGCACGGTGATGCTTTCGTCCTCGTTGATGGTCACCTCGATGTGGGTGCAATAGCCTGCCATCGCTTCGTCGATGGAGTTGTCCACGGTCTCGTTGACGAGGTGGTGAAGACCCTTTTCGCTTATGTCTCCGATGTACATTGCAGGGCGTTTGCGCACTGCTTCAAGTCCTTCAAGCACTTGGATGTTGCTGGCTGAATAGCCGTTTGTGCTATTTTGATTTTCTGCCATTTTTCATTAAGTAATTTATCTTTGCAAAGATAAGAAAAAAAAGTGGGTTGGAGAAATTTTTGGGAATAAAAAAGTGAGGGTGCCGCCGGGTGGTGTTTTCGGCGGTAAAAACAAAAAGCCACAATCCGAAAGAATTGTGGCTGTAAGGGTTGTCGGCTGTAAGGCTTATGCCAAACTGCTGATATGGCTGCACAGACTTGACTTCAAGTTGGCGGCTTTATTCTTGTGGATGATGTTGGTCTTTGCCAACTTGTCAAGCATTTTCTGTACTGTGGGATAGAGTTTCACTGCTTCTTCCTTGTCAGTGATAGCGCGAAGCTTGCGTACAGCGTTGCGCATTGTCTTTGCATAATATCTGTTATGCAGAGCCTTAACCTTGTCCTGGCGGATGCGTTTAAGTGATGATTTGTGATTTGCCATCTTTGTATTATCTTCTTTTTTATTTTCTTTATGGTAGTCCCTAGGAGAGTCGAACTCCTCTTTAGAGAATGAAAATCTCTCGTCCTAACCGATAGACGAAGGGACCAACGTGCTAATCAAAAGCGGATGCAAAGGTACTGCATTTCTGATTAACCACAAAATTTTTCGCGGAATATTTTTGATAACCCTCTCATTTTTCGTATTTTTGCGACAAAAACAGCACGCTTATGCAGGTGAAAACGCGGGCCATAGTGCTCAATTCGCTGAAATACGGAGACCATCAGTTCATCGTCGACCTATTCACGGAGACCCATGGCCGCCTCAGTTTCATCCAGCACATTCCCAAGACGGCGCGTGCCCGCATAAAGAAACAGTTTTTTCAGCCTCTCACTCTCCTTCGCGTTGAGTTCGACTATCGCCCCGGCCGCTCGCTGCTTCATCTTTCCGACGCTCAGATTGACGCTCCTTTTGCATCGCTTCCCTTTGATGTCCGCAAACTCTGCATAGCCCTTTTCGTGGCTGAGTTCACCTGTTATGCCACGCGTTCCGAGCAAAGCAACGCCGCCCTCTTCGCTTACATCGAGAAGAGCGTGAAGTGGCTTGATGCCTGCGGCGACAACTTTGCCAATTTCCACATTATATATATGTTGCGCCTAACGCGCTTCGTGGGTTTCTATCCTAACCTCGCCGACACCACGGCGAACGCCTATTTCGATCTCCGCAGTGCCTGCTTCGTGCCTTATGCGCCGCTCCATCATGACTTCCTCGAGCCTGCGGAGGCGCGCAAAATAGGCTTGCTCATGCGCGTGAACTACGCCACCATGCACCTTGTAAAGATGTCGCGCGCGGAGCGCAACCGCTGTGTAGAACTCATCCTCAAGTATTACCGGCTCCACGAACCCGACTTCCCCGAGATGAAGTCGCTGCCCGTTTTGCAGGAAATGTTTGCGTAAAAGCATTTCCGGGGCGCAGCCTTTCTTATTCGAAGGGCGCGCCTCGGCGATTCGCGCCTACTACGGTTACTTACGACGGCTACTACGGTTACCATCGCTACATACAAAAAAGCCCTCCCCGGCGGGGAGGGTTGGGAGGGGCTTTGCTGTTGGTTTGGGCTTTTATTTCCTCAAAATCCCAACCCCTTGCAGATGTTTTCCACCTGCTGTGTGCGTGTCATCGTGTAGAAATGGAGTATTGGAAAGCCGGCGTTGAGGAGTTTTTCGCCCTGCATAATTGCCCATTCCTCGCCCACTTTCTTCACGTCTTCGTTGTCTTTGCATGCTTCGACGCGCTCCACAAGGGCTTGCGGCAGGTCTACGGCGAAGGTCTGTGGCAGCACGGTGAGTTGCCGTTTCGAGGCGAAAGGTTTGAGTCCCGGGAGGATGGGAGCGTTGATGCCCACCTCGGCGCAGCGGTCGCGGAAGCGTATTATGGTGTCGGCATCATAGCATATTTGTGTTGCTATGTACTCCGCTCCGGCTTCCACCTTCTGCTTCAGGTATCCCATATCGGTGAGAAGATTGGGCGATTCGATGTGCTTCTCGGGATAACCCGCCACCCCAATGCAGAAGTCTGTGTGGTGATTGGTGTCGGGTTCGCCGTCGATGAACACTCCGTCGTTCATGTCATTTATCTGTTTCACGAGTTGGTAAGCGTGCGTGTGACCCTCGTTATGGGGCATAAAGCGTGCGCTTCCGGGCATGGCGTCGCCCCGAAGAGCCAACACATTGTGTATGCCGAGGAAGTCCAAGTCGATGAGAGAGTCCTCGATGTCGTAGCGTGAAAGCCCTCCGCAGATGATGTGGGGCACCACTTCGATGCCGTACCTGTGTTTTATGGCTGCCGAAACGCCCACCGTACCGGGGCGGCGGCGCATCACATGCTTCTCTATCAAGCCGTCGGGACGCTCCGTGTATTTCGTCTCTTCGCGGTGATAGGTGACGTTTATGAATGCAGGATGATAAGGCACGAGGCGGTCTATTGCTCCGAATGTCTTGTCAAGTCCGTCGCCTTTGAGTGGCGGCAACAGTTCGAAGGAGAAACGGCGTGCCCCCGTTTCGCTGGCTTCTCTGATGATGTCGATGACTTTCATGTGTGCGTTGCTTTAAGATTAGGTGTGGTTTACACCACGAAATATTTCTCCGGGCTGTCGGCGAAGATTATTCCGCAGACCGTTTCTCCGGGATTTATCATGTTGTTGGAGGTTATTGTGAGTCCCGTTGCGGGCGTGATGCCGAGGATGTCGAACACCGTCCGCTTCAGACTGTGGTCGGGACACGACCCGTAACCGAATGCCATACGGATGTTTTTCTTGCCCCAATGGAGTGTGTTGCAGAGGTCATTGGAGAGTTTTTCAGCCATGGCTTCAGCCAGACGGTCGGCAAGAAGCTTGAGCATTATGGCGTGATATTCGTCGCCGTCGCGGCGGAACCGCTCCTGCATCTCTGTCAATCCTACGCCCGCACTCACCACAAACGGACACAACCAGTCGTGTGGCGGCGCGGCATTGGGTTCCCTTTGCAGCACGTAATCAGCCAGGCATTGCGTCTCTTCTTCGTCGCGGCGCGACCTCGGCATGGGCAACCTATGCTCCGTTCCCGTTTCACCTTTTATTATAATGTCGTCGTTTTCCGCCCATGCGGGGAGTATTTGAGCCCACGTCTGCAACCGCAGCAGTCGCAGACGGAGTGTCTTTTCCAGCAGTTGTTGGGCATCGTTGAAGAGTTTTCTCGCCTCGCTGCCCTTCTCCTTGTCGTCGAGCAGCTCGGGGAAATGGCCTTTCATGCCCCACGCCGAGAAGAAGAAATGCCAGTTGATGAGCCCCACCAGGGGGTTGCAGCAAAGGCATTCGCCCTTCGGATGCAGCAGGGAGTGGTTGTCGGTGTGTATCGGTCGCTGCGCCTCGCTGCTTGGAACAGCCACCTCCTCCGCCTTCTTCACATGGCGGCGGCGCTGCGCTTCCTCCAGCGACAAGGGTGAAAGTTTCGCCGCTTCAGCGCGGATGTAGTTCTCGCGCACTATGCGTTGCTGCGCTTTCAACTCTGCGATGTATTGCAGACTGTCCTCCGCGAGCAGGCGGCGTACGATGGTTGGGTTGTCGGCAGCGGCCCTTACGTGTATCACTACGCCTTCGGGATACTCCGGAGCCATCTTCACTGCGGTGTGAAGCGGCGATGTTGTGGCTCCACCCACAAGGACAGGAGTGGTCATTCCTTCCCGTCTCAGGGTGCGGAGCACGTTTATCATCTCGTCGAGTGAGGGTGTGATGAGTCCGCTAAGTCCTATCACTGCGGCGCGATGCTCCTTTGCTGCGGCGACGATTGTCTCCGCGTCGACCATCACTCCGAGGTCCATCACGTCGTAACCGTTGCATTGTGTCACCACGCTGACGATGTTTTTGCCTATGTCGTGAACGTCGCCTTTCACCGTCGCCATGATGATAACAGGCTGCTGTCCTGCCGTTTCCGTCTTACGGACTGCCATATATGGCTCCAGCGCGGCGACTGCTTTCTTCATCACGCGCGCCGACTTCACCACCTGGGGGAGGAACATCTTGCCCTCGCCGAAGAGTTCGCCGACACGCTCCATAGCCGGCATAAGGAAGTCGTCGATAACCTTCAGGGCGTTGCCCGACACTTTGTAAGCCTCCAAAGTGTCGTCCTCTATGTGGTCGGTGAGTCCTTTCAGCATGGCGTGGGCAATGCGCTCGTGGAGCGGTGCAGCCCGCCAGTCGTCCGTTTTCGCTGCTTTCACATCGTTATTGCCCTCTGCCTTGAGCGCGTCCTCCTTCTCCTTGAACGCCTGGGCGAACTCAATGAGCCGCTCACTGGCACCGCTGTCGCGGTTGAGGATGACATCCTCCACAGCCTTCAGCATGTCGGCAGGGATGTCGGAGTAGATTGTTGTCATTGCAGGATTTACGATGCTCATGTCCAGTCCCGCCTTCATGGCGTGGTAAAGGAACACGGAGTGCATGGCTTGTCGAATGGTGTTGTTGCCCCGGAAAGAGAAACTCAGGTTGCTGATGCCGCCCGACAAATGTGTCTCTGGCATCTCTTCGTGAATGGTTTGGCACGCCTCAATGAAGGCTTTGCCGTAGTTGTCGTGTTCGGGCATACCTGTTGCGACAGCCAAAACATTGGGGTCGAAGATGATGTCTTCGCCCGGAAAGCCGCTGTCTATGAGTAGACGGTAAGCCCGGCGCGCCACACTCACCTTGCGCTCGTAGGTGTCTGCCTGACCGTTCTCGTCGAAGAGCATCACCACTGCGGCTGCCCCCATAGAGTGGATGTAGTGCGCCTTGGCGAGAAACTTCGCTTCGCCCTCCTTCAAAGAAATGGAGTTGACGATGCTTTTGCCCTGCACACACTGCAGACCTGTGGCGAGAATGTCCCACTTCGAAGAGTCAATCATCACCGGCACACGCGCTATCTCGGGTTCGGCGGCGATGAGATTGAGGAACGTGCGCATTGCTTCCGCACCGTCGATGAGCCCATCGTCCATGCAGATGTCAATCACTTGCGCTCCGTTCTCCACCTGGTTGCGTGCCACGGAGAGAGCCTCGTCGTAGCGTTTTTCTTGAATTAGTCGCTTGAATTTGGCTGACCCGGCCACGTTGGTACGCTCGCCGACATTCACAAATCCCGTTGCTTTGCACAATTTCAAAGGTTCGAGACCGGCGAGAGTGGTTGTCTTGGGGTTGCCGTCGGGTAGGGGTCGCGGTGCATGCCGGCTTGCTACGGCGGCAAGGGCTTTGATGTGTGCCGGCGTAGTGCCGCAGCATCCGCCGTAGATATTGATGCAGCTGCGGTGCGTTTCCGCCTCCGCTTCACTGTCGCTGAGGAATTTCTCGGCGGCGAGGGCAAAGGTTTCGGGGGTCTCGTCATATCCTCCCATGACGTTGGGAAGTCCCGCATTGGGATGAACCGACACCGGACAGGGTGCCACTTGCGCCAATCGGCGCAGCCAAGGCAACAGTTGCTGAGCCCCGAAGCCGCAGTTTAAGCCTATGGAAAGAAGATTTCGGTGGGTCAAAGAAGCCACAAACGCCTCGACAGTCTGCCCCGACAGCGTGCGTCCCGAGGCATCGGAGAGCGTGCCCGACACCATAATCGGGATGTCGATGCCGCGCTTTTCCGCCAGGTCGGTGATGGCTTTGATGGCTGCCTTGGCGTTGAGTGTGTCGAAAACGGTCTCTATCAGCATCACGTCGGCACCTCCGTCGAGGAGTCCGCGCGCCTGTTCGCCGTAGGTTTCATAAAGTTGTTGGAACGTCACATCGCGCTCGGCAGGGTTGTTGACATCGGAAGAAATCGACGCGGTGCGGTTTGTCGGACCAATTGAACCTGCCACAATCCGTGCCCCGGCACGGCGCGCACACTCTGCCGAAGCCTTGCTGATGGAGTAGACAAGATGCTCCAGTCCGTAGTCGGCAAGCGAGAAACGGTTGCTGTTAAAGGAGTTTGTCTCGATGATATCGGCTCCCGCAGCGATGTAGTCGCGGTGCATCTGCTCCACAATTTGTGGTTGCGTGAGGCACAGCACATCGTTGCATCCCTTCACAGGCAACGCATGATGGCGCAGCAGTTCGCCCCGGAATGTAGCCTCGGTGAGCTCCAGTTGCTGTAGATATGTGCCTGTTGCGCCGTCGAGAATGAGGATGCGCTGCCTCATTATGTCGTAAATTTCTTGTCGCGTCATGCTTCGAATGTCCGATGTTTTTGATGTAAAGGCCGTGCGAAATGACGGCAACCGCATTGCGGAGAGCCGTAGAAGACGCAAAAGTACAAATTAAAATGCGAAACGGCGGTGCGTTGCCTTCGTTTTTTCTTCATCTTGGCGGTTTTGCAAAGGTTTTCGCGTTGAAATGGCGGAATGTCGTTTTTTCTTACTAATTTAGTCGCAGAAAACAAATTGTTGGGTTTATAACGCAACATCAACTACACCATTTTATGAAGAAAACATCAACTCTTGCGGTGGCTTTTCTGGCCTGTTTCAGTATGGCGGCAAAGGCTCAACAGACGCCGGCACTGACTTATTGGTTTGACACTCCTACCACTCTTCGGGGCTCTGCCGTATGGTTTGGCGGTCATCCCGAGCGTTGGACGGACGGCAAGAAACCTGTCTCCGCCGGCGACACAGCCACCAATCCCGATGCAGAATGGGAACAACAGTCGCTCCCTTTGGGCAATGGAAGTCTCGGAGCAAATGTCCTTGGGTCGGTGGAAGCAGAGCGTTTCACGTTCAACGAAAAGAGTTTGTGGCGCGGAGGACCCAACACCGCAGGCGGAACGGATTACTATTGGAACGTGAACAAGTCTTCGGCGCATGTCATGAAAGCCGTTCAGGAAGCCTTTGCCAATGGAGATTGGGACAAGGCAGCACTCCTCACGAAGAAGAACTTCAACAGCACGGTGCCTTATGAAAGCTATAAGGAGACGCCATTCCGCTTCGGCAGCTTCACCACGATGGGCGAATTCTACATCGAAACGGGGTTGAGTCAGGTGGGGATGAGCCATTACCGCCGCGCCCTCTCGCTCGATTCGGCTCTCGCCACGGTGCAGTTCAGCAAGGACGGAACGCTTTATCGCCGCCAATTTTTTATTTCTTACCCTGCCAACGCCATGATAGTCCGCTTCCAAGCCGACCGCCCCGGCATGCAGAATCTTACTCTAACGTATGCTCCAAACCCCGTCTCCACAGGCTTGATGAAGCGTGGCGACAGTGCCGACGAACTCCTTTACGATGCCCGTCTCGACGACAACGCGATGCATTATGCCCTTCGCATAAAGGCGATAAATAAAGGAGGGCAACTCGAAAACGACGGAACAAGACTGAAAGTGAGCGGTGCCGATGAGGTGATGTTCATCATTACGGCGGACACCGACTACAAGATGAACTTCAATCCCGACTTCAATGACCCGAAAACCTACGTCGGTGTGGATCCCATCGCTACCACAAAGCAATGGCTGAAGAGCGCTGCCGGCAAGACATTCGATGCTCTTTTCGCCGAGCATTACGCCGACTACGCGTCGCTTTTCCGCCGCGTCAGCCTCTCCATCAACAACGCTTCGCCTGCGGAAGACATCCCAATCGGCGAGCGGTTGGAGCGTTATCGCCAAGGGAAGAGCGACTTTTACCTCGAAGAACTTTATTATCAGTTTGGCCGTTATCTGCTTATCGCATCATCGCGGAAGGGCAATCTGCCCGCCAATCTGCAAGGATTGTGGCACAACAATGTAGACGGTCCGTGGCGAGTGGACTATCATAACAACATCAACTTGCAGATGAACTACTGGCCGGCGTGCTCCACCGGACTGCAACAATGCGCCTTCCCGCTCTTCGACTTCATCCGTTTGCTTGTCAAACCGGGCGAGCGCACGGCGCAATTCTATTATGGTACGCGCGGATGGACGACTTCCGTGTCGGGCAATATCTTCGGTTTCACGACACCATTGGAAAGCGAAGACATGTCGTGGAACTTCTCTCCGTTCGCCGGACCGTGGCTCGCCACACACCTGTGGGACTATTATGACTTCACGCGCGACATCGATTTCCTGCGCAACACAGCCTACGACATACTCAAAGGGAGCGCCCGTTTCGTCACCGACTACCTATGGCACCGCCCCGATGGAGTCTATACCGCCGCGCCGTCAACGTCGCCCGAGCACGGACCCATAGATGAAGGGGCGACGTTTGCGCACGCAGTGATTCGCGAAACACTCATCGATGCCATCCAGGCGAGCCAAGTTCTCGGCGTGGACACAAAGGAACGCCGCCAGTGGCAAGACGCTCTCGACCACCTGGCACCCTACAAAATAGGGCGATACGGACAACTTATGGAGTGGTCGAAAGACATTGATGACCCCAAAGACGAGCACCGCCATGTGAACCATCTGTTCGGTTTGCACCCCGGACACACCATCTCGCCAATCACAACACCCGAACTTGCTGAGGCTGCCAAGGTCGTGTTGCAACACCGGGGAGACGGAGCCACGGGCTGGAGTATGGGTTGGAAACTCAACCAATGGGCTCGTCTGCACGACGGCAACCATGCCTACACGCTCTATGGCAACCTCCTTAAAAACGGCACCATGGACAATCTGTGGGACAGTCATCCCCCTTTCCAAATCGACGGAAACTTCGGCGGCACTGCCGGCGTTACCGAAATGCTCTTGCAAAGTCATATGGGCTTCCTCCATTTGTTGCCCGCTGTGCCCGCTGCGTGGCATGACGGCAGCGTGAAAGGACTCTGTGCGCGTGGCAATTTCACCGTGGATATGGAGTGGAAGGGCGGAAAACTCTACCGTGCCGTCATCCTTTCAGGGTCGGGCGAGAAATGCTCCGTGCGCTATGGCGACCACACTTGCACCTTCAAGACAAAGCGCGGAGGACGCTATGAAGTGCGCTTCACGCAGCAGGGAGGCACTGTCAAGACCCTGTAACACAATGATATAGAAAACCGTTTTTCACAAGAAAGAATAACAAAAACAACATAACGATGAAAAAAACATTACTGATTCTCGCCCTCCTCATTGCAACAATGACGGGCGCACAAGCCAAGGGCAGCACGCTGCCGGTGTATGTCTGGAGCGGATATCCAAAGGATGCCACTGCCGAAACCCTCAAAAAGGACTTCAAGGAATGGAAGCGCCATGGTGTGACGGGCGTTTGCATCAACGCCGGAATGGACATCGAGAAGATTAAAACAGCGTCGAAAGTGGCGCGGAAACTGGGTCTGGAGTATCACGCTTGGGTGCCGACGATGGTGCAGGGCGGCAAGCAACACAGCTGGTACACAGTGAACCGGTTGGGCGAATCGGCTGCCGACAAGCCCGCTTATGTGCCTTATTACACCACGCTCGACCCCCGCAACGCCGAGGTCAAAGCCTATCTCGTGGACAAGTTCAAGGAGATTGCCGCCATCCCGGAGGTGGATTTCGTGCAGCTCGACTACATCCGTTACGCCGATGTGATACTTGCCCGCGGTCTGTGGGACAAATACGGACTCATCATGAACGGCGAGTATGCAGCGGCAGACTATTGCTATTGCGCCGACTGCGTGGCTGCTTTCAAGCAGCAGACAGGCATCGACATCACGCGGGTGACCGACCCTTCGAAGATAGAAGCATGGGCACAGTTCCGCTGCGATGCCGTGACAGCACTCGTGAACAGCATTGCCGATGCCGTGCATGCAGCAGGAAAGAAGTTGAGTGCCGACGTGTTCCCCGGTCCGAAGAGCTATGCGCGCTGGATGGTTCGGCAAGAATGGAACAAGTGGCACCTTGACGCTGTGTTCCCGATGAACTATAACGACTTCTATATGGAGCCTGCCGCGTGGGTGGGAAAGGTGACGAAGGAAGAGGCGGAAAGCGTGAAGGCCACTGGCATGAAGCTTTACAGCGGCATCTTCATCTGCAAGGACTGGCAGCATAAGGACAAGGTTGTAGACCCCGAGAACTCGGGATTGCTGCCCTCCGAGATTGCCGAGGCGGTGCGGACATCGATAGAAGCCGGTGCCGACGGAATAAGTATCTTCACCCCCGGCGACATGACCGCGGAGCATTGGGCAGAGTTTGAAAAAGTGGTGAAGGAACTTTCGAAATGACAAAAACGCTTGGGCGTGTTGCAACGCACGCCCATTATAAAAACCCTTAAACCTGAATCACATTATGAAAAAGACTTATATCGCTGCCGCACTGTTGCCCGTCTGCACTCTCGCGGCGGCCAAAGGGGCGAAGAAGGCGGCTCCCGACCCCAACAGACCCAACGTGATTGTAATCCTCGCCGATGACCTTGGCTATGGCGACTTGGGCTGTTACGGAGCCAAGGGAGTGGAGACCCCCAACGTAGACCGCCTTGCCAAGCGCGGCATCAGGTTCACCGACACCCACGCTACAGCCTCCACGAGTACGCCGTCGCGCTACTCTCTGCTCACAGGCGAGTATGCATGGCGCCGCCAGGACACCGATGTGGCTCCCGGCAACGCCGCGATGATAATCCGTCCGGGGCAGTTCACCATCGCCGACATGTTCAAAAGCCGCGGCTACAGCACCTGCGCCATAGGCAAATGGCACCTCGGTTTGGGTGAGAAGACGGGAGCACAGGACTGGAATGCACCTCTCGCCGCCACCCCGGCAGACCTTGGTTTCGACCACCACTACATCATGGCAGCCACCGCCGACCGCGTGCCTTGCGTGCTGATTGAGGACGGTAGCGTTGCCAACTATGATGCGTCGGCTCCCATTGAAGTGAGTTATGTGCACAATTTCGACGGAGAACCCACCGGAAAATCAAATCCCGAACTCCTCTATAACCTCAAACCCAGCCACGGACACGATATGTCCATCGTCAACGGCATAAGTAGAATTGGCTACATGAAAGGCGGAGGCAAGGCGCTGTGGAAGGATGAAAACATAGCAGACTCAATCACTTCGCACGCCGTGAAGTTCATCTCCGACAACAGCGACCGCCCCTTCTTCCTCTATTTCGCAACGAATGATGTCCATGTGCCGCGTTTCCCGAATGCCCGTTTCCGCGGAAAGAGTAGCATGGGACTGCGTGGTGATGCCATCGTCCAGTTCGATTGGAGTGTCGGGGAAATAATGCGCACACTCGAACGCCTCGGTATTGCCGACAACACCATCATCGTTTTGACCAGCGACAACGGTCCCGTTGTGGACGACGGCTATGCCGACGGAGCCGAAGAAATGCTTGGCGACCACCGGCCTGCAGGTCCTTGGCGTGCAGGCAAGTACAGTGCGTTTGAGGGAGGCACCGCCGTGCCGATGCTGTTGAGTTGGCCATCGCGCGTGAAGAAGGGTGCAACGCAGAGCGCCCTCGTCTCGCAGATAGACCTGATGGCATCGTTTGGCGAACTCATCGGGGCGCGCCTGCCGCGCGAAGCAGCCTGCGACAGCGAATCACGCATAAACACTCTGCTCGGCAACGACACCACTGACCGCCCTTGGGTGGCTGAGATGGCATCGAACCATGTGCTCTCCGTGCGCACGAAAGAGTGGAAATACATTGAGCCTAACGACGGCGAAGCGATGATTTCGTGGGGTCCCAAGATAGAGACGGGCAACCTTCCGCAACCCCAACTCTACAACATCGCCAACGACATAGAGGAGCGCAACAACGTGGCTGAGGCCAATCCGCAAGTTGTCTTCGACTTGCAGAACATACTTCGCCGGCTGCGTTAGACCGCAATGAAACTCTGAAAGGACGACAAGGAAATGGAATTCAGAACGAAAGTTGATGTTCCCCGCGCCGCATTCGCCATCGCTCCGTGCGAGCGGATGCTCTTCGTGGGGTCGTGTTTCGCCGATAACATGGGGCGGAAATTCATCGAGGACAAGTTTCGGGCAGTGGTAAATCCCTTCGGGGTGATGTACAATCCCGTCAGCATCATGCACACTGTGGCGCGCTATGAAGGCGAGGCTCCGCGCGTGGCGGTGTTTACTCTGGGCACAAACCGGGTGTATGTGCTCAAGGAAACGGGCGAGATAGTGGACAACTGCAACAAGCGTCCGCAACGGTTGTTCGAAGAGCGCGCCCTCAGCATCGCAGAATGTGTGGACGCTCTCGCCTCCGCCGTGCGCCGTCTGCAGCAGCGTTGCGCCGAGGTGAAGGTGATAGTGACGGTGAGTCCCATCCGTTATGCGAAGTACGGCTACCATGGCAGTGCCCTCGCGAAGGCTACTTTGCTCCTCGCCGCCGATGAGTTGGAGCGGCAGTTTCCCGATGTCGTGACCTATTTCCCGGCTTATGAGCTCGTCAATGACGAACTCCGCGACTACCGTTTCTATCGTCCCGACATGCTGCACCCCTCCGAACAGGCTGTCGACTACATCCATGAGCGTTTCGCCGACACCTTCCTCTCCGCCGACACGCGCCAGTTTCTCGCCGAATGGCAGCCCATAAAGGCAGCCCTCTGTCACCGCCCTTTCAATGCGGAAAGCCCCGAATACAAAGCGTTCATGCAGCAGACGCAGGGGAAAATCGATGAAATGGCGAAGAAGTGGCAAGGGTTTGAGATGTAAAAACAAACTGAAAGCCCCTCCCAACCCTCCCCATGGGGAGGGTTTTTTTGTATGTGGCAAAGGTAATCATAGTAGGCGCGAATCGCCGAGGCGCGCCCTTCGCAAAGGGAAAAGAGTAAAAAGGTAAAAAGGAGGCCGTAACAAACGACGGTAATTGTAGTAGGTGCCGATCTCCGAGCGGCACCCTTCGCAAGCGAGGATGTGTGAATCGCCGTTTTAGGGGCGTGCCTCGGAGATGCACGCCTACTATGGTTTGCAATTGTCTGCAACAAATTAACACGCTGGAAACCAAATATTAAAAATGCTTAAAGACTGCGAAAACAACGGAGGGAAATCGTTTTGAAAACGCGAGAAAAATTTCAACGAAAACTGATGAAATAGAGATTGGAAAACTGAGAAAATGAGTTTGCAAAACGAATCGGACACGACAAAAATGCAAATTTGGGGAGTTTTTATCTGGGCAAACGCGATAATGGAGAGCAAACACGCTTGTTTCGGGTTGCAAACAAGGCTTAATCGGGTTGCAAACAAGGTCCTTTCGCGATGCAAACAAGGCTTGTTTGGGTAGTAAAGATGCTTGTTTTGGAGGGCCAAGAAGGCGCAAATGCACCCCAAAACAGTGCAACCGCCTGACAATCAACAAATAAACGATAAGTCCTCTGTGCTTCAAAAAATCCGGGCGAAGGCTTCGTCGGTTGATTTTTTTGAGGCACAGAGGGCTTTAGGTTGCTTGCTCCGTGTGTTAAAATTATTCTTGCGGCGATGTTGGCACGCTTTTTCCTCCCACCGCCCGCCAAAGGAAGTAGGGCAGGAGAATGCTCAATGCCGACTGAAGTACGAAATGGATGACGCTCACAACCACTGCCGTTGCCATGCCGGCACTCGCTGAACGGAGGACGTAGATGGCGAGGAGGGCAACGCAGGTGACCACGAATTGCGCAAGGATGAACACTCCCAGTTGCTGCAGTCTGCCGCGATAGCGCACCATAAGGAGCAGTGCTGCGGCGAGGTTGAGCAGTGTGTTGAAGGTGTTCAGCATTTTTGTTACCTCAGAGGCAATGTCGGTGGCGGTGTCGTGCTGCGCCAGTGGCATCACGGGAGGGTAGAATATGCTTGCCAAAACAGTCCACACGGCACTCAGAGCCAGCATTGCCGCGAGGGCGAAGGTGATGTAGCGCATGAGTCGCGCTTCCTTGGGGAACATGCGGCTGAGCACGAGCCACAGCACGGCGAGGGCGAGCATGGTGACGAGAGAAAGCCCAAGTCGGAGGGTGTCCGACTCGTAGGTGAGACTCGCCACGCCCATAACGGCGGTGCCGTCAAGCCCGATGAACTGCAGAATCTGCGGCAGCAGCCTCAGCACGATGGCTACTGTCGCCACCCAGAAGGCTGCTTTGGCAGTGCGGGGATGGCGCAGAAAGGCGGTAAAACTGGCGTTGAGTCGGCTCAAAAGCATAGGTGCAACCCTCCCTAAGTGTTAGTCCTTGTCGGGAGTGAAACTGTCGTCGCCACCGAAACTTATTATCTCTATCGGCTTTTCCTCCTCTTTCTTGGCTTCCTGTGCGGCTGCTTTGGGAGCCGACTTCTGTCGGATGACTTCCAACTGACGCGTAGTGCGCTTGTAGGTGGGCGTTGATTCCACGTCGAGGATGATGTTGTCGTTGTCCAAATCCTCATCGCTAAAGAAGTAGAGGTGCAGCGGTTTCTTGCTCACGGCGTTTTTTTGTTTTGAGCCATAGTACTTCTCCCGGCGGATGGTACGCTCTATTTCCTTTTCGTTGTCGCGTTGTCTCTGCTCCGCATCCTTTTGCGTTTGCTTGCTGAGGTGCTCGTCCATGCCGTCGACATCGGTTATCTTGAAGCCGGAGGCAAGGATAGTGAGTTTCACTTTCTTTCCCAATGAGGGGTCAACACCCATTCCCCACTTTATCTCGAAGTCGCTGTCGAACTGCGACATGAAGTCGTGTATGTCCGTCAACTCCTCCATTAGGAGTCCGCCCGATTCTGCATCGCCTTCCTTTTCATCGCTGTAATTGATGTTGAGGAGTATTTTCTTTGCGTGATACACATCGTTGTCGTTGAGCAAGGGGGAGTTGAGTGCGTCCTCGATAGCCTTTTTCACGCGCCCTTCTCCCTCACCGTAGCCTGTCGACATGATAGCCACGCCACCGTCTTTGAGTACGGTGCGCACATCGTTGAAATCGAGGTTGATGTAGCCGTGGCGTGTGATTATCTCGGCAATGCTCTTTGCTGCCACGCAGAGAGTGTCGTCAGCCTTGCCGAAAGCGGTGCTGCATGAGCGGTCGGCATATATCTCCCGCAGGCGTTCGTTGTTGATAACGAGCAGCGCATCTACGTGTTTCGAAATCTCTTCCACCCCGTCGAGTGCCTGGTCTATCTTGCGCTTGCCCTCGTAGACGAACGGGATGGTGACGATGCCGACGGTGAGAATGCCCATTTCCTTTGACACTTCGGCTATCACGGGAGCCGCTCCTGTGCCCGTGCCACCGCCCATTCCGGCTGTGATGAACGCCATCTTGGTGTTGTCGCTGAGCATCGCCTTTATCTTGTCGCGGCTCTCTTCGGCTGCCTGCCGGGCTCTTGCGGGGTCGTTGCCGGCTCCGAGTCCTTCCTCGCCGAGTTGCAGTTTTGTCGGCACGGGTGACTGATGGAGTGCCTGGTTGTCGGTGTTGCACACCACAAACGACACGTCGTGGATGCCTTCGCGGTACATGTGGTTGACGGCATTGCCTCCTCCTCCGCCCACACCGATTACCTTTATTATGCTGTTTGTTCTTTCGGGACCACAGAAGTCCACCATCATTGGGTTGTTATTGTCTGTTGGCATAGTTGCTGATTGTTATCGTTTGACATTCATTATTCTTCTTCTATGATTGCTTTTCCGAAGCCTTTGACTTGCTCTTTAATCCTGCCGAAGAAGCCTCTGGATTTCGGTTTCTTCCCGGTTTCATTTTCTTCGTCTTCGTCTTCCGGCACCTCTTCTTTCTTGCTGCCCTTTGTGTCGTCAGCGGTGCGGCTTCCCGGCTTCGCCGTGGTGTCTTCTTTCTTCTCCTGTTCAGTGTCATCCTCGTCGTCGAAGAGTGTCTGGCTGAATTCCTTTCCGGCGCAGTTCATCTCCCCTCGGAGCAGGATGCTCATCACACCGTTGGCTGTTCCGTCGTTGCCGAGGGTTATTTTGGCTGTCTCGGGATATATGTTGATGGGCAGGAACTTGGCTATTCGCACCTTGTCCACCTTCGTATGGCGGCGGAAAGCCTCCTCAATGTTCTGCATGTTGGAGCCTCCTCCCGTGAGGATGATGCCTCCGAGAAGGCTGTCGCCATACTCCGTCGACACCTGATACCACACGTTTTCGATTATTTCGCGCACTCGTGCCTCCACCACTTCGATGAATTGTGCGCTCGAGACGGAACGGTTTTTGTCTATCGCCCACCTCATGCTGGGGTCGATTTCGGCAGCATCGGTGTAAGCCGAAGCATATTTCAACTTCATCGTCTCGGCTTCGCGCTCCTCCATTGGAATCGATTCGAGGTCCTTGGTGATGTTGTCGCTGCCCAAAGGAAGCACCGACAGGTGGCGGAGGATGCCCCGGGTGTAGACCGCAATGGTTGTAGTTTCGGCGCCAAGGTCAACGAGCAGGCAGCCGGCGCGCTTCTCTGCCTCGGTCAAAATCTCGTCGCCGAGGAGCAAAGGAGTGACATACATCTCCTCAATGGTGATGCCTGCGGTGTCGAAACACTTGTTGAGGCTGCGGTTGAACGTCTTTCTCCACAACAGATTCAAGAAGTTTCCTTCGATGCGTCGGGTCTGCACTCCCACGGGTTCGAGCTCTTCCTGCATGCCCACCTTGTATTCCTGGGTGATGGCATCGAGCACCTCGTAGTCGTTGTAGTCGCAGCTTCGGTTGGCGTCCATCACTTCATTGACTATCTGTTGCGTGATGACGGTGTCCACGGCGAACTCTTTCACGACGGTGTTCTTAACCCCCCGGAGGCTCTGTCCGCCCACTCCGACATACACTCTTGCTATGTCGGCTTGCAAAGGAGCCTTGAGTTTGTTTACAATGTTGGTGAGAGCCTGTGCCGTTTTGTCGATGTTGTAGACCGTACCACGGCGCATGCACGCCCTGGAATCCTCTTTGGCGACAGCCAGAATGTTGATGCTGCCGTCGGGATTCTTCTTTCCTGCGATGCCGGTTATCTTCGATGAGCCGAGCTCAACTGCTACGATAAAATCCTTTGCCATAAGTATTTCGTTTTTGTTTTTATTTTTTCTGTTTCTTTTTCTTGCTGTTGTCGTTTGCCTTTTCGGTCTTCTTCTCTTTCTGCTTTGAGGCGGATGACGCTGCCTTTTCCTTCTTTTC
>CAYXGN010000001.1:26665-40338 GCA_964464505.1 uncultured Prevotella sp.
GGAGGCTTCTTCGGCAGGCGGTGGAGTAGTGGTCTCTTCATCGAGAGGGCTGTAATGCTTGCCCTTCTTGCAGATTATCTGGTTGTCAAATTCTATGTTTATGTAGGAATATTTGTTCCACCCCACTTCGTTGAGTCCGTAACGGTAGAACTTTTCGAGTCGGGTGAACTTCTTCTCGACAAACTTGTTGATGGCATCGCGGTGCTTCTGGCGGCTCTTTCCATCGGGCAATCGGCCGAGATAAACAATATGGTCGCCCACCCGAGGCACTATCTCCACACCGTGGTCGGGCAGGATGTGCACCTGTTCCACAAGGTTTCGCCACAATTCTTTGCTTGCTATTGCCTTGCAGAACGGCGCCACATAATTGGTGGCATAGCCCGCATCGATGTCGCCGGAGGCAATTATCAGGTCGCTGGTGTAATTGGAACGCGGCATAATCTTCTCGTTGTCGTCGACATAATAGTCGGCTCCGCTGTCCGATTTAATCCTTGCCACGGGCATACGCTGCGTCACATTGATGTAGAGATGGCCGTCTTGCGTCTTGTAACAGGTGGCAGTCTTTACGAAAGGAGTCTCTTTCAGTTTCTCGGCAATCTCTCTTGTGTTTACGGAGTTGATGTCCTGCTTGATGGGGTAGAGTTTCGCCGCCACGAGCCGCCGCTTTATCTCCTTCGCATCGATGAAACCGCTGGTGTTGCCGTCGGCTATGTTGATGTTCACTTTGGTGCATTGTGAGCGCGCCACCCCTTTGGCATTCAGAGATGCGAATGCCATTATGAGGTAGACAGCGAGCACGATGTCGAGTGTCACGAGGGTGACTTTGCCAAGCGAAACTTTCACTCTTTGCTTTCTATTATCTTTGTTATCTGTGGCATATAGTTGTCGAGGTCGCCCGCACCGAGTATGACGAGAACGTCAAAGTCGCGCGATTTCACCATGTCCAACACTTCTTCCTTGTGTATCATGGCCTTCTCCACACCCTCGGCAAGGTTGTCGTAGATTAGTTTTGAGGTCACTCCGGGTATCGGAAGTTCCCGTGCGGGGTAGATGTCGCACAGGATTACCTCGTCGAGCTGGCTCAATGCGTCGGCAAACTCCTTGTAGAAGTCGCGCGTCCGGGTGTAGAGGTGCGGCTGGAAGATGGCTGTTATATGGCGGTTCTTGTAGAGTTCGCGGATGCTTTTGGCACTCTGGAATATCTCTTTCGGGTGGTGTGCGTAGTCGGAGAGGAGCACATGGCGGTCGGTTTTAATCTTGAAGTCAAACCGACGCTCCACTCCCCGGTAGGTCTTCATGCCGTAACGGAGTTCCTCTGCGGTGCATCCGGCGAGCTGAGCCATTGCCATTGCAGCCACAGCATTCTCTATATTGATGGGAACGGGTTGTCCCAGCTCCACGTTCTTGACCGTTTCGAAAGGCGAAACGAAGTCGAACGTGATGCGGCCGTTGTCTATCACCACGTTGTCGGCGTGGAAATCGCCTTCATCGCGGCTGTATTCGTAGACCGTTACTCCCTCCTGCACTTCCTGTTTCATCTCCAAATCGCGGTGGATGATGAGTGCTCCGCCGGGCTGGATGAGCGTGGTGTAGTGGTGAAAACTTTCCAGATAGGCTTCTTTTGTGCCGTAGATGTCGAGGTGGTCGGGGTCGGTGGCGGTGATAACCGACATCCATGGGCGCAGCCAATGAAAGGAACGGTCGAACTCATCGGCTTCGATGACAATGTAATCGCTTTCGTCGGAGAGGATGTAATTGGTGCCGTAGTTCTTCGAAATGCCTCCGAGGAAAGCGTTGCAATCGCAGTGTGACTGGTGCATGATGTGTGCGCACATCGTGGAAGTGGACGTTTTGCCGTGCGTTCCAGCCACGCACAGACCCTTGTGAGCCCTTGTCAGAGTGCCCAACACCTGTGCGCGTTTCTCCACAGTGAACCCGTTCTCACGGAAGAACGTTAGTTCCTGGTGTTCGGAGGGAATGGCGGGAGTGTAGACAACGAGGCAGGATTGGGGGTTACGGCATACGTGTGGCACCTCGTCCAAGTTCTCTTCGTAGTGCAGGAGCATCCCCTCGCTCTCCAATTGCCGTGTGAGTGCGGAGGGAGTCTTGTCGTAACCGGCGACCACAATGCCTTTGCGCAGGAAGTAACGGGCTATTGCGCTCATGCCGATGCCGCCTGCTCCGATAAAGTAAACTGCTTTTATTTCGTTTAATTCCATTTCTTTTTAGGTTTTATCTTTAATTGTTTTGCTTTGTCTTGTTGAGTTTTTGGGTGTCTATTTCTGCCCTCCCAATGCGAGTTTTTCCACTTCTTCGGCTATGATGTCAGCCGAGTTGGGTTGCCCGAGGAGGCGTATGTTGGCTGCGAGTTGTGCCAGTCGGGAGTCGTCAGCCACCGTGTCAACGGCGAGACGGAGCAGCGTGTCGGGAGCATCAGAATCTTTCACATAGAGCGCAGCGTCCTTGTTGACGAGTGCCATGGCGTTCTTTGTCTGATGGTCCTCAGCCACATTGGGCGACGGAACGAGGATGACGGGTTTGCCGATGAGGCAGAACTCGCTTATGGAACTCGCTCCTGCGCGACTGATAACGAGGTCGGCGGCGCGGTAGGCAGTGCCCATATCGCCGATGAAATCGGTAACTTTGAGCATCGGCAAGGCTTTCTTGGACTGCAGTTGGGCGTTGATGGCGGCACTGTAGTATTTCCCTGTCTGCCAGATGAACTGCACTCCGCTCTCTTCCACAATGTCGAGGTGGCGCAGAACACTCTCGTTGACGGTGCGGGCACCGAGACTTCCGCCCACCAGGAGGATTGTCTTCTTCGCCGGGTCGAGTCCGAATGTCTTTATGGCATCCTCGCGTGAGAGACTGGTCTCAATGAGATTCTGCCGCACAGGGTTTCCCGTTTTGATGATACGGTCGCTTGGGAAGAAGCGTTCCATACCGTCGTAAGCCACGCAAATGACCTTGGCACGGCGCGCCAGATGCTTGTTGGTGACCCCGGCGTAGGAGTTTTGCTCCTGTATCAAGGTCGGGATGCCCATCTGTGCTGCTGCATCGAGGGTGGCACCGCTGGCATATCCGCCCACGCCCACAGCCACATCGGGGGCGAACTTCTTTATGGTTTGGCGCACCATGTGCTTGCTTCGCAGGAAGTCGAGAGCCACTCCGATGTTGCGTGGCGACCAGAGCGGACGGATAAATCCGCGCACTGGCAGTCCCACTATCTCATAGCCGGCTGCCGGCACACGCTGCATCTCCATCCTTCCCAAGGCTCCCACGAACAGAATCTTGGCTTCGGGGTGTCGCTTTTTAATGGCGTTGGCTATCGATACGGCAGGGAATATGTGTCCGCCGGTGCCTCCGCCGCTTATTATTACTCTCAATTCCTTTTCCATTTCGTCGTATTTCTACTATTTGACAAAGTTAGTTATTTTTTTTGATAACATTGCCCTTCGTCTCCATTAACTTGCAACCGCCGGCAAAGGCTCCGTTGTTGGCGGCGGAGTCTTGACCCGTTGCTTTGCCGTCCGGCTCACGCTGAGGATGACACCAATATACGCGCAGTTGATGATTGACGATGTTCCGCCTCGGCTTATGAGCGGCAACGGCTGCCCGGTGACGGGTGCCAAGCCCACAGCCACCATCATGTTGAAGATGGCTTGCGTGACGAGCAGCAGCGCAAGTCCCATTGCCAGCAGTGCCGGGAAACTGTTCTCGCAACGCCGCGCTATGACGGCAGTGCGGAAAAGGAGGAAGATGTAGAGCATGGCAACGGCTCCCGCGCCAAGCAGTCCCATCTCCTCGATGATGACGGCATAGATGAAATCGGAGTAAGCCTGCGACATAAAGTCGCGCTCTTCGGAGTTGCCGAAACCCTTGCCGAGCAGTCCCGACGAGGCGATGGCGATGTTGGCGTGAGCCACTTGTCCGTCCTTGTCCAAGTCGACATCCTTTGGCGAGATTTCTTCGGTGCTGAGAAACTTGTCTATTCTGCTCTTCCACGTGCCCAGACGCGGCAGCATTTTGTTTATAAATCCGTCTTCTTTCTTTTCCTTCGACGCTTCTATTGTGGTCTCGGTGAGTGCTGTCTTCTTGTCCACGGGGACTTGCTCTCTGCCGAAAGCCATTATCGTGAGCACGAAGAGGGTGCCCGTCACGGCTACGACGGCGATGAGTTTGCTCAACTGTTGCATTGGCACCCGACCGATGAACATCATCATCAGGATGACAAGGCACAGCAAAGCGCCGGTGGAAAAGTTCTCCTTCATGATGAGAGGAATGATTACCACGCAGACGGCGAGGATGTATTTGAAGGCGCTTTTGTCCGCCCCTTCGTCGGTTTGGAGCGCACTCAGTATCTGCGCCGTGGTGAGAATCATTGCCCCTTTGGCTATCTCGGAAGGCTGAAACTGAATGGGTCCGAGCGCAAGCCAGCGTTGCGCGCCGTTGGTGGAGGCTCCTATCGCGAGCACGACAACTAGTGACACGATGGCAAAGACAAGGGCAAAGGGCGTTAATGTCTTGAAGTAGCGGCACGGAATGTAGCTTATCGCCCACATGCACACCACTCCGATGAACAGCAGGAAGGTGTGCTTCGTGATGGGACCGAGGTAGTTGCCGGTCTTATAGGTGAGTTGCGAAGAAGCCGAATACACCTCGATGATGCTCGTAAGGCAAAGGAGAAAGAACACGATCAAGATGACCTTGTCGCCCTTAAACATGTTTTTTAATACCTTTTTTATCATTGTCTTTTGTCGTGTCAATGTCGTTTAAAGTCGCCGCAAACGGCGGAATGCACCGCGGGGGAGCCGTGGTTGTCAGAGATTTCTTACGAGAGTCTTGAACTGTTCGCCCCTGTCTTCCATGTTTTTGAACAGGTCGAAGCTCGCACAACAAGGACTTAGGAGCACCGTTTCGCCCGGTTTCGCCATCTCATGGCACGCTGCCACGCACTCTTCCATACTGTGAGTGTCGCGCACTGGAAGCCCCAGCGCATCGAAGTTGTCGTGGAGTTTCGAGTTGTCGGCACCGAGATAGACAAGCCCCGCGCACTTCTTTGCCACGAGTTCGCGTATTGCCGAGTAGTCATTGCCTTTGTCCTTGCCTCCCAAAATGAGGATTGTGGGGGTCGTCATACTCTCCAATGCGTACCAACAAGCGTCCACATTGGTGGCTTTTGAGTCGTTGATGTATTGCACTCCACCCACTCTGCACACCTTTTCAAGGCGATGCTCCACGCCGGGGAATTCGCTCAGGCTTCTTCTTATGTCTTCTTTCTTAATTCCTGCGATGTCGCTTGCGATGCCGGCAGCAAGAGAATTGTAGATGTTATGCTTTCCTGTGAGCGACAGTTGTTCCTGTTCCATGTTGAAAGGAGTGGGTCGTTCGATGCGGTATTCGCCGTCTTCCATGTAGCCGATGCTTCCCTTTTCCTTCAGTTCGGAGAACGGATACTGAATGGCTTTGATGTCATACTTCTCCAGTTCGCGCTTAATCACAGGGTCATCGTTCCAATAAATGAACGAGTCGTCGGCTGTTTGGTTCTGGATTATTCGCATCTTCGCAGCGGCATAGTTCTCGAAATTGAAGCCATAACGGTCGAGATGGTCGGGCGTAATGTTGAGAAGGATGGCGATATTGGCCCTGAACTTGTACATATTGTCAAGTTGGAAGGAGCTTAACTCAATGATATAGTAGTCGTGGGGAGTCTCCGCCACCTGCAGGGCAAGGCTTCTTCCGATGTTGCCTGCAAGTCCGGCGTCGTAGCCTGCTTGCTTGAAGATGTGGTAGATGAGTGATGTTGTGGTGGTCTTTCCGTTACTTCCGGTGATGCAAACCATCTTCGAGTGGGTGTAACGCCCAGCAAACTCAATCTCACTGATGATGCCGATGCCCTTCTCCGCGGCTTTCTTCACCATCGGGGCATCGTTGGGAATGCCCGGACTCTTTATTATTTCGTCGGCGTTAAGGATTTTCTCCTCGGTGTGCTGACGCTCTTCCCAGACTATGTTGTGGCTGTCGAGGAGTTGCTTGTATTTGTCCTTTATCGCCGACATGTCGCTTACGAACACGTCGAAACCCTCTTTCTTAGCCAACACTGCGGCTCCGGCTCCACTCTCGCCGGCACCAAGAATCACTATTCGTTTCATTGTTTCTTGTTGTTATTGCGCCTTATCTTATCTTCAATGTTATTATCGTCAATGCCGCAAGGATGATTGTTATAATCCAAAAGCGGATGGTAATCTTCGACTCGTGAATCACTCCCGCGGGGCGTTTGAGCACATAACGGCACTCAGGGTCGAGTTGGCTCTCCTGCGTACGGAAGTTGTCGTGGATAGGAGTGCGCTTGAAAATGCGCTGCTTCACGCCGCGACGCTTGCCCAGTTTGTAGTAGTACACTTGCAGAATGACGCTCAAACTCTCCACAAAGAAGATGCCGCAGAGTATCGGCAAAAGGAGTTCCTTGTGGATAATGATTGCAGTTACGGCGATGATGCCGCCGATTGTGAGCGAACCGGTGTCTCCCATGAACACCTGGGCAGGGTAGGCGTTGTACCAAAGGAAGCCTATCAGTGCTCCGACAAAGGCGCACAGGAACACCACAAGCTCTTGGGAATCGGGGATATACATTATATTAAGGTAATTGGCAAACTCGATATGGCTGCTCACATAGGCAAGAATGCCCAGCGCAACACCTATTATAGCCGAGTTGCCGGCACACATACCGTCCATACCGTCATTGAGATTGGCTCCGTTGCTCACTGCCGTGACCACGAAAATGGTCATGATGACGAAGAGAATCCAGCCTGCCGCAGTCTTGTACTTGCCGCAGAACGACATCAAATCGGAGTAGTCGAGGTTGTGACCCTTGACGAACGGGATTGTAGTCTTGAGCGATTTCGTCGCCTGGGGACGGTGTTTCACCACCAGTTCATGGTTCTGCCGCTCTATGGCGAGGTTCTCGTTCATCTTCACATCGGGCGAACCCCACAGCACAAGACCCACAATCAGACCGATACCCACTTGTCCTACGATTTTGTAACGGCCTTTCAAGCCGTCCTTATTGCGCTTGAATATCTTGATGTAATCGTCCATTCCGCCCAGGAAACCAAGCCAAACGGTGGTCACAATCATCAGGATGAGGTAGATGTTGCGCAACCTTCCGAGCAGAAGGACGGGCAGAAGGATGGCGACGATGATGATAATGCCGCCCATTGAAGGCACGCCCACCTTGTTGACACCGAACGGGTCGATGGCAGCATCGCGTTGTGTCTCCGTTATCTGCTTCCGTTTGAGATACTTGATGAACCTTTCTCCGAACCATGCCGAGACTGCAAGCGAGAGGATTAAAGCCAGCAATGCGCGGAAGGAGATGTATCCCCACAAGTGGGAACCGCTAATTCCGTACTGCTCAAGGAATCGAAAAAGATAGTATAACATGGTTGGAGGCGTTTTAGAGGTTCATAAACTCGCGCACCACCTCATGGTCGTCGAAGTGGTGTTTCACTCCTTTCACGTCCTGGTAGTCCTCGTGTCCCTTGCCGGCGATGAGTATAACGTCGCCCTTTTGAGCCATCATGCAGGCTGTGCGGATTGCTTCCCGGCGGTCGACGATGCTTATCACCTTCTTCATCTGGGTTGCGTTGAGGCCCGCCAGCATGTCGTTGATGATGTCCTGTGGCTCCTCGAAGCGCGGGTTGTCGCTTGTTATTATCACCTTGTCGCTCTGTTTCACTGCCTCCTGAGCCATGAGCGGACGCTTGCCCTTGTCGCGGTTGCCTCCGGCTCCGCACACAGTGATTACTGTTCCCTTTCCGTTGAGCACCTCATGGATGGCTGCCAGCACGTTCTCCAAGGCATCGGGGGTGTGCGCATAGTCGATGATGGCGGTGTAGCCTTCGGGCGAATGGATGGGTTCCAGTCGTCCGCAGACGCTGTGGAGGGTGCTCATCGTGACGAGGACATCTTCTGGTTGCTTTCCGAGCATCACTGCGGCGGCGTAGACAGCGAGCAAGTTGCTGACATTGAACTTGCCGATGAACTGCACGCCTACCTCATGGTTGTCGATGTCGAGATACATTCCTTCGAAGTGGCACTCTATTATCTTCGCCCTGAAGTCAGCCATGGTGCGGGTGGAATAGGTCTTCACTGTCGCCTTGGTGTTCTGTGTCATCACCATGCCGTTGCGGTCGTCGGCATTGGTTATGGCGAAGGCTGTCTTGGGAAGAGAGTCGAAGAACGCCTTCTTTGCGTCGCGGTAGTTCTCGAAAGTCTTGTGATAGTCGAGGTGGTCGCGCGTCAGATTGGTGAAGATTCCGCCAGCAAAGGTGAGTCCTCCGATGCGTTTCTGGGCGATGGCGTGCGAAGAACACTCCATGAAGGCATATTCGCAGCCCGCCTGAACCATTCGGTCGAGCAGTTCGTTGAGTGCTATCGGGTCGGGAGTGGTGTGGTCTGCCGGCACTGCCTCGTCCACAATGTAGTTGCAGACGGTGGAGAGCAGACCGCATTTATGCCCCATTTTTGAGAACATATTATATAATAAGGTGGCGATTGTGGTTTTGCCGTTGGTGCCGGTGACGCCCACAAGCTTCAGTTTTGCCGACGGATTGCCGTGGAAAGTCGTTGCAACTTGCCCCACGACAGCCTCCGTTGAGGCTACGGCGACATAGGTTACGCCTTCCGTTCTCTCCTCCGGCATGTCCTCGCAGAGCACCGCCTTGGCTCCGAGTTCTATGGCTTTGGCTATGAACTGGTGTCCGTCCACTTGCGTTCCTTTCATTGCCACGAACAGATGTCCGCCTTCAATGCGTCGTGAATCGATGTTCACTCCGGTGATTTCCACTTCCATGTCGCCCTCGGTGGCAGTGGGAGTGATGCCTTTAAGCAATTCCTTCAGTTTCATAAATCGTTATTTTATGCGTTCTTGTTTCCTTTGTTTCATGCGAAGCGCAGTGTGCATTGCATACCTTTCTTTATAGGTCTGCCAGCCGGGATGCTTTGTTCCACCACCTTGCCTCTCCCTTTTATCTTCACGTTCACGCCCCGGCTCTCGATGAGATAGACTGCATCGCGGGCTCCCATGCCGCTCACATCGGGCATGATGTTGTTGGCGTAGGACGGCTGCTGTGCGAGTTCTATGCTCTTGTTGGGCTTCGCCACGGCTTTGCCCCAGATGGGATTGCCGTCGGCATACGACCCGCTCCAGTCGGCACGGGTGCGGAATCCGAGCTGCGACAGCACACATTCGGCTGCCAGAAGGTTGCCGTTCTTCACCTGCGGCATAAGGATTGAGCCTTCATCGCGCGCATCCTTGGCTTCATACTTGATGCTTTGCGCCATTATTCCCTCTGCGATGTCGTGGAAGACAGCACCGCTCATGGTGCCGCCCGATGCCGGAAGGCCTGTCTTCTGGATGCAGACGATGCACGAATAGCGCGGGTTGTCGGCGGGGAAGAAGCCTGCGAAGCTCACCAAATACTTCGTTGTGCCCGACTTGTAGCCTCCTTTTCCTTGCGACACCTGTGCCGTTCCCGTCTTTCCTGCTACGAGGAACGACTGCGACCCGGCTCTCTTGCCGAGTCCTTGGCTTACCACATGCTCCAGGATTGTCTGTATTTCGCCCAGCGTCTTGGGCTTGCAGATGCTCTCACGCTGCACCACCGGCGGAAATTCCGCTATCGTTTCGCCGTCCTTTCTCACCTCTTTCACGAAGCGGGGACGCATCATCTTGCCGTTGTTTGCTATTGCGTTGTAGAATGTCAGGGTGGAAATGGGCGGCACTTGAGTCTCGTAGCCGATGCTCATCCACGGCAATGTGGTCTTTGCCCAGTTCACATACTGCTTGCCCCGGCTGTCTTTCTTGGGCATTCTAATCCTTGCTGGGGAGTAGCCGGCTATCGGCAGGTGCAGGTCATCGGCTATTCCGAGGTTGTAAATGCCCTTGACATAGTCCTCGGGGTGGCTCTTGAAGTGGTCGTCGATTATGCGGCTGATGCCGATGTTCGAACTGTACATGAGCGTTTGCGGCAGTGTCAGCGTCTGATAGCCGCCTTTTCGCCAGTTGTGGTCTTTCATCTCGCGGCCGTACATGGGCCACACTCCGTTTCCTGTCTCCACATGGGCGGTGGTGTCAACGACCCCTGCGTCGAGGGCAACCATAATGGATGCCGTCTTGAACACCGACCCCGGCTCGAGCAAATCGCTCACGGCGTGGTTCTTGAGTTCGCGGTATTCGCCGTCAGAGCAGCGGTCCATGTTGACTATTGCTTTAATGTCGCCGGTGCTGACTTCCATTACTATCGCCACGCCTACGGTGGCGTTGTTGATGGCTTTAAGCTCTTTGACGAGCGCACGCTCCGCCAAATCCTGCATGCCCACGTCTATTGTGGTCACGATGTCGGCTCCGTCTATGGGCTGGACATCCACGATGTCGAGGAACTTGTTGAGCACTTTGCGGCGGTGTTTCACTCCCATGGTGCCGCGGAGAATGGAGTCGCACGACAGTTCAAGTCCGCATTGCGCCGTGTCCTTGGCTCCGTACATCTTGCCGATGGTGCGTTCGGCGAGCGAACCGTAGGCTTGTTTCCTTGCCTTATACTCTTCAACGTGGAATCCCGCACTCTTGCCGAGTGTGAAGATGGGCAGGCGGCGCACCTCGGCATAGGTGCTGTAGTTGATGCGCCTTGGCCACATCAGCCAGTGGGCACTGTTCTTTTTCTGCCCTTCGTCGAGGCGTTTGCGAAACTCTTTCGCCGATTTCTCGGGGAAGATGGCGCTCAGCCCCATGCAGATGGAGTCGAGTTTCTCCGCCCAAAGCGTGTCTTTCTCCGCCGCTTTAAGTTGCCGGAAGTCCATGTAAATCTTGTATTCCGGCAGCGAAGAAGCCAGAAGCTGGCCGTCGCAACTGAGTATGTTGCCGCGGGTGGGCATTATAGGTTTGTCGTCCAACTTCACTCTGTCTGCCACTTGCAGCCAGAAGTCGCGCTTGGCAGTCATTGTATAGAATGTCTTTCCAATGACAAACACCACCGCCAGAGTCATCACTATGGCGATGCAGCCATAGCGTGGCATTGATTTCTTATGGTTGAACTTGCTCATTTCTACTTGCTTTTCGGTACGTTTATGATGTATGGCGGCTGTGTCGGTATGTGCAGCGTGCTGTCATTGCCTTCCTTCAGTTTCTCGAGCACCTTGCTCTCGCGGCTCTGTTCCGTGAGTTCGCTGTTGCTTGAGAGTGCCCTGTACTTCGCATCCTGCAGTTCCTTGGTGAGGTGGTCTATCTTGATGAGGTCCTGCTGGCAACTGTAACGGTTGCTGATGTAAATGAGGATGAAGACGAAGATGATAAGGATTACTCCTATCTGATGCCTCAGGAACGTGGAGTTGAGGATGTCGCCGCCGAGGATTTTCACCAAGTTAAGGTCGGAGACATTGGTCTTTTCCTCCTCCACGGCATTCCCTTTTATTACCGAGATGAACTCCTCTGCCGTGCCGTCACTTTCCTCTTCGGCGGCAGGCTCCGCCTTTGCGGCGTTGTCGGCAGCGGCTTTTGCCTCGCGTGCGGCAATGTCGCTGAGCACCTCGCGTGGGTCGGGCGTTGTGTTTTCTTCTTCCTGTTTCATTTCTTTTCGGCAATTCTAAGTTTTGCACTGCGGCTTCGAGGGTTCTGCGCCTGCTCTTCTTCCGACGGCGTTGTCACCTTGTTGTTGACGAGGCGGAACGGAGTCTCCGTGCGACCGAAGAAGTCCTGCACCACCTTTCCCTCTGCGTTGCCCGCCTTCATGATGTTCTTCACGATGCGGTCTTCCAATGAGTGATAGGTTATCACCGACAGTCTGCCTTTCGGGGCGAGCAGTTCGGTGGCTGCGAGGAGCATCTCCTTGAGGGCATCCATCTCGTGGTTCACCTCTATTCTAAGGGCTTGGAACAGCCGTGTCATCTCCTTCTTCTCGCGTTCGCGGCGCAACAGCGGACTGACTATGTCCATAATGTCCTTCGTTGTCGTTATCTTCCGTGCCGCACGCGCCTTTGCCACGGCTGCCGCCAGTTGCCGCGAGTTTTTCAACTCGCCGTAGATGTAGAACACATCAGCCAGGTGTTCCTCGTCATAGGTGTTGAGGAGGTCGGCGGCGGTCATTCCGGCGCGCTTGTTCATACGCATGTCGAGGGGCGCGTCGAAGCGGAAGGAAAAGCCGCGCTCGGCTTCGTCGAAGTGGTGGGAAGACACTCCGAGGTCGGCAAGGAGCCCGTCAATGTGGCTGATGCCGTAGTAGCGCATCCAGTTCTTGAGGTAACGGAAATTGCTCCTCACGAAGGTGAACCCCTCAGCATCGCTCGGGATGTTGCCTTCGGCATCGGCATCCTGGTCGAAACTGAACAGGCGCGCACCGCCGGAGAGCCGCCGCAGTATCTCGCGCGAGTGTCCTCCTCCGCCGAAAGTGACGTCCACATAGACTCCGCCCGGCTTTATCGCCAGACCGTCGATGCTTTCACGGAGCATCACAGGCACATGATATGTCGCGGCTGTCGTTATTGTCATAGTGGGTTTGAGTCGTTGATTGTTTCTCCACCCATTATCTCTTCGAGGGCTTTGCCAAACTCGGTGGCTTCCATGAACGGCTGCTGTGTGCGCTCGTTGCTCCACACTTCGATGGTGTCGCCCATGCCGATGAACTTGATGTCCTGCTCTATGCCCGCCATGAGGAGGTAGCGGCGCGGCATGAGGATGCGGCCGTTGGAGTCGAGCGTCACCAGTTCCACATCCGACACAAACTGCCGGAAGATTTGCTGGTGGGTGGCATTCCATCGGCTCAGGCGTGTGCGGAGGGCGTCCATCTGCTCGTTCCACACCGTCTCGGGGTAAAGCACGAGGCACTGTTGGAACACGTCTTTGCGCAGCACAAGCCGCTCTTCCCCAGCGGCTTGCAGCACCTTGCGGAACGCTGCCGGCAAGAACGCTCTGCCCTTCGTGTCTGTCCGTGCTTCTATGTTGCCTAAAAATCGCATGCGTATAGGTGGGTTCTAAAAATTGGCTTTGTCAGATTGCGAGGCTATTTTCGAGTTTCAATTTGTTTGAGAGCGAAGAAGTATAGCGGGCTATACGACTGAACGAACAAACGAATTGAACCGAAAAGAGACCGCAGGATGGCAAAACGTAATCTTTCATTTTTGTTTCTTCTTTACGGTGGGAATTTTTAGAACCCACCTACTATATAAATGGTTTTTGCCTTCAAAGGTATACAAATTTCTCCACAACGCTCCACTTTTCCCCACAAATATTTGTTTTAGGCCCTATTTTTTTGATTTTTAGCCCCCAAAACGGCATTTTTCGGGGGTTAAAGGGCGAATTTTGAGTTTTTCAAAAGCGCAATTTGCAGAAGTAATTGTAGTAGGCGCGTATCTCCGAGACGCGCCCTTTGAAACGCGGAAATGCAAAATATAGTAGGCGCGTATCTCCGAGACGCGCCCTTTGTAACGCAAATATACAAACCTCCTACGCTAGCAACGCTATTCGAGGGGGCGCGTCTCGGCGATCCGCGCCTACTATGGTTACCCTCACAAAACGCAAAACTTAATGTCTGTTAAAACTATGCAAATATCGTATTTAACGAATGTTAAAACCCGAGAAATCACCTCCGCGAAAACCCACAAAATAGAGATTGAAAAGC
>CAYXGN010000001.1:40438-43993 GCA_964464505.1 uncultured Prevotella sp.
CGATTTTGGGAGTTAAAGGGTGTTAATTTTGTAGACAAATATCGTTTCGGCAGCTGCGTAACTCACTGATAAAAGTAAAAAAATAAAGTGGTAAAAGAGTAAAAAGGTTAATGAATGTGAATGCATATCGTAGTAGTCTCGGCGATCCGCGCCTACTACGATTTGCCCGATGCAAACGGAAAAGCAAGCAATAGTGTCGCCTACTACCCACTCCCCCGAAATATTAAGTTTTTGTTACGAAAATGCACATTTTTCAACCAAAAGAGGAACTTTTAGAAAAAGATATGTTATTTTTGCAACGCATTAGCAGTGAAAGCATGGACGAGATAACAGAGAAAACCATCGACATAGATAAAATCTTGCGCAGTAAAATGGGCAAGAAGGCGCGCTATGTGCCGCGGTTTCTCGTCGCATGGTTGAAGAAAATCATCCACCAAGACCAGGTGAACGCGTTCATCTGGGACAACCGTCATCTCTCTGGCGTAGAGTGGGTTGAGTCGTGCGTACGCTATTTGAAGATGGACATCGAAATCGTTGGCAAGGAGAATCTGCCCCCCGCCGACGACGGCCGTCTCTACACCTTCGTCTCAAACCATCCCCTCGGGGGTCAGGACGGGGTGGCGTTGGGTGCCGTGATAGGTCGGCATTACAACGGCAGAATGCGTTATCTTGTCAACGATTTGCTCATGAATCTGCCGGGACTGGCACCCCTCTGCATCGGCATCAACAAGACAGGGCGCAACGGCCGTGACTTCCCCAGAATGGTGGAAGCAGGTTTTGCCGGCGACAACCATATCCTCATGTTCCCCGCCGGACTCAACAGCCGCCGCCAGAAGGACGGCAGCATCCACGACATAGCGTGGAAAAAGACCTTCCTTTCCAAGAGCGTCGAGCACCATCGCGATGTCGTCCCAATACATTTCAGCGGCTGCAACAGCCGGCGTTTCTATCGCATTGCCGCCTTCAGCGACCGCTTCCTGCCGTTCAACCTCGCCATGATTTTCCTTGTGGACGAGATGTACCGCAACGTGGGCAAGCACTTTACCATCCACATAGGCAAGCCAATCCCATGGCAAACCTTCGACCATTCGCGCTCGCAGGCTCAATGGGCACAGTGGGTGGAAGACAGAGTCTACGAGCTGCCGAAAGCCTGATGCACGCCGTCTTTTTCAAAAGTGATAACGAAAACCGTCAAGACAATACAACAATAATGGAAGAGCCAATCATCGCACCCGTCAGCAAAGAAGTGCTGAAGAGCGAACTCACTCCCGAGCGTCAGCTCCGAATGACCAACAAAAGCCACAACGAAATCTATGTGATAACAGCCCAGAACGCACCAAACGTGATGCGCGAGATAGGCCGTCTGCGCGAGATTGCGTTCCGCGAAGCCGGTGGCGGCACGGGGAAATCGATGGATATCGACGAGTTCGACACCTGCGAGAACAGCTATAAACAACTCATTGTGTGGAACCCCGAGGCGGAAGAGATAATCGGAGGCTACCGTTATCTGCTCGGAAGCGACTGGCAACTCGACGACAAAGGGCAGCCAAAGCTCGCCACAAGCCACATGTTCCACTTCTCGGAGAAGTTCCTCCGCGACTATATGCCGTACACTGTGGAACTCGGACGCTCCTTCGTCACACTCGAATACCAAAGCACACGCCGAGGTTCCAAGAGTCTTTTCGCCCTCGACAACCTCTGGGACGGACTCGGAGCATTGACTGTCATCAAACCCGAAGTGAAATATTTCTTCGGCAAAATGACCATGTACCCCTCCTACATCCGCCGCGGACGCGACATGATTCTCTATTTCCTCAAGAAGCATTTCGACGATAAGGAGAACCTCATCCTGCCCCTCAAACCCCTCACCATAGAGACTCCGGAGAGCGAACTCGCCGCTCTCTTCTCGGAAGACAACTTCCGCGAGGATTACAAAATCCTCAATACGGAAATCCGAAAACTCGGCTACAACATCCCGCCGCTCGTCAATGCCTACATGAGCCTCAGTCCCACGATGAAACTTTTCGGCACCGCCATCAACTATGGATTCGGCGATGTGGAAGAGACGGGCATCCTTATCGCCGTCGACGAAATTCTTGAGAACAAGCGGGTGCGCCACATCGACTCCTACATCAAGCAGCATCCCGAAGCCCTCCACATCACAAGCGGAGCCAACAACGTGATTTATCGCGAAAAGGACTGACCCACCTATAAAAGGCAGCAACACACTTTGCAACATGAATTGGCAGCAACTCATTTCCAACAAACGCCTCGGGCAGGAGCTTCGCCACACCCTTCGCCACGACGACCGCTCTGAATTCAAGCGCGACTACGACCGCCTCATCTTCTCCGCACCCTTCCGCCGCATGCAAAACAAGACGCAGGTGTTCCCCCTTCCCGGCAGCATCTTCGTACACAACCGCCTCACCCATTCCCTCGAGGTGGCTTCCGTGGGTATGTCTTTGGGCAACGATGTGGCGCGGGTGTTGACACAACGCCACCCCGAGCTTCGCTCCACGCTCTTCGAAGAGATTGGCACCATCGTCAGCGCAGCCTGTCTGGCGCACGATATGGGCAATCCTCCGTTCGGACATTCGGGAGAAAAGGCCATCCAAGCATTCTTCCGCGAGGGCAAAGGGCAGCAGCTCCGCCCTCAGGTAAGCCCCGATTTCTGGGACGACATCATCCGTTTCGAGGGCAATGCCAATGCCTTCCGGCTCCTCACCCACCGCTTCCACGGCCGCCGGGAGGGAGGCTTCGTCATGACCTACACCACTTTGGCTTCCATTGTGAAGTATCCCCATTCCTCAAGATGCGCCGGCAAGAAGGGAAAGTTCGGATTCTTCACCTCCGAGGAGCCTTATTTCCGCCGCATAGCCGATGATTTGGGGCTCATAAGGAAATCCCCCGAGGGCGCGCCGGCAATGTATGTGCGCCACCCTTTGGTCTGGCTCGTCGAGGCAGCCGATGACATCTGCTACGAGATAATGGACATTGAGGACTCCCACAAACTTCGCATCCTCTCCTTCGAAGAGACTTCCGCGCTGCTGCTGGGCTTCTTCGATGCCGCCACGCAGCAGAAAATAGGGCAAAGAATCATTGACGAAGGCATAAGCGACAACAATGAAAAAATTGTGTATATGCGTGCCTGCGCCATCGGCAAACTCGAATCGGAGTGCGCCCGGGCGTTCGTGGAGCACGAAGAGGAAATCCTCGGCGGCACGCTGGAGGGCAGTCTCATCAGCTATGTCAGCCCCCTCGTGGCGGAGGCATACCGCCGTTGCAGCGAAGTGAGCGTCTCTAAGATTTACAACAGCAAACCCGTCCTCGACGTGGAACTCAGCGGCTACAAGATAATGCAAACCCTTATGGAAGCCCTTATCGAGGCAGCCGTAAGCCCGGAGAAGTTTCATTCCGAGCAGCTGAGGAAGCGGTTCAGCAGCCAGTACGACATCAACAGCCCCGATTTGGAAACCCGCATTATGGCAGTCATCGACTTTATCAGCGGCATGACCGACATCTTTGCGCTCGACTTCTATCAGAAAATCAACGGCA
>CAYXGN010000002.1:0-33911 GCA_964464505.1 uncultured Prevotella sp.
CTAACGATAATCGGGGCTAAATTTTAGCATTCGGGAAATTTTTACTACTTTTGTAAGGAAGTAGCATTACATAGACAAAACAATCCGAACAATGGACGATGAAATAAAGAACAATCAGCCAACCGATGACATCCTCGACGAAAAGCAGGGTGAAGAAGTCACCCTCGACTACGACACAGTTCCTGAAGACGAGGAGGAAGAGGGGCGCAGCGACTATCGCCCGGTGAACAGATTCGATGCCTCGGCGGTGCATCACCTTAGCGGTATGTACCAAAACTGGTTTCTCGACTACGCCTCCTACGTGATTCTGGAGCGCGCCGTGCCCCATATCGAGGACGGACTGAAGCCTGTGCAGCGCCGAATACTGCATTCCATGAAACGCATGGACGACGGAAGCCTCATCAAAGTGGCAAACATCGTGGGCCACACCATGCAGTTCCACCCTCATGGCGACGGTTCCATAGGCGGCGCTTTGGTGCAGTTGGGACAGAAAAACCTACTCATCGACTGCCAGGGTAACTGGGGAAATATCTTCACCGGTGACCGCGCCGCAGCACCGCGATATATAGAAGCCAAACTGTCGAAGTTTGCCCTAGAGGTGGTGTTCAACCCCAAGACCACCGACTGGCAACTCTCCTACGATGGCAGAAACAAGGAGCCGATAACGCTTCCTGCCAAGTTCCCGTTGCTGTTGGCACAGGGAACGGAAGGCATCGCCGTGGGATTGAGTTCGAAAATACTCCCCCACAACTTCAATGAGCTGTGTGATGCCGCCGTGAAATACCTTCGCGGCGAGGAGTTCCACCTCTTCCCCGACTTCCCGACAGGGGGCAGCATCGACGTGAGCAAGTATAACGACGGACAGCGAGGAGGCTCGGTGAAGGTGCGCGCAAAGATAGAAAAGGTGGACTCGAAGACTCTTGCCATCCGCGAAATACCCTACGGCAAGACCACAGTGACACTCATCGAGTCAATCCTCAGAGCCGTTGAGAAAGGCAAGATAAAGGCAAAGAAGGTGGACGACAACACCTCTGCCAACGTGGAGATACTGGTTCACCTCGCCCCCGGAGTGTCGCCCGACAAGACAATCGATGCCCTCTACGCCTTCTCCGACTGCGAAATAAACATCTCTCCCAACTGCTGCGTCATAGAAGACAACAAACCCTGCTTCCTCACCGTCAGCGATGTGCTGCGCCATTCCACCGACTCCACGATGGGATTGCTGCGCAAGGAACTCAACATAAAGCGTGGCGAACTCTTCGAGCAACTCTTCTTCGCATCGCTGGAGCGCATCTTCATCGAGCAAAGGATATACAAAGACAAAGGCTTCGAGAACGCCGAAACGATGGATGCCGCCGTTGCCCACATCGCCAAACGGCTGGAGCCCTTCACGAAAGACTTTGTGCGCGAGGTGACACGCGACGACATCCTCCGACTCATGGAGATAAAGATGCAACGCATCCTGAAGTTCAACAAGGACAAAGCCGACGAACTCATCGCACGCATCAACGCCGACATCGCCGTCATTGACAACGACCTGGCACACATGGTGGATGTCACCATAAAGTGGTTTGAGAAACTGAAGGAGAAGTATGGAGCTGACCATCCGCGCCGGACGGAGCTCAAGAACTTCGACACGATAAAGGCTTCGAAGGTGATGGAGGCCAATCAGAAACTCTATATCAACCGGCAGGAAGGCTTCGTAGGCACAGGTTTGAAGAAGGATGAGTTCGTTTGCAACTGCTCCGACCTTGACGAGATGATTGTGTTCTTTAAGGATGGCAAGTACAAAGTGCTCAAAGTGGCTGACAAAGTGTTCGTAGGCAAGAACATTCTGCACGTGCAAGTGTTCAAAAGAGGCGACAAACGCACCATCTACAACGTGGTTTACCGCGACGGAAAAGCCGGCGCATGCTTCATAAAGCGCTTCTATGTCTCCGCAGTGGTCACAGGAAGGGAATACGACCTCACACAAGGCACACCGCAGTCGCGCGTGCTCTACTTCACCGCCAACCCCAACGGCGAGGCGGAAGTGATAAAGGTGACGCTCGAACCGATACCGAAACTCCGCAACCTCTTCATAGAAAAGGACTTCGCCAAAATCTCCATCCGCACACGCACAAGCAAGGGTTACCTCGTGACGCGCAATCCTGTGCACCGCATCGGACTAAAGAGTCACGGCCTCTCCACGCTCGGCGGCCGCAAGGTGTGGTTTGACACCGACGTAAACCGAATCAACTACGACGAGCACGGACGCTATCTCGGCGAGTTCAACAATGACGATGCCATCCTCGTGGTGCTCGAAAACGGCAACTTCTACATCTCGTCGTTCGACGCAAACAACCACTATGAGGACAACATCAAGGTGATAGAGAAATGGAACCCCGCCAAGGTTTGGACGGCAGCACTCTTCGATGCCGACAACAATAACAGCCTTTACATCAAGCGTTTCCACATGGATGCAACGAAACGCTATCAGAACTATGTCAGCGACAACCCACAAAGCCGGCTCGTTGCACTCACCGACGTGGCGTATCCGCGCTTCGAGGTGACCTTCAAGGCAGAGGAACTGCCCGACGGAAAGACCACACAACGCCCGCCGATGACAGTGGATGCCGAGGAGTTCGTGGGTGTAAAGGGCTTCAAGGCGAAGGGAAAACGCGTCTGCACATGGGATGTCGATGAGTTGAAGGAACTCGAACCCACTCGCTTCCCGGAACCCGAACCGGAGCCGGAGAGCCAAGACGACAATGACAACGAACCCGAAAACCTCGACCCCGATGCCGGAAAAAGCCGGCAACAAGTGATTGACGAGATGACCGGGCAACTCAATCTCTTCCCCGATGACAGCATGTAAAGTCCTCGCCACCGCCTTGCTCGCCCTCACGGCGAGCCTTGCCTGCGCTCAGGGCGACACCATCGTGTCGCCCCGAACCATTACCAACGCGCGCATGATAGGCATCGGTGCCACCAACATTCTGGACACTTACCTCTCCCAAGAGATGTTTCGCGGCATGGAGTTGCGCTACATCTCCCACATAGAACGCGACCGACTGGACAGCCGATGGAGCCGCCGTATAATTCATCAAGGCAACATCGCATGGGCAGACAACCGCTCCGACAACGGCGGCGAGATAGCAGGTGCCTATCAGTTCAGCTACGGCGTGCTCCACAAATGGGACTTTCCAGTTGGAAAGGACAACATCAGTCTGAAGGCGGGAGCACAACTCGACGCCACCGTCGGCTTCATCTACAACACCCGCGGCACCAACAACCCGGCGCAGGCACGCCTCAACCTCAACCTGTCGCCAACCCTTTCAGCCACCTACTCCACCCACATACGCCGCTATCCCATTGCAGTCCGCTACGAAGTGAGTGCTCCTCTGGCCGGCATCATGTTCAGTCCGAACTACGGGCAGAGCTATTACGAAATCTTTTCGTGCGGCAACTACGACCATAACGTCGTGCCTACCACCTTCATAGCAACCCCTTCGCTGCGCCAAATGCTCACCATCGACTTGCCAATAGGCCGCACCACACTGCGGATAGGCTATCTCGGCGACATGCAACAGGCTCATGTGAACAACCTTAAACAGCACATCTACACCCACGCGGTGCTCATCGGCATCGTGAAACGGTTTAAGACAATACGCCTACGCCCATGAAACAGCACCTCAAACACTTCCTTCTGCTCATCGTCTGCGCCTTCGCGATGACGGCATGCGTGGACGAAGAGGAATACAACGACACTCCGAGCGACAACTTCGAAGCCCTCTGGCGCATCATAGACGAGCACTATTGCTTCTTCGACTATAAGGCATCGGCTTACGGACTCGACTGGGACGAGGTGCACTCGCGCTACGCCCGCCAGATAACCGACAACCTTTCAGACGCTCAACTCTTTGAAATCCTTGGCAATATGCTTGGAGAACTGCGCGATGGACACGTCAATATGTACTCCGCTTGGGACACTTCGCGCAACTGGGAATGGAAGGAAGCCTACCCGTCGAATATCAGTGACACGCTCATTTCAAAATATCTCGGCACCGACTTCCGCATGGCGGCGGGACTGAAATACCGCATCCTCGACGACAACACGGGCTATGTGCGCTGCGCATCGTTCTCCACCGCACCGGGAGAAGGCAACCTCGACGAGATGATGATGCACTTTGCGGCGTGCAACTCACTCATCATCGACATCCGCGACAATGGCGGCGGCATGCTCACGGCAGCCGAAAAGGTGGCTGCAAGGTTCACAAACGAAGAACTGTTGGTGGGTTACATGCAGCACAAAACGGGCAAAGGGCACTCCGATTTCTCCTCAATGGATGAGCAACGGCTTAAGCCCAGCAGCGGAATGAGGTGGCAAAAGCGCGTCGCAGTGCTCACAAACAGAGCCGTATACAGCGCCGCCAACGAATTCGTGAAGTACATGCGGTGCTGCCCCAAAGTCATTGTAGTGGGCGACAGGACTGGAGGCGGAGCCGGAATGCCCTACTCCAGCGAACTCCCGATAGGTTGGAGCGTGCGCTTTTCAGCGTGCCCCATGTTCGACAGGAACAAGGAAAGCACCGAGTTCGGCATCGACCCCGACTACAATGTGAGTCTGTCGCAAGCCGACATCCTGCGCGGTGAGGACACAATAATAGAAGAGGCGCGCCGCCTTCTGCGCGCCAATGGCAACGAAACAAACAACGAACAATAAATCATAACAAACAAAAAAACACGCAATTATGAATGTAGCAATAGTTGGTGCGAGTGGAGCCGTGGGACAAGAGTTCCTCCGCATCCTCGCAGAGAGAAACTTTCCGATTGACAATCTCACCCTCTTCGGCTCGCAACGGTCAGCCGGACGCAAGTACAACTTCAAAGGAACGGACTACGAAGTGAAACTTTTGCAGCACAACGATGACTTCAAGGACATCGATGTAGCCTTTGTTTCCGCCGGCGGCGGCACTTCAAAGGAGTTCGCCGACACCATCACCAAGCACGGCTGTGTGATGATTGACAACTCAAGTGCCTTCCGTATGTGCGACGATGTGCCTCTCGTGGTGCCCGAATGCAACGCAGAAGACGCGCTAAACCGTCCCCGCGGCATCATAGCAAACCCTAACTGCACCACGATAATGATGGTTGTGGTGCTCAAACCCCTTGAAGCCATCAGCCATATCAAGCGCATCCACATCGCCAGCTATCAGAGTGCGAGTGGCGCAGGAGCCGCAGCCATGGCGGAGTTGCAGCAGGAATACAAAGAGATAATTGAAGGACAGCCCGTCACAGTGAACAAGTTCCCGCACCAGTTGGCTTACAACGTCATCCCGCAGATAGACGTTTTCACCGACAACGGTTACACGAAAGAGGAGATGAAGATGTTCAACGAGACCCGCAAGATAATGCATTCCGACGTGAAATGTTCCGCAATGTGCGTGCGGGTGAGCTCGCTCCGCTCCCATTCCGAGAGCGTTTGGATTGAGACAGAGCGTCCCATCAGCGTGGAGGAAGCCCAGAAAGCCATAGCAGCAGCACCCGGATGCACCCTGAAGGACGACCCCTCAAACCTCGTTTACCCCATGCCTCTCGAGACAGCAGGCAAGGACGACGTGTTCGTGGGGCGTGTCCGCAAGGACCTTGCAGACGATTGCGGACTCACCTTCTGGCTCAGTGGCGACCAGATTCGTAAGGGAGCAGCCCTCAACGCAGTCCAAATAGCCGAATACTTGGAAAAGGTTGGCGACCTGAAGAAATAATCCTTCGGAGACATTGGGCGTGCCTCGGAGATGCGCGCCTACTATGGTTACCCTTGCAACTGAGCAATAACGGCGTTGCAACTGAGCGACAATAACGAAAGAAGGCTCGCTACGCAAAAGCGTAAGCGAGCCTTCTTTTATTTGAAACTTTACTGTTTGTCGGTTCCGATTAGAGCTTCGGGCCTGCCACAACGAGAGCCTTTCCGGCTTCGTTGTTCTCATACTTCTTGAAGTTTTTGATGAAGCGTGCAGCGAGGTCCTTTGCTTTTTCCTCCCACTGTGAAGCCTCAGCGTAGGTGTCGCGTGGGTCGAGAATCTCGGTGGCAACGCCCGGAAGTACTGTAGGCACCTTGAGGTCGAACATTGGAATCTGCTTTGTTGGAGCCTTGTCGATTTCGCCATTGAGGATAGCATCGATGATTCCGCGTGTGTCGCGGATAGAGATGCGCTTGCCAGTGCCGTTCCATCCGGTGTTCACGAGGTAAGCCTTGGCGTTGTTCTTCTCCATTTTCTTAACCAACTCTTCTGCATATTTTGTCGGATGGAGTTCGAGGAATGCCTGTCCGAAGCAAGCGGAGAAGGTGGGGGTGGGCTCTGTGATGCCGCGCTCTGTACCTGCCAGCTTGGCTGTGAAGCCAGAGAGGAAGTAGTATTTTGTCTGCTCCGGTGTCAGGATTGATACTGGAGGCAGCACGCCGAAGGCATCGGCAGAGAGGAAGATAACCTGCTTTGCTGCTGGAGCTGACGAGCCCGGCTGGATGTTGTTGATATGGTTGATTGGGTAAGACACGCGGGTGTTCTCGGTAACGCTCTTGTCTGCGAAGTCAATCTTGCCGTTGGCGTCCACTGTTACGTTCTCAAGGAGAGCGTCGCGACGGATTGCATTGTAGATGTCGGGTTCTGATTCCTTATCGAGGTTGATAACCTTTGCGTAGCAACCGCCTTCGAAGTTGAACACACCGTTGTCGTCCCATCCGTGCTCATCGTCGCCGATGAGTTTGCGCTTCGGGTCGGTTGAGAGTGTGGTCTTGCCTGTTCCGGACAGTCCGAAGAAGATAGCGGTGTTCTGTCCGTTCATGTCGCAGTTGGCAGAGCAGTGCATTGAGGCAATGCCTTTGAGGGGAAGGAAGTAGTTCATCATTGAGAACATACCCTTCTTCATTTCTCCTCCGTACCAAGTGTTGATGATAACCTGCTCCTTGGAAGTCACGTTGAAGGCAACGCAAGTCTCGGAATTGAGTCCAAGTTCCTTATAGTTGGCCACCTTTGCTTTTGAAGCGTTGTAGACAACGAAGTCGGGTTCGAATGCCTCGAGCTCTTCAGCGGTGGGGCGGATGAACATATTTGTCACGAAGTGAGCCTGCCATGCCACCTCAACGATGAAACGGACAGCCATGCGTGTGTCCTTGTTGGCACCGCAGAAACCGTCGACAACATAGAGGTTCTTGTTGCAAAGCTCATCCTTAGCAAGGGTCTTTACATTTTCCCAAACGTCCTGTGACATTGGGTGGTTGTCGTTCTTGTACTCCTCAGAAGTCCACCACACGGTGTCCTTGGAGTTCTCGTCCATGACGATGTACTTGTCCTTGGGCGAGCGGCCGGTGTAGATGCCGGTCATAACGTTTACTGCGCCGAGCTCAGTCTGCTGTCCAACCTCGAAGCCTTTGAGTCCTTCTTTGGTCTCTTCTTCAAACAGTTGCTCGTACGACGGATTGTGTGCAATCACCGTTGAACCGGTGATGCCGTACTTTGTCAAATCTAACTTTGCCATTTTTATAAAAATATTTATTTAGATGTGAAATATAAATGTCGTCTTTTTACCGCCGCAAAGGTATGAAAAAAGTGCAGAACAGCAACGCTACTAATATAAAAATGTGAAAGCGGCTAAACCTTTTTTATGTTAAATATTCAGAAAATCGGAGCCGATACACCATATTGCAATTTACATATTACAAAACAATGGGGGAAAATGCGTAACTTTGCCTGGTTTCCGAAACATTCGCTTTCGATGTGGTGGGGCCGACAATCATTTTGCACAAATTATAACAGTAAAACCTATAACAATGGAAATTATTGATTTCAGCAAGTCGAACTCCATCATCAACAAGTATATGGCGGAGATGCGCGACAAGGATTATCAGGGCAACCGCCTGCTCTTCCGCAACAACATCATGCGCGTTGGCGAACTCATCGCCTACGAACTCAGCAAGACATTCGATTACAAGGAGCGCGCCGTGGAGACTCCTCTCGGCACCGCCAAGATTAACGTGCCCACCGACAAACTGGTGCTCGGCACCATCTTCCGTGCCGGTCTGCCCTTCCATCAAGGCTTCCTCAATATCTTCGACCATGCCGGCAACGCCTTCGTGAGCGCTTATCGCGAATACACCGACGACACCCACACGGAGGTGGGAATACACGTTGAGTATCTCGCCACGCCCGATTTGAACGATGCCACACTCATCATCGCCGACCCAATGCTTGCCACTGGTGGCTCAATGGAGTTTGGCTACAAGGCATTGCTCACCAAAGGCACTCCCAAGAAAGTGCATCTCGTCTGCGTAATCGCCGCTCCCGAGGGTATAGAACACGTAAGAAAGACATTCCCCGAAGACACAACCATCTGGTGCGCAGCCATCGACCCGGGTCTGAACGAGCACAAATACATCGTCCCCGGCTTTGGAGATGCCGGAGATTTGTGCTTTGGCGGGAAAATCTGATAGCCCACATTCAAGGCCGTTACAGCCTTGCCACATAAACGGACGGGACTTCTTCGCATTATGAAGAAGCCCCGTCCGCTTTTCTTTCTGGCGATTTACGACCGCTTATGCCTTACGCTTCGCGCTGCCGCGTGCCCATTCGGGCCTCCACAACATTCACGACGTAGTCGCCGAGCTTCTCGCATTCCGAAACGATGTCCATATACATGGTGCCGATGGCGTAGGTGTATTTATGGTCGTTCACATCGTTTATGTTCTGACTCTTGAGTTGGTTGCGGTAGCTGTTTATCTCGTTCTCGATGTTGAACGAACGGTGTGCATCGAGATTCTCGCGCCGTCCCTGCAACAGGACATTCATCTGCGTGAGGGCGTCATCGGTGAGTTCGAACATCTGATGTAGGTGTTCATACTGCTTTTCGGTGAAGTCCTCCTTGCCGTTCTTCTTCCGGCTGATGGTGCGCGCGATGTTATAGCATGAGTCGCCGATTGATTCTATCTCGCTAATCTCGCGCAGCATGGCGCGAATCTTGGCTTTTGTCTCATCAGAGAGGTGCGCGTCGCCCACGGCATCAAGATAGTTTGCTATCTCGATGTCCATATTGTCGGAGATGCTTTCATATTTCTCTATCCTCGCAAAGAGCTTCGAGAAGGCGGCATCGTCCTTCACTCCGAGCAGTTCCCTTACCATTGCGAACATCCTTTGAATGCGGTCGGCGAACGATTGTATCTCCTTTTGAGCCTCAAGGACTGAGAGTTCGGGCGTTTTCATGATGCTTTTGCCACCGATATAGCGCAGACGGAAGTCCTCTTCCTCGTCCACACGGCGCTGTTTGATGACATAACACACGAATTTCTCTATCTGGGGGATGAACCAAATGAGCAGCGCAGAGTTGCAGACATTAAACGATGTGTGGAAAGCGGCAAGCACAACGGACAGCTTCTGGGCGTTGAGTCCTCCCGATTCGGGGTCGTAACCCACCATTCCGCACACCAGATTGATGAACGGATAGAACACCACGAGCACCCAAATGACTCCCGTGACATTGAAAACAAGGTGAGAGAAGGCTGCACGCCGGGCTTGCGTGTTGGCAGCCAAGGCTGCAAGGTTGGCCGTTAGCGTTGTTCCTATGTTCTCGCCCATTACCAATGCGATGCCCATATAGATGGGAAGCACTCCGCTTGAGCACATGACCATGGTGATGGCCATTAGTGCTGCCGACGATTGGAGAATGCATGTGAGCAGCGTTCCAATGAGAAGGAAAACGATTATGGTAATGTAACTGTTGGTATCGAAGGATTTGAAGAAGTCCAACACCGATTGGTTGTGGCTCAAATCCATCTCGTTGCCGGTCTGGGAAAGCAAGGCGATGGAGAAAAACATAAACGCTACGCCGAAAAGGAAGTCTCCGATGTAGCGGTAACGGCGCGTGTAGATGAGCAAAATGGCAATGATAAAAGCCGGGAACACCGCATCGAGGAGGTTGAAAGAAAAGCCCAGCGACATTATCCAAGCCGTGAACGTGGTGCCGATGTTGGCTCCCATGATTACCGAGATGGCTTGGGCGAGGGTGAGAAGACCCGCGTTGACGAAGGAAACTGTCATCACTGTCGTCGCTGTTGACGATTGCACCGAGGCGGTTACGAACATTCCGGTGAGCAGTCCGGTAAAGCGGTTGGTTGTCATCGCACCGAGGATGTGGCGCAATTGTGAGCCCGCCATCTTCTGAAGAGCTTCGCTCATCACCTTCATTCCATAAATGAGGAGGGCCAATGAGCCGACAATCTTAAAAAAAATCCAAATCGACATATTTTTATTTAATTTGTTTGCGCTGTTGCGTCAAGTGCCGGAAAAGGGTGTATCTTTGCAATGTGGAATGACTCCTGACACTCCTTTTCGATTCAATTAAACCGTAACAGAAATGAAACAGGTAATACAAATCCGCTGCAAAAATAACAAAAAAATTCAAGATGTAGCAACTGGCAGCACACTTTCTGACATTTTCCAAACCTTAAATCTCAACTTGCCTTATCCCCCGGTAAGCGCCAAAGTGAACAACAAGGCAGAAGGACTGCACTACAGGGTGTATAACAATAAAGATGTGGAATACCTCGATTTGCGTTCTTCCTCGGGTATGCGCACCTACACCCGCACCCTTTTCTTCGTGCTTTGCAAGGCTGTTCACGACCTGTTTCCAACGGGAAGCGTGGTCATCGACATCCCCGTGAGCAACGGTTACTATTGCGACCTGCACATAGGGCGGCCCGTTACGCCCCAGGATGCCGACGCTTTGCGCCGCCGTATGGACGAAATCATAGCGCAGGCAACGCCAATCCGCCGCCACACTGTGCCCACTGACGATGCCATAAAGCTCTTTGAGAGTCTCGGTTGCCACTCGAAGGTGCAGCTGTTGCGCTCCACCGGGCGTCTGTATACCACTTATTACGACATCGACGGTTATGCCGACTACTTCTACGGGGCTATGCTCACCAACACATCGCAGCTCACCCTCTATGCTCTCGAGCCTTATTACGACAGCCTTCTGCTTCGTGCGCCGTCGCAGACCGACCCCAATACGCTCGGCCCCATAATCCGTCAGGACAAGATGTTCGACATTTTCCGCGAGCATCACCGTTGGCAGCAGATTCTGGGAATGGGTACTGTGGGTGTGTTCAACACCGCAGTGCAGAAGGGTTATGCCAACACCATCATCAATGTGGCGGAAGCTTTGCAGGAAAAGAAGATTGCACAGATAGCCGACGAGATAGCCAGCCGACCCGGGGTGAAGATGGTTCTCATTGCAGGACCGTCATCATCGGGCAAGACAACCACCTGCAAGCGACTCAGCATACAGCTCCTCACCAACGGGATAAGGCCTGTTCCCATTTCATTGGACGATTACTTCGTCGACAGGGAAGTCACTCCGCGCGATGAAAAGGGCGACTACGACTACGAAAGTCTTTATGCTCTCAACCTCGAACTGCTCAACAAGCAACTCAAACAACTCTTCGCCGGAGAGGAAGTGGAACTCCCCCGCTACAATTTCCAGACGGGACGGAGCGAGAAAAGCGGCACACGGCTGCGCATGGAAGCCAACGATGTGCTCGTGGTGGAAGGCATTCACGCCCTCAACCCGGAACTGACGGCCCACATTCCAGAGGAACAGAAGTTCCGGGTGTATGCTTCTGCGCTCACCACCATTCTCCTTGACACCCACAACTACATCCCCACCACCGACAACCGACTGCTCCGCCGCATCATCCGCGACTACAAATACCGCGGCTGTTCGGCTCAGGACACCATCCGCCGATGGCCCAGTGTGCGCGCCGGCGAGAACAAATGGATATTCCCCTATCAGGAGAATGCCGACGCAATGTTCAACTCTGCGATGATATATGAGCTCGCCGTGATAAAGACGCAAGCCGAACCCGTGCTCGAACAGGTGCCGGAAAACTGCGAGGAATATGCCGAAGCCTACCGTCTGCGCAAGTTCCTTGGCTACTTCACCGCCGTTCCTTACGACACGCTGCCGCCCACATCGCTGCTCCGCGAGTTCTTGGGAGGAAGTTCGTTCAATTATTGATGCTCCGCGCCAGAGCCTAAAACCCACAACAATCGAGATGACCCAAGAATCCACCGACATCATGTATATGCGCCGTTGCCTGCAACTTGCGCGCTGCGGAATGGCCAATGCGAAACCCAATCCCATGGTGGGTGCGGTGATAGTGGCGCAAGACCGCATCATCGGCGAAGGCTATCATGTGTGCTGCGGAGAAGGACATGCCGAGGTGAATGCCTTTGCTTCGGTAAGGGAAGAGGACGCTCCGCTGCTCCACGAAGCCACCGTTTATGTGAGTCTCGAGCCTTGTTCGCATTTCGGCAAGACTCCTCCGTGTGCCGACCTTATAATAAAGAAAGGTGTAAGGCGCGTCGTCGTGGGTTGCATCGACCCTTTTTCCAAGGTTCAGGGACGCGGAATAAAAAAACTGCAAGATGCCGGTATCGAGGTGACGGTGGGCGTTTTGCGCGAGGAATGCGAGGCGTTGAACCGCCGTTTCTTTACTTGCAACACCCTCAACCGACCTTACATCACGCTGAAATGGGCGCAGACTGCCAACGGTTTCCTTGATGACGGCGGCAAAGCCATCGCCATTTCCACTCCTTTCACACAGATGCTCGTTCACAAGTTGCGCTCGGAATGCGATGCCATCGCAGTGGGACGCACCACCGACGAGCGCGAACATCCGCGTCTGGACGTGCGCCATTGGGGTGGCAAGTCGCCCTTGCGACTCGTCATCAGCCGCGAGAATCCGCTGCTGAACGACATCGATTTCACCCGACCCGTAATCCCTCAGCTCATGCAATGGCTTCTCTCGCGCCACTGCCAGAGTCTGCTTGTGGAGGGCGGCGCATTCACTTTGCAGTCGTTTCTCGATGCCGACTGCTGGGACGAAATACGCATTGAGACCGCACCCACAACCGTTCTGTCGGGCACAAAAGCCCCGGCGTTGCCCGAAAAAGCGAAGTTGAAGGAGCAAAAGACCTACGACGGCAACACGATTCAGATTTACACAAAATAGAAAGAAGCCTTGTCTGCGGTGCAAACAAGGCTTTTCTTATCGGAGGAATGCCCCCTTTGATTTTATATTGGCTTCCAATGGATTAGAAAACGAGCTTGCGGCTCACCACAACACCGTTTTCCAGTTCTACACACGCCACATAAATGCCTTTGCCGAAAGCATTGAGATTGATGCTGTCGCCACCGTGTTGATACTTTATCAGGCGTGCGTCGCCGCTGTAAAGTTCCACAGTCATTATCTTTTCTTCGCTCTCAAACGCTAGGATGCCGCCGTTGACGGTCATCGTCACAGCCCCTTTCACGTCGGGATTGAGTTGCACGTTGTTCACGCCTTCGGGCAATGAACCGCCCGCCAAGCCTTGGAAGAAGATTGAAACGGGTATGCTGCCGTCGTGTTCTCCCGCTGCATTGCCGTTGAACTCGGCATCGGGAACGGAGATGCGCACCTTGTGAGTGCCGGCTTTCACGCTTCCCAACTTGATGATGCGGTTGTCGATGACATCGCCCGGACACCAGTTGCTGAACGATTGCCATTCTGCATCGGTCTTCTGTGTGAGTCCGTAGATGCCGTTACTCTGTGTGTTGTAAGTGCGAAACTTCTCGCAACTCGTCCTGCCGGGCTTGTAGGTGAGTGCCAATTCATCGTCGTAATAGATGAAATGCATGCGGCGGCAGTACTCCTCGCCATAGTGAACGACTCCGTTGTTGTCCTTATATCCGCCCGAACCGTGATTGGAAGTGACGATGACGAGTTGTGCATCGGTCACGTCTTCGGGCACAGTGAAGGTGTAGGTCTTTGTCGTCTTGCCTATGGTGTCGGTGGCGTTCTCGGTGTAATTGTTGAGGTTGCCGCCCTGATATTCGTGCTTTTTCATCGTTATCGGCACAACGACGTTGTTGGTTACTGCTGCGGCGGCAGGCTGGGAAGTGATGAAATCGAGTGAAGCCTGGAACACATCGCTGCGCCCTTCGCATCCTTCTATCTGCGTGTTGGCGGCGTATGGGATGCCATAGAGCTGATATTCCACCCAGATGTCGTAGTTCTTGAGCAGGCGGCTGTCGCGCAGTATGTTGGTGAGATAGTCGAGGGTGTACTTGTAGGTCACCGACTTCGGCGTGAGGTTCTTGTTCATGAAGGGCGTGATGAAGCGTCCTATCTCTATGCGGTCCACATCATCGTAGGCGTAAGTGGTACTTCCTTTGGGCACAAAGGCGAAGTTTACGTTACCCAAACGGTCGTAGTTGTCGCAGCACGCATACACGCGGAGCTTCATCGTGAGCGTTTCTCCCATCAGCGCGAGTTCTTCGTCGGTGAGTTTTCGGGCGTAGGTGGAAGTGGTGTGGCGCAATATTCCGTCGTCGAGGTTCTTCGCTTCGTCGGGCAAATCGGTAACGAGATACTCGTCGTAGAAAGTCACTTTGTTGTAGATGTGGATTGTCTTTACGCTTGTCTGGGCGCGCATGGGGGTGGCGACAAGCTGTGCTGCCATGACGATGATGGCTGCAAGCATTTGCTTCATTGTGTGTGTTGTCATAGTCTTCTGTCTTTTTACCTATTGAAAAGTTGGTTTCTATGAATTGGAAATGTTATCCTTTGCGTCCGAAATCTGCCGGCACCTCGCCCCATTTCTGTGTCTCCCACTTCACGACGTTGTTCTTGATGTCGTGCGTGCGGAGCCATGTCTCGGCGCGGGCAATCACCTGATAGAGACTCTCTGTGCGAGCATTGCGCGCGAGTTTTGTCTTGCATTGCTTCTTTGTGACCCACAATATGGCGTTGTGGGAGTCGCTGTAGATGGTCTTTCCCGTCACGCCCTGCTTGTGGAGCAATGCCAAAGCGTGCACGATGGCGAGAAATTCGCCGATGTTATTGGTGCCGTGCACGGGACCGTAATGGAACACCTGCGCTCCGGTGGCGAGGTCGATGGCTCTGTATTCCATCGGTCCCGGGTTGCCACTGCACGCTGCATCCACTGCCCAGGCATTGGCTGTCACCTCCAAAGGGAGCGGCAGCACGGTGTCGTGGCGGTAGGATGGCGGATTCTGAAGGCTGCGGGTCGGCATCGTTATTGTTTTCTTGGCGTTATGGAAAAACCTTGTTACATTCTCTCCGGCACCTCAATTCCAAGCAGAGCCATACCGTTGCGGAGTGTCTTTGCCACATTCTTGGCAAGCACAAGGCGCACGATTTTCTCGTCCTGGGTGTCTGCTCCGAGGATGGAATAGTCGTGGTAGAACTGGTTGAAAGCCTTCGTCAGCTCATAGCAGTAGTTGGCTATGCCGCTGGGCGAATAGTCCTTGCCTGCCTGTTCCACTGCCGCACCGAACTCACTGATTTTCTGTATGAGTTCCGTCTCCTTTTCGTTGAGCGGCATCGAGGTGGCGAGTCCGGCGGGAACAACGGTTCCTTCCGCCTCAGCCTTGCGGAGGATGGAGCGTATGCGGGCGTAGGTGTACTGTATGAAGGGTCCGGTGTTGCCGTTGAAGTCGATTGATTCCTCGGGGTTGAAGAGCATGTTCTTGCGCGCATCCACCTTGAGGATGAAGTATTTCAATGCTCCCATGCCCACGATGCGGGCTATCTCGGCGCGCTCTTCTTCGCTCATGTCGTTGAATTTTCCCAATTCTTCGCTTGTCTTCCGGGCATCTTCAATCATCGCTGCTATCAGGTCATCGGCGTCGACGACGGTTCCTTCGCGACTCTTCATCTTACCGTTGGGCAGCTCCACCATTCCGTAGGAGAAGTGAACGAGTTCCTTTCCCCACTTGAAACCAAGTCTGTCGAGCAGCAGGGAGAGCACTTGGAAGTGGTAATTCTGCTCGTTGCCCACCACGTAAATCATCTTGTCGATGGGGAAATCATTGAAACGCATCTCTGCGGTGCCTATATCCTGGGTCATGTAGACGCTGGTGCCGTCGCTGCGGAGCAGGAGTTTCTGGTCGAGACCTTCGTTTGTGAGGTCTGCCCACACCGAGTTGTCGTCTTTACGGAAGAAGAGTCCTTTCTCAAGTCCTTCCTCCACCTTCTTCTTTCCCACGAGGTAGGTGTTCGACTCATAGTAGATTTTGTCGAAGCCTACGCCCAACGCCTTGTAAGTCTCGTCGAAACCGGCATACACCCAGTCGTTCATCTTCTTCCAGAGGGCGCGCACTTCCGCATCGCCCTGCTCCCATTTTACGAGCATTTCGTGTGCTTCCTTGATGAGGGGAGCCTCGTCTTTGGCTTTCTTCTCGGCGGCTTCGGTGTCCATTCCTTCTGCCTCATACTGCGCCTGGAGCTGCTTCACCTCCTCGCGGTAGTGTTTGTCGAAAGCCACATAATAGTCGCCGATGAGGTGGTCGCCCTTCTTTCCGCTTGTCTCGGGGGTCTCGCCGTTGCCCCATTTGAGCCAGGCGAGCATCGATTTGCAGATGTGTATGCCGCGGTCGTTCACAATATTGGTCTTCACCACACGGTTGCCGTTGGCCTCCATAATCTGTGCCAGCGACCATCCCAAAAGGTTGTTGCGCACGTGTCCGAGGTGGAGCGGCTTGTTGGTATTGGGCGATGAGTATTCTATCATCACAAGGGGCGAGTCCTTTGTGGCTTGCTTCTCGCCGTATTTCGGGTCGGCATCGATGTCGTTGAGCAGGGAAATCCATGCTGCCGGAGCCACCACGAGGTTGAGAAAACCCTTCACCACGTTGAACGAAGCTACGGCATCGCAGTTGCGGCAGATGTATTCGCCCATCTCCTGCGCCGTTTCTTCGGGCTTCTTGTGCGACATTTTGAGGAACGGGAACACCACGAGGGTGAGGTTGCCTTCAAACTCCCGCTTCGTCTTTTGCAGTTGCACGGCGGTCTGCGCCACCTCCTGTCCGTAGAGATTCTTTACGGCTTGGAGGGCGGCATCTATGATTTGCTGTTCTATTGTCATCTTGCTTTTTCTTTTACCTTATTAATAATATTGCTCCACCTTGTTAATAATACAATGTGGCGAATTGTTTGCAAAGTTACGATTTTTCCCCGAACCTGTCGGCGTAAAAGCAGAAAATGTGAGCAATGTGGGTGGGTTGTTGCGTTTTTTGTGCTACATTTGCAGTGCGAACAAGGCTGACGTATGGAATCATTGAAGCAAAAGACGGCGCGGGGACTGCTTTGGGGCGGACTCAACAGCGGCATGCAGCAGGTGCTGGGATTGGCTTTCGGCATAGTGCTGGGGCGACTCCTGTGTCCCGAAGACTATGGCATGATGGCGATGATAAGCATCTTCTCGCTCGTCGCCACGGCATTGCAGGACAGCGGTTTCCGTACGGCTCTCACCAATCTGCACCATCCCACGGCGGAGGACTACAACTCGGTGTTCTGGTTTAACATCCTTATGGCCACCGGCCTCTACCTCATCCTCTTCTTCGCCGCGCCTCTCATAGGCTCCTATTATCACACCGAGCGCGTCGTGCCGTTATGCCGTTACGCATTTCTCATCATCATTCTGTCGTCGCTGGGCACCGCACAGTCGGCTTGGCTCTTCAAGAATCTGAAGGCAAAACAGCAAGCCACGGCAGCAGCCGTAGGCGTTCTGGTGTCCAACACAGTGGGAGTGGCGATGGCTTTCGCAGGGTTTGCCTACTGGGCTCTTGCCACTCAGAACCTCATCTACGTTGCCGTGAACGTCGGAATGCAATGGTATTACTCGCCATGGAGACCCACTCTCCGCGCAATCACGTTCGCCCCGGTGCGCAGGATGTTCCGTTTCTCGTGCAAAGTGCTTGCAACGACAATCGTAAACCACATCAACAACAACGTGCTTAACATCCTTTTGGGGCATTATTTCTCTCCCCACGACACCGGAAACTTCAATCAGGCGTACCAATGGAACATGAAGGGCTACTCGCTCGTGCAGAGTATGATTCTCCAAGTGGCTCAACCCGTGCTCGTGGGACTCGATGACGACCGCGAACGGCAACTCCGTGTGTTCCGCAAGATGGTGCGTTTCACGTCGTTTGTCACCTTCCCCCTGCTCTTCGGCTTTGCACTCGTGGCGCAGGAGTTCATCGTCCTCGCACTGACGGAGAAATGGTCGGCATCGGCTTCACTCCTGCAACTGCTCTGCATCAGCGGTGCCGTGATGCCGCTCTGCGCTCTGTTCAACAACATGGTGGTGAGCAAAGGGCGCAGCGACATACTCCTTTGGTGTACGTTCTCACTCGGACTCTTGCAGGTGCTCACCATGCTCGCCATCTGGCCATGGGGCATCCGCGTCATGGTGGAGGCTTTTGTAGTCCTCAATGTGGCGTGGCTCTTCGTCTGGCTCTACTTCGTCCGCCGCCTCACAGGCTACGGTTTCCGTATGTTCGCGCGCGATGTGCTCCCCTTTGCCGCCGCCGCTGCCGCCGTGATGACGCTCACCCACTTCGTCACCCTGCCCATTCACAACCTCTGGCTTTTGCTGTTTGCCCGCATAATCATCGCCGCCGGTGCCTATTACATCATCATGCGCCTCGCCCATGTCGCCATCCTCAGCGAGTGCCTCGCCTTCGTTCGGGGCAAAATGAAGTAGCGCGTGCATGCCAAAGGGCGCAAGAAAGAGGGCATACCGTAGTAGGCGCGTATCTCCGAGACGCGCCCCTCAACCTACTACAATCACCCTTTCCGTTTGCAATGGGCGCGCCTCGGCGATTCGCGCCTACTACGATTACCCTCGCCTATTGCGCAAATCGCAACGCTAATATGCAAAGCCCTCCCCGGCGGGGAGGGTTGGGAGGGGCTCCTGTTCGCCTCCTTCCCAACATAAAAAAGTGGGTGCGGAGCCGCGCTCCGCACCCACTTGCGATTAACTTATTATGTGTTTAAGAGGTATTTACTTAACCATCACCTTGTAGGTCTTGCCACCCTTGCGCACGATATTGAGACCTTTCTGGAGCTTGTTGCTCTTCACGCCAGCCACGGTGTAGATGCCTTCAACGGCGGTGTTGCCTGTTTCAACGGCGGAAATGCCTGCAGCCACACTCTTGACAGAGAATGATGCCATTGGAGCAGTGCCGGAACCGGACACCTGGAACTGTCCTTCAGCCTCGATAGTAGTGCCGTTGAAGCGGCCGGAAACTGTTACAGAAAGCTCCAAATCCTCAGCAAGACCCGACGAAGCACCGAAGGAGCCGATGTTCTTAACCGTTGCCTTGTTGTCGCTGGTGGTAGCGAAGGAACGGAAACCGTCTGCATCAGCTTCGCCAACGGGGATTGCGTCAACTGAATAGTCGGCTATTACGATGTTTGCCTCACTTATGGTGAACTGCGTGTAAGCGAACTTTATGGTGCCGTCGCCATTGTCTGTGATGCGAACTTCGTCTGCATCGTGGGTCACAGTGACATCACCGTAAGTCACTTCAGCAGTTACTGTGTAAGGAGTGGAAGGTGTTTCAACCGGCGAACCGAATGTAATCTTCATCGGGTCGTCTGCCCATCCTTGGAAAGTTCCTTCAAGATAGAGGTAGCATTCGTCCTCACTGAAGGCGCCTTCAACCAACATTGAGGTTTTGCCGCGATTGTAACCGCTGCCTTCTACTTCTCCATCAACAAACTCCATATTGGAAGAGAAAGTTGTAACGCCATTGGTTGTGGTGCCGGGAATGTTCTTGAATGTGGTAGTGCCAAGGTCAAAATAAAGATAAAGTCCGGATATTGCGACATCGTAAGTGCCGTTTTCGTTGTCCGTAACGACAACTTTTCCGCTCATTTCGTTACCTTTACCCTTAACCGAAGTGGACCATGTGCCAAGCATGTAGCAAACGTCTTCATACTCATGCTGCACTGCTGCCATTGTTGGCAATGCCATAAACAGGCAAAGTAAAAGAGGTAAAATCTTCTTCATAAGAAATCCTTTCTGTTTTTAATTTGTGAATAAAGTGTTTAAATAATTATTGTATGTGCTTCTTAATGTGTGCGCTTCCTATTTCTATACGAATGCAAAGTTAGTGGAAACGAGTGGAAAAAAGCGGCTTTTTAAAGTTTTTTTTGCTTGAAGTGTAAAAATTAATAGAATTTCGTCAAGCAATTATGGCAGGTTATAAAATTACCTTATCACAATCTCATAGTGCCGCGAGCGGGACTCGAACCCGCACAGCCATTTCTGGCCAAGGGATTTTAAGTCCCTCGTGTCTACCAATTCCACCATTGCGGCAGTGGGCATTTATAATATGCAAAGTTAATAAAAATAATATTATTACAAGGCGAAACAGAAAGAAATTGTAGTAGGCGCGGATCGCCGAGACGCGCCCTTTGCAAGGAAGTAAAGTGATTGAGCTATCTTAAGGGTGCGCCTCGGCGATGCGCACCTACTACGGTTACCATCGCAAGCAAGCGAAGCCCTCCCCGGCGGGGAGGGTTGGGAGGGGCTCCTTACTCCTTGCTTGTCATTATCTTTAGCACCATTTCGTCGGTGCGGCACATTGCCTCGGCACCGATACTCGTAAGGTTATGGATGGAGCGGTCGACATCGTTGTCGATGATTCCTTCCTCCTGCGACACGCATTTACCCTCCATTGCGAGCAGGGCGGAGAGCAAAGCGGTGCTCACTCCCGACGAGATTTTGAGCGCACAACTGGGTTTTGCGCCGTCGCAAATCATTCCCGTGAGGTTGGCAATCATATTCTTCACGGCGAAACAGAGGCGTGAGAAGTCGCCACCCATAAGATAGGTGATGCCGCAACTCGACCCGATGCTTGCCACAACACAACCGCACAGGGCTGAGAGTTTGCCCAGACTCTGCTTGATATAGATGGCGGTGAGATGGCTGATGGTAAGCGCGCGGATGAGTTCTTCCTCCGTATTCTCGTTCTCCTCGGCGTAAACGGCAACGGGATTAGTGGCGCAGATGCCCTGATTTCCCGACCCTGAGTTGCTCATCACGGGTATCATGGCTCCTCCCATGCGTGCATCGCAAGCCGAAGCCGTTGCCGATAGGATGTGGGAAAAGATGCTGTTGCCGAAGATTCCGTGGGAAAGGGGGCGGTCGATGGTCTTCCCCAGACAGTGACCGTAGTTGCCTTTCTTCGAGAGTTGGGCTGCACGGATGTTGTAGTCGCGTGTCTCGAGGATGAAGCGGAGCTCGTCCAGGGGCGATGTGGTGGCGAAATCATACACCATCTGGAGGTTGAGGGCGATGTCTTTCTCATCGCTTGCGCCCTCGGCGGAGGGCTGCCGCTTGTCGAGGATGGCGTTGCCGTCGAGTTCCACAAGCACGAAGTTGGTGTGCGAGGTGGCTATGATGGCGCGCGACTGATGCCCCGCGGCTTCGCAGACGACCTCCACATAGAGTTTCTCCGTGATGCCTTCCTTCAGCTTAATGTCTATGCGGCGGTCGGCGATGAATGCCTTTCCCTCTTCGAGGGAGCCGGCATCGAGGTCCTTTATCACTTCCAGTCCGTACTCAGAGCGGCCCACCAAGGCTCCCATAGCAATGGCTATGGGCAGCCCTATCATTCCAGTGCCGGGTATTCCAACGCCCATGGCGTTCTTGAGGATGTTGGCTGAGAGCAGGGCGGTGATGTGTTCGGGTCGCTGACCGAGCGTCTCTGTGGCGCGGGCTGTGGCCAATGCCACTGCCATCGGCTCTGTGCAGCCCACGGCAGGCACCACCTCGCGGCGGATGAGGGCTATGATTTGTTGTCTTGTCTGAGTGTCGAGCATAGGCTTTGGAAAGGAGGTTTATGAAAAACGGGAACTACGGCAATGGCGCGGCTCCCGTTGGTTGTTGTCGTATTATTTCTTATTGTTGTAGTTGTCGAGTCCCTTTTGCAGGAATTCCACATATTCGCTGATGTCCTCATCATAGGAACGGCTACCGCTGAGGGGTTTTCCTTCGCCGTCGACGAGCACATAGAAGGGTTGCGTATTGCTTCCGAACTTATAGCGTTGGAGGTAACTCCACTTGTCGCCGACGGTGCGCAGCGTGCGCTTTGTGCCGTCGCTCTCGGTCACTTCCATCTGTTCCGGCAGCGGAGTCTTGTCGTCCACATAGAGCGAGATGAGCACATACTTCTGGTTAAGGAGGTCGGCGACGGTGGCATCTGTCCATACTGCGGCTTCCATCTTGCGGCAATTGACGCATCCGAAACCTGTGAAGTCAATCATAACAGGCTTTCCTTCGAGTCGCGCGGCAGCCATTCCGACTTCAAAATCCTTGAAACGGGGATGCACTTCGTTCTTGTAAAGGTTGAAATCCTGAGTGTTCATGGGCGGCGCGAAGGCACTGACAGCCTTGAGGGGAGCACCCCACAGACCCGGAACCATATATATGGCGAAAGCCAACGAAGCCAGGGCGAGGAAGAACTGCGGCACGTTGGTGCGGCGTTTTTCGTCGTCATGGGGGAAATTGAACATTCCAAGGAGATAGAGTCCGAGCAGAGTAAAAATGGCAATCCATAGGGCGAGGAATGTCTCGCGGTCGAGAATGTGCCATCCGTAAGCCAAATCGGCAACGGAGAGGAACTTCAGCGCAAAGGCGAGTTCGATGAATCCGAGCACCACCTTTATCACGTTCATCCATCCGCCCGACTTCGGTGCCGACTTCAACAGTGTGGGGAAGAGGGCGAACAATGCGAAAGGCACTGCCAAGGCGAGGGCAAAACCGAACATGCCCACGGTGGGAGCGACGATGCTTCCCTCTGTACTCACTGCCACAAGGAGGAACCCTATGATGGGACCGGTGCAGGAGAAGGAAACCAAGGAAAGCGTGAACGCCATGAGGAAGATGCTCAACAGGCCGCTCGTCGACTCCGACTTGCGGTCGATTTTGTTGCTCCACGACGACGGAAGGGTTATCTCGAAAGCCCCAAAGAATGATGCTGCGAACACCACGAGCAACAGACAGAAGAAGATGTTGAATATGGCGTTGGTGGAAAGAGCATTGAGTGCGCTCGCGCCGAAGAGTAAAGAGACAACCAGTCCCAGCGCAACATAGATGACAACGATGCTGATGCCGTAGGTGATGGCGTCTTTGATGCCTTTCTTACGGTCTTTGTTGCGCTTCAAAAAGAAACTCACTGTCATCGGGATGATGGGCCAAACGCACGGCGTAAAGAGTGCAAGGAAACCGCCGGCAATGCCCGCGAGGAAGATGTAAAGCAAGGAATTGCTCATCGGAGTCTCATATTCCTTGAGCTCTTTGATTACCGGTGTCCACAGAGCATTGCTTTCCTGCTCGCTGAGAGTGGCGGGGGCGGCAGCCGTTGCGGTGTCGGCGTCAGCACTGTCTTGCTGGATGACGGGCATCTCGGCAATGGCTTCGTCCACCTTTTCTTCCTTCTTCTCCTCCTTGGCAGCCTTGCTGTCGACAGCAGGGGAGGCTCCGCTCTTGCTGAAGTTCACCTGAGTGGGAGGCATACACGATTGGTCATTGCATGCGCCGAACTCAAGATAGCAAGTTATGGAATACTTCGGTTTGGTGAATTTCACCTTCTGGACAAACTGAACGGAGTGCTCGAAATAGCGCAGTTTCATGCCGAACATCTCGTCCATCTGCGATATTTCGCGACCCTTTGGGGTGAGACCGCCCACGAGTTCCACGCCGTCTTTCTTGTCAACATGAAACGATGCCTGGATGGGTCCGTCTTCTCCGAGGTTCGTGGAATACACGTGCCAGCCGTCATCAATCTTTCCACTGAACACAATCTCGCCTTCGGCAGTGCCGTTGGTCTTTAATTGTGAGGTGAACTTTACGGGTTCTGCCATTTGCGCTTGGCACAATATCGCCACGAGGAGCAGCATCGCTGCCGTCATCACTTTCTTCATAATGCGTTTCGGTTGTGTGATAGAATTGATTTACAAAGGTACGCAAAATAAAACAACCACGAAAAAATTAGACGGGAAAAGCATTGCACGGGCTTTATGGGCAAAGCTTTTATACGCAAACGCCCGGCTTCATTTGCAATGAAACCGGGCGTTTGTGTAGTCCTGTTGGGAATCGAACCCAAATCTACGCTTTAGGAGAGCATTGTTCTATCCATTGAACTACAAGACCTTGTTTAGCCAAAGTGCCGTGCCGACGGATGTGCTTTCGCACACCCGTCGGGGCTCCTCCGAAAAGCCGCACGGCACGTTTAGCGACTGCAAATTTACTCATTTTTCCCGAAATACTGACTCAGTGGGCAACTTTTCGTGGATGAAAGAGGGGTAATCGCAGTAGGTGCATCGCCGAGGCGCACCCACGCTCGACCTCCTATAAGATATTTTCCTCTTGCAAAGGGTACCGCTCGGCAATCGGCGCCTACTACAATTACTTTGCTAGCAAGCATTTCAATCAGAAACAAAAAACCGACCGTCTCCACTGAGGAAGTGGAAAACGGTCGGGCACAAAGTTATGAAGTGGTATGAAGAATGTCCTTCTTGGGCTTAAGCCTTCACTACTTCGGCGCTCTCCTCGTGGTGGTCTTTAATCTTATGACCCAATGTGAGGTAAGCGATAGGAGCTGCGATGAAGATTGACGACAGCGTTCCGACAATCACACCAAGCGCCATTGCGAACGAGAAGCTGCGTGTGCTCTCGCCTCCGAGGGCGAAGATGCAGAGCAACACGATAAGCGTTGAGAACGAGGTGTTGATGGTTCGCGACAGAGTCTCGTTGAGTGAGTTGTTGAAAAGTTGCTGAAGGTTCATCTTCTTGTGCAGTGTCAGGTTCTCACGGATACGGTCGAACACCACCACCTTATCGTTGATGGAGTAACCGATGATGGTCAAGATGGCACCGATGAAGGTCTGGTCCACCTCGAGAGAGAACGGCACGATATCCCAAAGGAGTGAGAAGAAGCCGATGACGATGGTGGCATCGATGGCAAGGGCAACTGTAGAGCCGATGGAGAATGCCACGTTATGGAAGCGGATGAGGATGTAAAGGAAGATTGCCACGAGTGCCAATATCACTGAAATGATGGCTCCGTGGGTGATGTCCTTAGCCACTGCCGGTCCCACTTTCGTTGAACTGACGATGCTTCCTCCTGCCCGTATGTCCGGATTCTTGAATGCTTCAACACTCTCCTGGGTCACAAGTCCTGCGCCATGCAAGCCCTTGTAGAGGATGTTCTCCACTTCGTTGTCGATGGCAGGGTTGTTGGATTCAATCTTATAGTTGGTGGAAATACGGATGGTCTTATGGTCTGTGCCCAATGCCAAAGCGCTGATTGTGGAGTTGGGGAACAGCGGACGGAGTGCTTCCGTCACTTGTTCGGGTTCCACTTGCTTCTCAAGCACAACCACATAGTTGCGTCCTCCCGTGAAGTCGATGCCTTTGCTGAGACCGCGAACACAGAAGCTTGTGATGACAATGAGCAACATCACGCCGGCAACGGTGAACGACTTGCGATACATTCGCATAAAGCGGAAGTTCTTGTTCGCCATAAAGTTGCGCGAGATACGGGTTGTAAAGGTCTGCTTTGTCCACTTGTCGTGCTTCAGACGGTTCTCATATACGAGGCGGGTGAGGAACACTGCGGTGAAGAACGAGCAAATAATGCCGATGATAAGGGTTGTTGCGAAGCCGCGGATGGGACCAGTTCCGAACATGTAAAGGATTACACCGGTGATGATGGAAGTGAAGTTGGAGTCGAAAATGGCTGAGAACGCATTGCTGTAACCCAACGTCAGGGCTTGTTTAGTGCCGAGACCCTTCTTCAATTCCTCTTTTGTGCGCTCGTAAATAAGCACGTTGGCATCGACAGCCATACCCAATGCGAGCACGATACCGGCTATTCCGGACATCGTCAAGGCTGCCTGGAACGACGCCATGATACCCATTGTGAAGAAAAGGTTAAGCAAAAGCGCTCCGTTTGCCACCATTCCGGGGATGAAATCGTACATGGCAATCATGTAAATCATAAGGATTATGAAAGCCACAACGAACGACATGAAGCCCTGTTGGATGGATTGGGCACCCAAAGTAGGTCCAACCACCTCTTCCTGAACGATGCGTGCGGGTGCAGGCATGCGTCCTGACTTAAGCGTATTTGCGAGGTCTTTGGTGTCTTCAATTGTGAAATTGCCTGAGATTGAAGACTGTCCGCCGGATATTTCGCCGTTTACACGGGGAGCGGAATATACTGTTCCATCGAGGACGATGGCTATTGCCTTACCCACATTAGCCTTGGTGAGGGCAGCCCAGCGGCGTGCTCCGTCGCTGTTCATGGTCATGCTGACCTCCGGCGAACCTGTAAGGTTATTGAACTGGTCCTTTGCTTCGGTGATGACATCGCCTTCAATGGGGGCGCGTCCGTTGCTTGTTGTCACCTTGATGGCGTGCAGTTCGTAATAGTTCTTCACTTGAAGGCCGTCGGCAGGCTTTGCGCTCCAAAGCAAACGGCAGTCAGACGGGAGAATCTGCTTGGCAATATCGGAATAGATAATCTTGTTTACGGCAGCGGTGTCGCGTGCTGATGCGTAGCCGACGAGGCTGAGAGCGCCATTGCCAGTGGGGTTAAGGATGGCGAGAAGCGGATGGAGTTTCTTTGCTTCCTCAAGTTCTTTGGCTGACGAAGTGGACTCCTTCGGCTCTTTGTTTTCCTTCTTTATCTGGAATTTGGATGTTTCTGTCTTTGCCACGGCAGCCTTGGCGGTGTCTGCTTTTACAGTGTCGGCAGCGGCTTCCTGCTCACTTCCGGCGTTGGCAAAGCGTTGGTCGATTTGTGAGAAGAGCGGAACAATCTCGTCAGAGTTGTATGTCTCCCAGAATTCCAGGTTCGCACTACCCTGAAGAAGTTTACGAACGCGCTCCGGCTCGTTGATGCCCGGCATCTCAACCATGATGCGTCCCTGCTGTCCTTCAAGTTTCTGGATGTTCGGCTGAACCACGCCGAACTTGTCGATACGTGTTCTTACGACTGTGAACGAGTTGTCGATGGCCGACTGTACCTCTGCTCTCAGCACCTTTTCCACATCCTTGTCGCTGCTGTTTGGCGACACTTTGCCCTGCAACTGTTGTGTTGCGAAGATTTCAGCAAGGCGGTGTCCGGGTGCGTTGCGGTGATAAGCGTTGATGAAGAGAGTGACGAAGTCGTCCTGACTTGTCTCCTCTTCGGCCTTGGCTTCCTTCATTGACTTAACGAAAGCCTCATCGCTCTTGTGCTCTGCGAGTGTTTCGATGACATCGGGAACACTTACTTCGAGGATAACATTCATACCGCCCTTGAGGTCAAGGCCCAATCCGATGCGCGTTTCAAGGCACTTCTGGTAAGAGTAGATGCCGAGATACTTGACCGAATCCTTATAGTCTTGCTGTGCAATGGGGTCTTTTATCTTCGCAGCCTGGCTGTCATAGTACTCTGTGGCAACCGAGAACGAGAGGTAGAAGATGCTCGCCAGCGTCAGGAGGACGGCTGTTAGAATTACAATTCCTTTGTTCTGCATTTTGTTTTATTGTTTTTATTATTATTTGTTCTTTTCCAGATGACGGTGTGGGGACATACTCTCCACAGTCGTGCAAAGGTAGTTATTTTTTCACATTACCGAAAATTTATAGCCTTAATAATTGATTTTTAGTGGCAAATGGAGCCTTTTTTTGCCACTGTGGGTGCGCCCTATATATATTATATAATGTGTAAATGGGGTTTTGGGGCGTTCTTTCCCTTACGCAAAAAAGGCAATGCAGTCCACCGAAGCGGTGTCTGCATTGCCTTTATGATTGTCGTCTTATGAGCCGGAGCGGTGACAAGCGCTGAGGGTCAAGACGCGGTTTTCTGTTGTCGCGGATTACTTCACGAGCACTGTCTTGCTTGTGCCGTCGGAGAACTTCACGATGTTGATGCCCTTAACGGGTGCTGCGAGCTGTGTGCCGTCGGCTGCATAGCGGGCCACAACGGTCTTGCTTTCGCCGGGAACGACATTCTTTATGCCTGTCGACTCGCCGTCGTTGATTGCCACCATGTTACAGTTGGACACCCAGACATCGCGGTCGTCGCTGTTCCAAGCAGCCAAGTTGCCCTTGCTGTCGAATATTGCGAACACGTTGTTGATGAATGCAATGGCGTGCATCTGAGAGTAGTCCCACTCCTCGGGGATGTTCACCACGTAGGTCTCCTCGAAGTCGTCGCCGTTCCAATTGATTGCATCGCCGCTCGGACCGGTTACGATTTGGCGGAGCACGTTGTCGTGCTTGTATTTCTTAAGAGTGGTGCTTCCGTATGCCTGTGAGCCTACCAAGCCGTCCTCAGTGAGGTAGATGGTGAGGCAAGCGCTTCTCAAAATGTCGGCAGCACCCTTCAAACCCTTACCTGTAACAGTGATGGTGAGTTCGCCGTCATTGTCTGCATTGTAGTTGGTGGTGAGGTTAAGGTTGACGAAAGAAGGAATGTCTGTGTTCGACTCATCAACGAACTCGCTGAAATAAGCGGCTGCTTCGCTGTAGTTGGTGTAGCCGATAGGAATACCAACCAAACCGTTTGAGTTCACCGATTCGTTGTTGATGTAGTAGCGGTTGAAGCTTGCGTACGGGAAACCATTCACGCTGTAGGAGGTGATATAGGCACCGTCGGAGCACACATAGTCGTCGTCGCCTTGTACAGAATTATAGCTGTGGATGGCAACACGAGCCAAATCGTCGCGCGATTTCTCAAGAGCGCCGAGCACATCGTAGCCGTAAGGGCAGTTGACGCAGCCTTGGCTGGTGAACTGTTCAACGAGATTCTTCTGCTTCTTCATGCAGTCTGTGTAGACGCGGAGCGTGCTATAGAGTGTGTCGTTGGAGAGATCGCCGGTGGGGTCGCCGCCGTTCATGCTCTTGACATAGAGGCTCAGGCGGTGAGTACCTATTTCCACGTCAGAGGGAACTCTGATGCTGTTAGCCTGATAACTCTGGATTTCGTTGGTGAGTTCGATTGTCGGCTCCCATGTTTGAATTTCAGTGCCGTCGATGGCGAGGCCGAAAGCATAGGAAGACAAGGCTTCCGAGCCGTCGTTCATGCAAGAGAAATCAACGTCGAAAGTGCCGTTGTTCTTCTCAACGAACTTGTCGGCGTGGAACGATTTCATGATGACATCCTGACCAAAACCACCTTCACGCTCTACGAGCACCTGAAGACAGAGGTTCACCCAAGACGAGCCGTTGGCAACAGGAACCCATCCGAAGCCAGTCTTCTTGGTCTGAGAGTCGGTGTATTCAGCATTGAGGAGGAAGCCACCTTCAAATCCATAGGTTGAGTTTACCCAAAGAGGCATACACTCATCGGTGTAGTCGGTGCCGTCAGATTTCTTTGTTTCCAACTGTGTGTAGTCGAAACCGATGAGCAATTCCTGCGGGTCGGCGGGGATAGTGTAAGGAGTGTCGAAGCGAACGTCGTTCCAAATGAGTTCTTCTGTGGTCACAGGAACGGTCTCTTCAACGTCCTTGCTGGCGAGAACATCGCCCACTTGGAACACACCTGCTTCAGTCTGGCCTTCCGAAGCATACATTCTTACGGTTGTGGAGCCGATGGTTGTGGCGAGGCAGAAGCGCACTCCGACAATCTTGTCGCCTGCATAGTTTTTCAAAACGCTTACCGGGATGACAGTACCGGCTTCCTTTATGTTGGCACCGGGAACTCCAACAGCCAGCGACGGGGTGTCAGCTCCGTCGTTACCGATGTAACGCTGGTTGTCGGCGAGCGTTGTTGCGTCGCCCTTTGTGGGTGCATAAGCCTTCTGCTGGCTTTGCGAAACAGTCGCCTTCGGCGCTCTCTTCGAGGCTGCTGCAGCCTGAAGAGACTGAGCGGTTGCTGCTGATGCTGTCAGCAACAAGGCTACTAATGGAAGTAAAACTTTCTTCATTGTGTTATAGATTTTATTAAATTATTGATTTCTTCGTTTGTCGTTGCGGTCGCGATGGGGTTTCTGCACTTCCGAACGATTACTTTACATTGAGTTTGACGGTGCGTCCGTCGGAGAGTTTAACGATGTTGATGCCCTTCACGGGAGCGTTGATGCGCTGTCCGCCAGTGGTATAGCGTGCCACCACTTTGGCTGCATCGTTGTCGGCAACGCCGTTGATGCCGGCAGGGTCGCGGTTTACGAACTGCACGGTTATGGTGCTGCTGGTGCCCACAGTGGTGTAGTCTACGAAGCTGTTCTTAACGAGTGTGGTGAGGGTGAAGGTGGCGGTGCACTGTCCCCAAGACTCCGATGTTGCAGGAATCCATTCTGTTGACATACTTGCCAGACCTGTTTCCTCATTGTAGGAAACTGCGTCAGACAGTAGGTTCTTGCCCAGGTCAGTGGTGCCTTTGGCCTTAAGCCTAAGGCAGTTTTGCGGAAAGCACACGCTCAGCATGCCGTTGTCAATGCTGCTCACGGTAACGCTCATCTGCACGGCATAGGTCTTGTCGGAGGCAGTCTGCTTTATGTAGAGACCTGAAAGAATCTGTGCTGTCTCTTCAAATTCGTCGATGTCGAGTTCGTTGCGCACAATTGTCGTCGCGTTTTCATATTCATTGCCGTCCTTGTCGGTGAATACGAACACGCGGTTGGCGTCCTGTTGGGCGAACGATGCGGTCACGCCGAGAAGCGCAACGCAAAGGAGTAGTATTTTTTTCATAATCGATTATTTATTTTCTTTTATTCTTTTTCTCTTGTAAAGACCTTGCCTCGCTGTCGCAGCGGCGGCGTTATAATGCCCTGGGGAGGGCTTATTGTGTGTGAATACAGTTCTTATTCTGTCGGCAAGACAGTAAGGGCGGTTTTCTTAGTCACCTGCAACACCTCGCTGTCGTCGTAGACAAAAGCCACCACCGACACGTTCTCCACATTCCATGCTTCGGGCAACGTGTAGTTGTATGTCTTGCGGGTGTGCTCGCCTTCCTTTATGCTTACGTCCTCACCCCATGTTCCGTTTACTGAGGAGCGGAACACATGGTTGTGCACATAGTTGCGGTCAACGCTGCCGTTGCCCAGTGTCTGCATTGCCACTATGCCGTCCTCGATGAGCCACACCTGCAACTTGGCTGTGCGGCTGCCGTCGGTGCCGAACGCATCGACATCGATTGTGAGTTCGCGTGTCTCTTCGTCGTAGGCGTTGTTGACATCGATTGAGAGCACAGCATCGTTGGCGATGAGCGAGGAAACAGGACTCATCCAGGTGTCCAGCTCATTGTTCGGGGCTTGGTTGCGGTTGAAGAGCACCCACGGCTGACCTATTTTGCTGTCCTTGTCCCACTTCTTATAGTATTCGTCTCCTTCGTCGGTCATGAGTCCGACATTCTTTGTCGTGCCCTTGAAACCGAGCGGACCGCTGTGTATTGCCACCACGATGACGTTGCTGTCGCCATACTCCTGCACTATTTCATTGAGCCTTTCGGAGCCTCGCGGGCAGTTGGGACACTTCTGACCGGTAAAGTCTTCGATGAGAACTGCGCGTTTTGCGTCAGCGGGTTTCACATAGATGAGGCGGTCGTCGGGGTCGATGTTGCTGCACGAAGCGGCGAGGACGACGGCGAAAACGGCTGCTATATAATATATAATGTGTCTTGCTTTCATTGTGTTCGCTTAGAAATTGAAGTTGTAGGACACTGTCACGCCCTTGCTGGCAGGCACATAACGGCACACGCCTCCTGAACAGTTGTAGCCCGCACGGGTCTTGCCGTAGCCCACTTGAAGGCGGTGTGCGCCGTGGGTCCAGGTGACAGAGCCGTTGAAATAGTGCTCCTTGTGGGTGCCGCGGCTTTCGTCTTTGGCTCCCGTCGAGGTGTAATAGTGCTCGTTGCCGTTGTATTGGTCGCTGATGGTAATCATGAAATGGGGCATGATGGAGAGTTCCAGAAGCCCGAACCACCAGTCGCCCTGGTCCTGCTTGGTGTGCAGATACTGTGCTTCGCCGCGGAGAGTGAGTCGCTTGTTGAACCTGTATTTACCCTCAGCAACAAAGATATTGGAGTGGATGAAGTCGCCTTCGCCCTCCACAACAGCCTTGTTGTACATTTGGTTCATGTACATAAGGTTGAGAGTGAAACTCTTTGAGAACTTCTTCTCCACCTGAACGTTGATGTCCTGATAGTAGGTCTGGTCGCCCCACTTCCAGAATGCGGAGCCGTAGCCGTCGGTTCCGGGTGTGCCTCCGTCTTTTACATTGCGCTCAATGGCGTGGATATGTGAGAAGTTGAGTTTCACATTGGTGCCATACTTGCCTCCGAGGGGTGTGTGACGCTTGAATTTATAGCCCAGTTCTGCCTGATATGCCCACTCGCCGTTGGGTTGTGTGGCGTAGGGATAGAGTGCGGCGAGGGCGTAGGTGTGCTGCATCGTGAATGCAGGCAAGTGGTTGATGTACGACGCTGTGCCGTTGTCTTTGCGCAGACTGCGGAATGTCATGTTGTCGCTTCGCTTTGCCTGGAGGAGCAGACTCATTCCCTTTATGGAGTAAGACGCTGAAAGCATTGCCACATAACCCTTGCGATAGATGTAGGAGAAGTTCTTGTCGAAGGTGGGGTCTTGGGTCTTCTGGGCGTATTCCGCAAGCAGACTGAAGCCTCCCTTTTGCAGGTTGGCACGCACATCGAAGGCGTTTACATAGAGGGGGAAGTTGAGTTTGTGGGTGGCATCGGCGAACACTTCGTCGCGGGTGTGCTCGCGCTTGTTCACATAGGAGCCGCCGAGGGTGAGCACTGTACCCGATTCCTGCATCTTGCGACTCCATTGGTCGATGTTCAACTCAACATCGGCACCCGACACCCAAGCATCGTTGTGCTCCCAATAGCGGCGCTGTTTGCCTGTGAGGAGTTTTAACTGCGTACCCTTGAAAGGCCGGTAGACGAGTCGTCCGCCAAGCAATGAGTTGTCGATTCCAAGAGAACGCTCTTCATAAGTGCGCAGGATGAAGCCCGAGCCAAACTGCTCGTAGTAGTTGCCGAGGGTGAGTTCGGCGTTCTTGAGTTTTCCTTTGATATAATAATATGGTAATCCCCAGCCCTTGAAGTCCTTGTCGAAGCCGGGCAAGGGATGCTCCAGATACTCCACTCTCACGCCAGCGTCGACATATTTGCTTAATGCGTGGACTTCGGCATAAGTGTTGGTGAGAATCTTGTCATCGTATGTTCCCGTTCCAATCCTGTCGTCTTCCTGTGGCACGAGAATGTCGCTCTGCACGCTTCCGGTGATGGTGACCTCGTAGTTGTCGGAGAGTTTCACCTTCTGCGCGCTTGCTGCCGTCGCCAGAGCAGCGGCAAAGAGGAGCGAAAGAGTTCTGTTGGAAATCATTGTTGTGTCTTACTTCGCGTTGTCGATGAGTTCACGCACTTCCTCGATGAGTTCGTCTTCGGCACCGTCGGTGTAGCCGTTGTGCTTCGCCACTACGTTGCCTTTGCCGTCGCACACCACTACGAAGGGTATGTTAATGCCTCCGAGGGCACGCTTGAAATCGCTGTTGGGGTCGAGCAGCACATCGAAAGTCCATCCGTGGTTGTCCACAAGTGGCTTCACTTTGTTTATGTTTTGCGCCTGGTCGATGGACACTGCGTAGACCTTTACGCCTGTCTCCGCCTGCCAGTCTTCGTAGACTTCGCTGATGGCTGTGAGTTCGCGGTTGCACGGTTTGCACCATGTCGCGAAGAAGTCGATGATGAACGGCTTGCCGTTGTTGGCGAGAGTGTCGGTCTTGACGACCTTGCCATCGATGCTCTTAAGCGTCACTGCGGGGAGCTGCGCACTCGCTGTCACTGCGAAAGCGAGCATAAGCAGGGTGGAAAGTAATAATTTCTTCATAGCCATTTCTATTTTTTGCAAAATTATACATAAATCCATTTCCCACATAAGGAATTAGGGTTAAAATTGCATAAAATGACTACAAAGTGTAGATTTAGCGTGTTTTGCGCCGCATTAAAGTGTAAAGTGTTAGCCCACACCAATTTGGTTTTGGGAGGGAAAGACGGTTCTTGCAAGG
>CAYXGN010000002.1:34011-43567 GCA_964464505.1 uncultured Prevotella sp.
GCTGCTGCCCAACCCGTGATGAGGACGGTAAGGAAGATGATGAGCACGTCGATGTAATGCACGCTCACCGGATAGGCATCGACAAGGAATGTGCCGCTGCTGTCGCCCATAGGCACCAGGCCGTACATTTGCTGCAACCAGCAGAGCAAGAGTCCCAAGAGTATGCCGATGACGGCACCTATTGCCGTTATCAAGCGGCCTTCAAAGAGGAACACGGAAGTAATCTGCCGGTCGGTGGCACCCATGTTCCGCAGCGTCGCCACGTCGTTTTTCTTTTCTATGATGAGCATCGACAGCGAACTGATGATGTTGAAGCACGCCACCATAAGGATGAAGGTGAGGAAGATGTAAGCCAAAATCTTCTCTATCTGCATTATGCGGAACGTGTCAGCCTGTTGTTCGTAGCGGTCGAGCACACGGTATTTGTCGCCGGCGATGCGTTGCATTCGGTTTTTCACGGAGGCGATGTCGCTGTCGGGTTTAAGTCGGAGTTTCAGGGAGGTAAGCATGCCTTGCTGGTCGAAGAGGCGGCGGGCGAAGTCGATGGAGGTGATGATGTGGTCGCGGTCGTACTTGGCCTGGTTGACGGCGAACACCACTCCGGGCGATATCAACGAGTCGACCACGAAGCCGTCCGACGGGTCTGCGGCATCGACGAGTTGTCCTTGGCGGCGCGGAGCGAAGATGCGCATATAGCCATACCACCGTGCCCCGGTGTCAAGGGATTGTGCCAGGCGGATGCCTATGACCCCATAGTAAAGGTTTGCAGCCTTGAGTGTGAACTCACCGTCGCCATACAGTATGTCGTTGATGCGTGTCAACTGCGCGAAATTGTCATCAACGCCCATCAGAGTGACCATCTGTTGCTGGTTGCCATACACTGCCAGAGCCTGGTCCTCAACACATTCCGTTGCCACCGACACCTCGGGCTGACTGCGGAGCTGCGTCAAGAGAGGGTCATCGGCAGGGGCTGCCTTCCCCTTTGCGGGCGTAATCTCTATCTGGGGGTCGAAGTTTGTGAACAGCGAGGCCACCAAATCGTGAAACCCGTTGAACACACTCAGCACGATGACCAAAGCCATTGCGCCCACAGCCACGCCGACAGTGGAGACGGCGGAGATGAGGTTGATGGCGTTGGTGCTCTTCTTTGAGAACAGATAACGCCGTGCTATGAAGAAGGGGAAGTTCATTATTTTTTCAGGAGTTCATCAATATGCTCGATATAATCGAGCGAATCGTCAATGAAAAAACGCAACTCGGGGATGATGCGGAGTTGGTTGCGCATGCGTGTCCCGAGTTCGTAGCGGACGGTTTTCTCGTTGGCGGTGATGTTGCGGAGAATTTCCTCGCCCTTCTCCGAGGGGAAGATGCTGAGGTAAGCGGTGCAGATGCTGAGGTCGGGCGATACGCGGCAGCGTGTGACGCTTACCAATGTGCCGTGCATCTGGCGTGTCTGCGACTGGAAGATAAGGCTCAGTTCCTTTTGAAGAAGACGTGCTATGCGGTTTTGTCTTGTTTCTTGCATTTTCTGATAATATAATTATTGGGTGTGAATTGTTTGAAATGCAAAGTTAAGCAAAATCCTTTTTATCGTCACATAAAATAAACCAATGGTTGCAAAAAAAAGCGAAAAACATGGCGCATTAAGCCCGGAAATGCCTAAATTTGTGCGTAAAAAGCGTGCAGAACGATGAAAAGAAGTCTTATAACAATGCTGTTTCTCGCCACCCTACTCGCCCACATTGCGGCGCAGACTGTGGCAAATGCCTACACCGTGGAGACCGTTCCCAACGTGCGGCTCAGCGATGTGCGGCAGTATGTGAGCGACCCTTCCGGCATTCTCTCCTCTTCCTCGCGCGACACTATCAACGCCATCTGCGCGCAGGCGGAACGGAGGTCGGGCGTGGAGACAGCCGTCGTGATGCTCCCCTCCATCGGCGATGCCGACGAATTCGACTTCGCCCAGACGCTGTTCGAGCGTTGGGGCATAGGCAAGAAAGCGAAAGACAACGGCGTTCTCGTGCTCTTCGTGATGGACAAACACGTCATCCGCATCCATACGGGATACGGACTGGAGGGCGTTCTCCCCGACGCCATCTGCAAACGCATACAGCAACGCTACATGATTCCGGCGTTCAGCGAGGGCAAATGGGACGAAGGCATGGTGGAAGGAGTGCGCGCCATGGGTAAAATCTTGCAGAATGAAGAACCCGATACTACTTCCGCAAAGGGCGAAAGCGACAACAGCGGCTACTACATCGTGGGTGCAATCGTCGTGGGATTCATCCTTCTCGTAGTCCTTTTGAGGCGCGAGACCACCCGCTGTCCGCGTTGCCGCAAGCGTCAGTTGCATAAGATAAACAGCGAGAAATTGCGCCTCTCCACCGGCAGGCGCGTCATCCGCGACACCTATATGTGTCTCGAATGCGGCGAGATAGTGCATCGCGACACACCCATCGACACCGACAACGGCAGCAATGGTGCTGCCGCAGCCACAGGATTTCTCCTCGGCTCGATGCTCGGCGGAGGTCATCGCGGCGGCAGTTTCGGCGGAACCTTCGGCGGCGGAAGCTCCGGCGGCGGTGGTGCCAGCTCACGCTGGTGAGAGGAAAAAGTTACTTTTTATAAACGATGGTGAGGCCGTCGCGCATGGGGAGGACAACTTTCTCGACGCGGGTGTCGGCTTTCAGGTGGTCGTTGAAGCGGCGGATGGCGGCGGTTTGATGGTCGTTGGCGTAGGAAGGGTCGGTGACATGGCCGTCCCAAAGGGTGTTGTCGGCGATGATGAAGCCTCCGGGGCGCAGCAATCGCAGCGCCATCTCGTAGGTCTCAACGTAGGTTCGCTTGTCGCCGTCGATGAAAGCCATGTCGAAAGTGATGCCGAGTCGGGGAGCCTCAATGTTGGCATCGCCGATGATGAAGCGTATTTTGTCAGCCACTGGCGACTGCTCTATCCACGGACGGGTGAAGTCTTCCATCTCATCGTTTATTTCGAAGGTCCAGAGCAAGGCTCCTTCGTCAAGTCCTTCAGCCATGCACAGTGCGCTGTAACCGCTGAACGTGCCCACCTCGAGGATGTTCTTGGGTCGCACCATGCGCACCAACATCTTCAAAAGCCGGCCTTGCAGATGCCCGCTCGCCATGCGTCCGTGGATGGTGTGGATGTTGGTGGCGCGGTAGAGGCGGTGCAGATAGTCGCCCTCGGGGTCGGAATGCGCAAGCACATAATCGTTTAACACACTGTCCATAAGCCTTTTCTCCTTTTACGGGTGCGTCTCGGAGATACGCACCTACTACCTTTTTACTTTTTTACTCTTCTTCCTTTTTACTTCTAAGCACGAGCGCTTCAACGGCGAGGCGATAACTGTCCATTCCGAAACCGCAGATTACTCCGAGGCAGGCGGGGGCTATAACGGAGGTGTGGCGAAACTCCTCACGGCTGTGGACATTGCTTATGTGCACCTCGACAACGGGACTTTTCAGCGACCTAATGCAGTCGAGCAGGGCGATGCTGGTGTGGGTATAGGCCCCGGCGTTGAGCACAATGCCGTCGCAGGAGAATCCCACCTGCTGCATCTTGTCGATGAGTTCGCCCTCGATATTGCTTTGAAAGCAGTCTATTTCAACATCGGGGAACAGCCCACGGAGTTCGTTCAGGCAAGCGTCGAAAGCCGTATTGCCATAGATTTCGGGTTCGCGCTGACCCAAGAGGTTAAGGTTGGGACCATTGATAATCTGTATCTTCATATTTCAAACGATGTTATGTCAAGTGTTTACAAAGTTAATGCTTTTTATCAAATAATAGCCATTGCAACCCGTCTAAATCGGATTTTTGCACTAACTTTGCACATATAGGAAATTAAAACACACATTATTATATTTATGGAAGAGAACAAATTCAAGCGTACAACAGTCACCGCTGCCCTGCCATACGCCAACGGTGGCGTACACATCGGACACCTTGCGGGAGTCTATGTACCCGCTGATATCTATGTGCGCTACCTCCGTCTGAAGCATCAGGAAGTGATGTTCATCGGTGGAAGCGACGAGCACGGCGTGCCTGTGACAATCCGTGCACGCAAGGAAGGCATCACCACGCAGGAGGTGGTGGACCGTTATCACAACCTCATCAAGAAGTCGTTCGAGGATTTCGGCATCTCCTTCGACATATATAGCCGCACCACTTCGAAGACACACAACAAATTTGCGAGTGACTTTTTCCGCACGCTTTACGATAAAGGCGAACTCGTCGAGAAGACAGAAGAACAGTTCTGCGACGAGGTGACGGGTGAATTCCTCACCGACCGCAACATTGTCGGCACCTGTCCGCGCTGTGGGGCCGAGGGAGCCTACGGCGACCAGTGCGAGAAATGCGGCGCAACACTCTCCCCGGACGAACTCATCAACCCGACAAACAAGAACAATCCGGGACACGGACTAATAAAGAAAGCCACCAAAAACTGGTATCTGCCGCTCAACAAATACCAGTCGTGGCTGAAAGAATGGATTTTGGAAGAGCACAAAGAGTGGCGTCCCAACGTCTACGGACAATGCAAGTCGTGGCTCGATATGGACCTCCAGCCGCGCGCAATGACACGCGACTTGGACTGGGGCATACCCGTTCCGGTGGAAGGAGCAGAGGGAAAGGTGCTCTATGTGTGGTTTGATGCGCCCATAGGCTACATCTCCAACACCAAGGAACTGTGTGAATCCGACCCCAACCGTTGGGGCACTTGGCAGAAATGGTGGCAAGACCCGTCGTCACGCCTCGTGCATTTCATCGGCAAGGACAACATCGTGTTCCACTGCATCGTGTTCCCCACCATGCTGAAAGCACACGGGGGCTACATCCTTCCGGACAACGTTCCGTCAAACGAATTCCTTAATCTCGAGAACGACAAGATTTCCACGTCGCGCAACTGGGCCGTGTGGCTCCACGAATACCTCGTGGACTTCCCCGGCAAACAGGATGTGCTGCGCTACGTTCTCACCGCCAACGCGCCCGAGACAAAGGACAACAACTTCACATGGAAGGAATTCCAGGACCGCAACAACAACGAACTCGTGGCTGTCTACGGCAATTTCGTCAACCGCGCATTGCAACTCACGAAGAAATATTTCAACGGAATAGTGCCCGAATGCGGCGAGTTGCTCGATGTGGACAAGCACGCCATTGAGGAGTTTAAGGACGTTAAGCAGAAGGTGGAAGCCCTGCTCGACGTATTCAAGTTCCGTGATGCACAGAAAGAGGCAATGAACCTTGCACGCATCGGCAACAAATACATAACCGACTGCGAGCCTTGGCATGTGGCAAAGACCGATATGGAGCGCGTGAAAACCATTCTCTATCTGTCGCTGCAACTCGTTGCCAACCTTGAGATTGCGTTCGAACCGTTCCTCCCGTTCAGTTCGAAGAAATTGCGCGAGATGCTCAACATCGGCGAGAGCGAGTGGTCGCAACTGGGCAGCACTGACCTCCTTAAAGCCGGACACCAACTCGGCACGCCTTCACTCCTCTTCGAAAAGATTGACGACGAAGCCATCAACGCGCAGCTCCAGAAACTCGAAGACACCAAGAAAGCCAACGAAGCAGCCTCCTATGTGGCTGCCCCGGTGAAGGAGAACGTAGACTTCGAGACATTCGAGAAGATGGACATCCGCGTGGGACACGTCACAGATTGCCAGAAAGTGAAGAAGAGCAAGAAACTGTTGCAGTTCACCATCGACGACGGCTCGGGCTCTCCGCGCACCATCCTGAGTGGTATTGCGGCATGGTATGAGCCAGAACAGCTCGTCGGCAAAGACGTACTCTTCGTCGCAAACTTCGCTCCCCGCACCATGATGGGAATAGAAAGCCAAGGCATGATACTCTCCGCCGTGAACTATGACGGCACTCTCAAGGTCACAACGGTAATGGGAGAGGTGAAGCCGGGAAGCCAAGTGGGATAGCCGTTGGGAAAAAGTAAAAAGATGAACAAGCTTTTCGACCTTTCCGTTTCCAACTATGGCACGGCGCGCAAAAACTCCTACGCCGTGACCATTCTCCCTTGGGGTGCCACCGAACCGCACAACCAGCATCTGCCATACATGACCGACTGCATCCTCTCCCACGACATCGCCGTGGAGGCAGCGGAGCGGCTTCACACCACGCACGGACTTTGGGCGATGGTGATGCCGGCAGTGTTCGCAGGGGCGCAAAACCCCGGTCAGCGTGAACTCAACTTCTGCGTGCATTACTCCTACGACACGCAGCGCGCCATACTTCGCGACATTGTGGCTTCACTCTACCGCCAGGGGCAACGCCGACTGCTCATCGTCAACGGCCATGGGGGCAATAACTTCAAGAACATGATGCGCGACCTCACGCTCGAATACCCCGACTTCATCATCGCAACGAGCGAATGGTACAGGATGGTGAACGCCCAACCGTTCTTCGACCATGTTGGCGACCATGCCGATGAATTGGAGACTTCGGTTATGATGCACTATCATCCGGAACTCGTCTGCCTCGACGAAGCAGTCCCGGGCGACAGTCGTGGCTTCGCCATCGAGGCTCTCCGTGAGGGCAAGGTGTGGATTCCGCGCAACTGGGCGAAGGTGAGCCGCGACACGGGCATCGGCTCGCCGGCGAAGGCAACGGCCGAGAAAGGAGCGCGTTTCGCCGCTGCCGTGGTGGAGAAATATGTCGCCTTCCTCGCCGACTTCGCCCGCGTGGAGAGCATCGACGACCTTTACGAACCCCATTTCCCCAACGAATGACGCGCCACTGCCGCTTTTTCCTCTCCCTTGCCACGCTGCTTCTCTGCGCCGCCACACACTGCGTGGCGCAGCGGATAACGCCCGTCAGCGGTTTCCCCGACACCGAGAAGGGCTACGGTCTTGGCGTGTCGGCGTGCTACGCAGGGCGCATCGGAGGCTGGCTCATCGTTGCCGGGGGCTGCAACTTCCCCGAACCGGGGCGCAAGCACTACTATCGCGGCATCTATGCGGCGCGCGCTGATGCCGACACCTTGCGTTGGCGGCACATCGGCCGTCTCCCCGAGGCGGCGGCTTACGGTGGCGTGGCGACATCGGGCGACAGTCTGTTGCTCATCGGAGGCAACAACCTGACGCACAGCCTCAACACCGTTTGGAGCCTGCACATAAAGCCCGACGGCAGCCGAGCCACAATAAAAGCCTTGCAGCCAATGCCCCACACCGCCGACAACATGGCGGTGGCGCAGAAGGGCAACGACATCTTTGTGGTGGGAGGAAACATTGACGGCGTGCCTTCGGCAGCCGTCTGGCACACGCGTCTTGGCAAAAAAGGCGCGCCATGGAACCTTTTTGCCACACTAAAAGGCTCGCCCCGCGTGCAGCCTGTAGCCGTATGCGCAGGGCGGAAACTGTATGTCTGGGGAGGTTTTTATGCTGACGGCAATGGCAGCGAAGTGCATACCGGCGGCGAGAGCATAGCCCTCCGCTCGCGCAAGAGCACCCTTCTGCCTGCCCCAACGGATTCTTTGGGGCTTCCATTGACCCTATCCGGCGGCACGGCGTGGAACCGCCACGGAGCGATATGGGCTGCGGGAGGAGTGAACCGCGACATCTTTCTTGACGCAATAAGCGGGCGTTACAGGTTGGTGGAGCAGAAAGACTATCTCAACCAACCCATAGCGTGGTATCGCTTCAACCCCTTTCTCTGTCGCTTTAACCCACGCCGCGGGCGTTGGCACCCCCCCCACACGAGTCACGCTATGCTCGCCCGGGCAGGAGCGGCAGCCCTCTGGGTTCCCGGCTTCGGCTGCTTCTACATCGGAGGGGAACTGAAACCCGCTGTGCGCACGCCGCAAATAGTCCGCATAGCGGATGAGAATTGAGCGGAATCGCTATTTTACACTTTCTCACACATCATTGCGCCAGGCGTTGGGCGATTGCCCCGTGAGGCGCTTGAAGTACTTGCTGAAGAAACTGTCGTTGGGAAAATGGAGTTCGTCGGCAATCTGGCTTGCCGTCTTGTTAGAATGTCGCAGCATCACCTTGGCAACGGTGATGACGGCGCGGTCGAGCCATTCCTTCGCCGTGACACCGCTGACGGAGTGGACCACAGTGCCGAGATAGCGCGTAGAAACACACAGACGGTCAGCGTAGAAATCAAGATGGTGCTCGCTGCGACAATGTTCATTGATTAGGTTAATGAAGTTCTGGAAGAGCTCGTGTTGCCGGTTATGGGGAGTCGCCGTGAACCCGTTGTCATCGGAATTGTGCCGATGGAAGATGTCGCTGAATGTCTGCGTGATGACCGTCAGCATACGGTCGGTCGCCTTACTGCCCACCACTGGCGACTTGGCGAGTTGCCACAAGACTGGGAACAACTCCTCCGCCATCCGCCGCTCTTCCTCCGTCGGAATGAGGACGGCGTTCTTTTGCTTGCCACAGAGGAGTTCGGGCAGTTGCCCACTGTGCGCCAGTCGCATGCGTTCTTCCGACACTCCCATTCCCGTGACGGTGAAGTCGGTGCTCAACGACAGCGGTTCGACAATGGAACCGGGCACGATAAAGGCCATCATTCCCTCCCTTACTACCGTCTCCTGAAGGTTTATGATGGTGCGGACGCTACCTTTCCGGCATACCCCGAAACGGTAGTCCTCTATCAGAAAAGGGCCTTGCCCATTGCCTATGAACGGACTCAAGATGCCCTGTGCATCGAGAACGATGCCCAGTTCATCAGAGAAGAAAAGATGTTTCGTTCTGTCTCCATCCATATTGATGAAAGCATTGTACATGCGCCGCATGTTAAGTTTTTGGGGAGATGGCATAGCTGCTTAATGTTTTGTATGGTTCATCGCATGGTCACCATCTCTCTTTTGACTTATCTCCGCTATCTCAAAATCAACGATAGGGGACGTCGTCTTGCCGTTAAACAATCGCTTAATGGCAAGAGGCGAATAGGTGTCATAGCCCAATGCCAGTGTCGATGGGCAAACTTCTATCTTCTTCATTGTGTTATTTCTTTTACGGTGACGGCCCCGATGGTGTCGAAAGTTGCGATTTTCAGGAGCAGACCGAAGAAGTCTGTCTCGTCCAAACGCCAATAACGGCACACCACTTTTCGGTTTGCTCCCTCTGGCAACATATTGGTAAAGAATGGGAAAAGGAAGGTAGACCGATAAGGCTCCTCCCTCAATGGCATCGTCACCGACACTGGGTCGTGGTCGGCATCAGCCAGATAAGCAGGGTCATAAGTAAATGTGTAGTTCCTGCCGGGCTGCTCTTCGGTGATGATGCCAGCCTTTATGTCATTGCAAAAAACTTCCGCTTGTCGCATACTTCATTGTGTTAGAAAGTTTGACGAACTTCATATCTCACTTCCATTCCGAGCACTTCCATTATGCTCTCCACCGTGGATAGCGACGGATTGCCGCGCCCTGCCTCTATCTGTTTGACCGTAGCGATGCTCACATCAGCCATCTCCGCAAGGTCCTTTTGGGATATATGCAACTTCTTTCGTTGTGCTTTTATCACTTTTACAATGTCCATAGCTACTATATTATACTTTCCGGGTGCAAAGATAGTA
>CAYXGN010000003.1:0-30118 GCA_964464505.1 uncultured Prevotella sp.
CTGGTCATGATGATGATGGTGTTCTTGAAGTTGACGGTGCGTCCCTTGTTGTCGGTAAGTCGCCCGTCGTCGAGCACCTGAAGCAGGATGTTGAACACATCGGGGTGGGCTTTCTCTATCTCATCGAACAGGACGACACTGTAAGGCTTGCGCCGCACCGCCTCGGTGAGTTGTCCTCCTTCATCGTAACCCACATATCCCGGAGGCGCACCGATGAGCCGCGAGACGCTGAACTTCTCCTGATACTCGCTCATATCGATTCGCGTCATCATCGTCTCGTCGTTGAAGAGGTATTCTGCCAGGGCTTTTGCCAACTCCGTTTTACCCACTCCCGTGGTGCCAAGGAATATGAACGAGGCGATAGGACGCTTCGGGTCCTGCAGTCCGGCACGCGAACGGCGCACCGCATCACTCACGGCATGGATGGCTTCATCCTGTCCTATGACCCTTTTATGAAGTTCTTCCTCGAGGTGAAGGAGTTTCTCGCGCTCGCTCTGCATCATCCGTGTGACGGGGATTCCGGTCCAACGGCTCACCACTTCGGCTATGTCGTCGGCGGTGACTTCCTCTCTTATCATCGCGTTGCCGTCTTGTGTGGAGCGCAACTGTGTCTGGATGCGGCTGATATCTTCCTCCAACGCTTTCAGACGGCCGTAGCGTATCTCCGCCACGCGCTCATAGTTGCCCTCCCGTTCGGCGCGTTCTGCCTCGAAACGGAGTTGCTCCATCTGCTGCTTGTCCTGTTGTATCTTGTTCACCAAGCCTTTCTCGCTCTCCCATTTGGCACGGAAGGCGCGCTCCTCATCACGGAGTTCGGCGATGTCCTTGTCGAGTTGGGCTATCTTCTCGGTGTCGTTCTCGCGCTTTATCGCCTCGCGCTCTATCTCGAGTTGCTTCAACCGGCGCGTTATCTCGTCGAGTTCCTCCGGCACCGAGTCGCGTTCCATGCGCAGTTTCGCTGCCGCCTCGTCCATAAGGTCAATGGCTTTGTCGGGCAAGAAGCGGTCGCTGATGTAGCGTTCCGACAGTTTTACTGCCGCAATGCACGCATCATCCTGGATACGCACCTTGTGGTGGTTCTCGTAACGCTCCTTAAGTCCGCGCAGAATGGATATTGCCGAGAGTTCGTCAGGCTCGTCCACCATCACGGTCTGGAAGCGTCGCTCAAGCGCTTTGTCCTTCTCGAAGTACTTCTGATACTCGTTCAGCGTGGTGGCACCGATGCTGCGGAGCTCGCCGCGAGCCAGCGCCGGCTTCAGGATATTGGCTGCATCCATTGCGCCCTCGCCTCCTCCGGCACCCACAAGAGTGTGGATTTCATCGATGAAGAGTATTATCCGTCCGTCGGAATTGGTCACCTCCTTGATGACGCTCTTGAGTCGCTCCTCGAATTCGCCCTTATACTTGGCACCGGCAACCAATGCTCCCATGTCGAGGGAATAGAGTTGCTTGTCCTTAAGGTTCTCCGGCACATCGCCACGAACTATCCTCTCCGCCAGACCTTCAACGATTGCCGTCTTACCCGTGCCCGGTTCGCCTATCAAGATAGGATTGTTCTTGGTGCGTCGCGAGAGGATTTGCAGCACGCGGCGAATTTCGTCGTCACGCCCTATGACGGGGTCGAGTTTGCCTTGGCGTGCCTCTTCCACGAGGTTCTTGGCATACTTCGAGAGCGACTGGAAATTGTCGTCGCCCGACTGCGACTGCATCTTCTGTCCCTGCCGCAGTTCTTGGATGGCCTTGACGGTCTCCGACTCGGTCATGCCGGCATCCTTAAGGATGCGGCTCGCCGTACTCTTTACCTGCAAGAGGGCGAGCAATAGGGGTTCGACACTCGTAAACTCGTCGCCGTTCTTCGTGGCGAAGTCCTGCGCACGCTGCAAGACGGCATTCATGTCGTTGCTGAAATACTGCTGTGTGGAGCCTTGCACGCGCGGCAACCGCTGCAACTCCGAGTCGACTACGGTTTCTATCTGCGCGCCGTTCACGCCGAGTTTCTGGAAGATGTAAGTGGTCACATCCTTCGCCTTCGTCATCAATCCCTTCAACAGATGAATGGGTTCGATGGTCTGCTGCCCACCGCGCTGCGCCACGTTCACCGCTTCCTGCACAGCCTCTTGCGCTTTTATTGTGAATTTGTCGAAAGTCATAAGTTGTTCTCCTTTCTTTGTTTTACGTTTCCTTTTTCTTTTGTTTATAGGGCAAGTCGCAAACGATGTGCCCACATCCGAGACGCGACATTATGTCATTATAATTCAGTTTGTTAGCGACATAATGGCAGACTTTCGCTCCTCACAGATTATTTGCAATGGTAACCGTAGTAGGCACGCATCGCCGAGGTGCGCCCCTCAACTTCCAACGGGCGCGTCTCGGCGATCCGCGCCTACTACGATTTGCAACCCAAAATTATACGTTTCTTCAATTATTATTACATATTTTAACGCGCTATTTCGCGATTTTTTCGACCGAGTGCGGCGTTGCTCGAAATTTTTCGCGTTTAGAGCGTGCAGCGATAAAGACATTATGCGCCAACGGTTTAGATGTGTCAAAGGCACAAATGTGCAATGTTTGGACCGCAAGAACGCATTACTTTGAGGGCAAAAGCGTACTTTTTTCGTCGCAAACACGTTGTTTTCATGTCGAACGGAGCGTTTTCTCTACCCCAAACAAGTATCTTTCGCACCCCAAACAAGTATCTTTTGCACCTCAAACAAGGCTTGTTTGCATTTCAAAGGAGACTTGTTTGGGGTGCGAACCCATTTTCGGGGTGTTTCAAAATCCTAGAATGAGAGTTCAGGCCGAACTTTTTTAGAGTCCGATTTTAGCAAATATATGTTAAAAAAGGAAATGTTTTCAGATGCAAATCGCAGTAGGTGCGCATCTCCGAGGCGCAACTTTTGAACGGCGAATGGTGCACACCGCGCCCTGCCCGAAAACCCACCATAATAATATAATAATGTGTTTTTTGCGTCATTTCTTTGCCCAGTCCACAAAAAAGCAGTAACTTTGCGCCGACCAAATCAATTTCCCTTACACCGCACCACTTGCACTGACGGCAGGCGGCGAAGCGACTTAAAGAGGATTAACCAAACCATACTAAAATAAATTCTATGAAAAAAATCACTTTGTTACTATCCGCCTTGTGTCTGACGGTGGCCCTTCCCGGCTCTATGCAGGCACAGAGCGAGTTCCAACTCGTGAATGAAAGCATCACAGATGCTGACAACACGCCGCGTCCAGTATTCCCCGTTCCATCGGAGCGGCAGTTGAAATGGAACGAGACTGAGTTCTACGCATTCTTCCACTACGGTATGGACACCTACACCGGATTGGAATGGGGCGCAGGAACTGAGGACGAATCGACATTCGCCCCGACGAAGAAGCCAAACCCATACCAGTGGCTCTCCGCTGCCAAGTCGGCAGGAATGAAGGGCGGTATAGCTGTGGTGAAACACCATGACGGTTTTTGTCTGTGGCCAACAGAGACTACAACCCACTGCGTTTCGTCGTGCTCCAGCACCTATGCCAAGCAGACCAACATCCCGAAGGACTTCGCCGACGCTGCACGCGAGCTCGACATGAAGTACGGCTTCTACATCTCGCCGTGGGATTTGAGTTCCCAATACTGGGGCGAGACAGACAGTAACGGCAACTACACCGACAACTATGCAAAGAAGGTGTTCCTTCCCCAGTGCGTGGAGTTGGCAAAGTACGGTTCCGACCAGTTTGAGATGTGGTTCGACGGAGCCACCGGTGGCGACCATGCCGGCGGTTATGGCAGCAAGACCACAACGCAATACCGCACCATCGACAACGCACAGACCTACTACGACATTCCTAACCTGCGCGACTCCATCCATAACCTGCTCCCCAACTGTGTGATGTGGGGCGTGGGAGGCGAAGCACGCTGGATTGGTAACGAGAGCGGTTGGGCTGGCGAGACCAACTGGGCTATGGGCGACGCAGAGACCGGTGACGAGAACGGATGGAAATGGAATCCGGGCGAAAGCGATGCCAAGGCAACAACAGGTGGATGGTTCTGGAAGTCATCAGAGTCTGTGACCTCTGCTGAAAGACTCTTCCAGATGTACCTCGAGACCGTTGGCCGCAACGCAACCTTCATCCTTAACCTTCCCCCGGACAAGACCGGCGAACTGCCATCGGCAACAGTAAGCCGCATGGAAGAGCTCGGCACGCTGATGAAAACACGCCTCGGCACCGACCTTGCACGCTCGGCTAAGGTGACAGTAAGCGAGACCCGTACGAAAGGAGCAAGCCGCACCTACGATGGCTCCAATATGATTGACGACAACAAGGACACCTATTGGGCTACCAACGACGGCACCACATCGGCAACAATCACCCTCACTTGGGACAACGCCCAGACCGTTCACTATGTAAGTCTGATGGAATACATCCGCTTGGGACAGCGTGTAAAGAGCTTCACCGTGGAGACAAGCGAGGACGGAGTGAACTTCACTCAGCGCGCTTCCAACATTGCCACCACTACAATCGGCTACAAGCGCATCATCCCTCTCAACGGCAGCACATCGTCGAGCTATAGCACCGGCTACACAGCAAAGGCTGTACGCATCACCATCAACGACAGCAAGGCCTGCCCGCTCATCCACACCCTTTCTGTTTACTAACCCTCTCAACAAAAAGCAAACAATATGAACATTAAGAAATATATATGCCTTGCAGCGGTCATGATGCCTCTTGCAATGCAGGCACAGAACACCACTCTCTGTGATTTCGAGTCTACCAGCAGCTACAAGAAGGTGGGCGTGTATGACACTTGGGCTGAATCCCCCTTCCGCACCGGCGAACTCACCGGCAACGCCAAGGTGGTGAACAACCACCTTACAGCAGAAGACGCACTGCTGGGATATGCCCCCAACACCTCTTCGAAGATTCTCGGCGTGCAGCGTTCACGCTTCGGCAGCAACACCTTCGGCGCACTCGTGGAACTGAACAACCCCATCGCGCTGACAAAGAGCACACAATACGTGCACGTCAAGATGTATTCGCCAAAGGCAAGTTCGCTCCTCCTCATCGGACTTGGAAGCAGAACCGACCGTCCTTGGCAGCCAAAGACAACAGAACAGTTCTGGAGCACACCGACAAGCCAGCTCTCTGCCGACGCTTGGTGCGACATCGTCTTCCCAATCTCGGGTGCCAACGGCATCAACATCTACAACCTTCTGGTTGTCGTTGACCGCGAGTCGACACACAATCTCAGCGAGGACTACGCCGTCTACATCGACGACATCATCCTCAGCACAAGCAGCGACCCGTTCTTCTCGAGCACTCCCTACCCCATCAACTATGAGACCTCGACGAAGCTGACCCGCGACGACCGCTACACATCGAGCCTCAGCTTCAAGGACAGCGACGGCAACACTCAGAGTGTTTCCCTTAACCAGCAGAGCGACAGACTGCTCTATCAGGACTGCATGAGCACCACCATCCTCGCCACTCCGGGCATGACTCTCACTCCGACAGCAGGCTTCGCAGGCAGCTGGATGGCAGGTTATGTTTACTTCGACAAGGGCAATGACGGCACATTCGACGTAAGCTACAACGACAACGGCATCACCGATATGGGCGACCTGATGAGTTACTCGCTCTTCAAGAACTACACAAGCGAAGGCTCTTATGTGAGCGGCTCACCGAGTGCAAGTGCTCCTGCGTTCACAATTCCTTCAAGTCAGACTCCGGGCTTCTATCGTCTGCGTTACAAAGTGGACTGGGATAATGTCGACCCGGGCGGTAATGCCACTTCAGGCAACCCCATTAACAGTAACGGTGGCGTCATCGTCGACGTGCGTGTCAATGTCCACAACGCCAACGTCAACCTGTTCCGCGCTACCGAAGAAAACGGCGGCGGACTCAATGGCGACATCCTCCTCGCCGACAACAGTGCTGTAACGGGAATGACAACACCGTTCAACAAGGCCTTCGTAATTAAGGCTTCGCCCGCTCCCGGATTCGAATTCGACTACGTTAAGATTCGTCACGGCTACAACCTCGAAGGTGCTTCATCGCTGTATGGAAACAAGCAGTGGGAAGAAGTGACCGTGAACGCATCGGAATTCACCAACAACGAGTACACCATCCCTGCTTCAATGGTTGACGGCGACCTCCGCTTCGTACCGTTCTTCAAGAGCACTGTGGGCATCAGCGAGACAGAGAACAACGCCAACGGACTCTCCCTGCGCGCTGAAAAAGGCAAACTCGTGGTCAGCACACCGTCTGCCCAGAGCCTCAACGTAGTGGACACCAATGGGAGCGTAGTCTTCGCCGACACAGTGGAAGGCACCCGTGACATCACACTCCACACAGGGGTGTATGTCGTGAACGGCAAAAAACTCCTCGTGCCATAAGGCTTTGACGGAATAACCGCATTATTACAATAATCAAAAGGAGGCTTGTTCGGCAATCGAACAAGCCTCCTTTCATTTTATTGTGCACCTACTATGGTTACCCTGCATATAAAAATGCCCTCCCCGGCGGGGAGGGTTGGGAGGGGCTCTACAACCTTATTTCCCCATCGCAATAATCCAAAACGGCGAGGCGATGGGTTATGAATATCACCGTATGGGCATTGTTCTTCAAGATGTTTTGAAGCAGTTGGCGCTCCGTTGCACCGTCGAGTGCCGACGTAGCCTCATCGAACAGCAGCACGGGGCAGCGGCGCAGCAACGCCCGCGCAATGGAGATGCGCTGCGACTGACCCTCACTGAGTCCGCCACCCTGCTCTCCGCAGCGCGTGTCGAGACCCTTTGGGAGGTCGAACACAAAGTCGGCGCAACTCTGATGGAGTGCTTCGCGGATGTCGTCTTCGCTTGCCTCGGGGTTGCCGAGAAGCAGATTGGAGCGTATCGTACCGCTCATGAGCGTGTTACCCTGCGACACATAGGCGAAATTGCAGCGCAGCAGCGGCGTGATGGAGTGTTCGCCGGAAGCGTCATACATCTTTATGGCGCCCTCGGTGGGCTTCACCAACGCCAGAAGGAGACGCACAAGCGTAGTCTTTCCCACTCCTGTCTCGCCCAAAACGGCTGTACACGACCCCGGACGGAAATCGAACGACACCTCGCTGAGCACATCCTCATCGCCGTCGGCATAGCGGAATGACACGCCATCGAGGCGCACTCCGCACGGAGCGGAGAGCCGCACTGACTCGCCTTGAGTCTCGAGCGGCACGCCTTCTATCTCCATCAGTCGCTCGGCGGCGGTGAGAACGCTCACGAAAGCGGGCACCAGTTTGGTGAGACTGCGTGCCGGACTCTGCACCTTATTTACCAGTTGGAGAAACGCTGTCATTCCGCCGAAGGTGAGAGTATGCCCCATCATGCGCACGGCAGCCCATAGAAAGGCAACCATATAACCCACGGCGAAGCCCATGTTTATGGTCAATCCCGACAGAATGGAGAAGCGGGTGCGGCGCACTACATTATGGCGCAGCACGCTTTGCGTGCGTTCAAGATTGTCCTCCACCACTTCCCGAGCCTCGAGAGCCTTTATCACTATGCGGCGTTGCACGGCTTCCTGGAGTGCGCTCTGCACCTTACTGTCGGCATCGCGCACCTTGCGTGTGAAGTAACGCATCTTCCCCACATAGAAACGGCTTACCAACATAAAAAACGGAATGACGATGATGAGCAGGCAGGCAAGCAACTTGTCCATCGAGAAAAGGCAGAAAAAGGCTCCCACAAAGAGCGCAACGACGGAGAGAGTGGTGGGAATCGTCTCCGTCAGGAAAACTATTACGTTGTTCACATCGCCCTCAAGACGGTTGATGAGGTCGCCGGAATGCATGCTGTTGCGGCCACGCCACTCGGCACGGAGTATGCGGTCGAGCATACGTTGCTGCATCCAGTTCTGCGAGCGCACGCCAAGAATGTTGCGCACACTGATTGAGGCGATGCTGCAACCGAAGTTGCCAAGGATGAGAAGAGCCATTATTCCCACCGCAAGGTAGATGTTTCCGGACACCACTCCCGACGCAATGTCGATGGCATGCTTTACCGCCCACACCTGACCGAGGCTCAACGCCACGTCGACAAGACCCAAAGCGGCGTTGATGGCAGCCTGAACGCGGTTGCCACGCCATGCACTCCAAAGCCATCTCACTATGGTTTTGGCGGGATAACGTGTGGGCGGGACGTGGAAAAGTTTCTTTAATTTAGGCATTGCGGCGGTTAGGTTTGGCTTTGGTTTGGTCTTCGTTATGTGGGAAACTCGGGGAAAATGGATTTCAACGGCGACGGTAGTCGGCTCCCCACATCATCTTTTCACGCAGCGAAGAGAAGTAGCGGCGGTCGTTGCGCTTCACTATCCGCGTGACGAAAGGAGCCTTGCTGATGGTGAGTGTCGTCCCTTCGGTGAGGGTAACGCTGCGCCCGTCGATGGCAGCGAGGAAGTTATGGGAGCGCGACTCCACATAGAGTGTCACGCGGCTGTCGTCGCTTATGACGATGGGACGGACACTAAGGCTGTGCGGAGCGACAGGGGTAAGACAGAGAGTGGAGGTCTGCGGCACAATGATAGGGCCTCCGTTGGAGAGGGAATAGGCGGTGGAGCCAGTAGGAGTGGACACAATGAGACCGTCGGCTTGGTAGGTCACGAGATATTCCCCATTGATGCTGGTGCGGATACTAATCATCGACGCCTCGGCACGCTTTAACACTGCGATGTCGTTGAGGGCATAACAGCACTGCGGAATGGGCTCGCCGTCGGTCTCAAGCTGTATCGCCGTGTGGGTCTCGATGCGATATTCGCCGCGGACTACAGCCTCAAGGGCATCGTCAACTTCCGACGGAAGGACATCGGCGAGAAAACCAAGGCGACCCGTATTCACTCCTATTATAGGTGTTTCCTTCGTCCCCACGCGCGTGGCGGTGTTGAGAAAGGTGCCGTCACCACCCATGGAGATGACGTAATCGGCACTGAAATCGTCGCCATCGAAGACTCCCACGAAACTCATATCGGCATCGTGCTCATGCAAAGCGAACTCGTAGAAGGGGCGGTCGAGGCACACCTCGTGGCTGCGGGTATGCAGAAAAGAAAGTATCTTTGCCAGCGACGACGACTTACTCGGCTGATATGTATTGCCGAAGATTGCGAATCTCAATGTCTTTTTGCCTGTCATCCGTGTGAAATGTTTAATAAGATAAGGTGTAATTTATGCAAAGATAGAAAATTTTTATGTAATCGGAAAAGGAGAGAGGGAATTTCGTTGCTGAGCCATTGCATTTATCTTCGCAACAGAGAAGAATGAAAAAAGGGGGCGCACCATGCGGTGCGCCCCCTCTATTTATGACTTGTTGTGATTCTGATTATTCCTTCACAACCTTTACAGCCTTGTACTGTTTGCCGTCCTTGACAACCTGGATGAGGTAGAGACCAGCCTTGCCTGTGACAGCAACATTAACCACCTGGCCTGCACTTGCCTCAACATTGCTGCGCTGAAGCACTGCACCGTTGGACGAAACAACATTGATTGTGTAGTTGCCGCCCTCTGCAAAGCGGAAGTTTACAGTCTCCACGAATGGGTTGGGATATACTGAGAAGCTGCTTTCCTCAACATTGTCGATGGCTGCTTCAGGACCTTCCACTTCCACAATAGCGGTCTTCTCCATCTTGGCAGAGCCCCAACGGTTCTCCAAAGTGAGGGCAACGTTCTTCTTGCCACCGTATTCATAGGAAACAGTTATCACATCGCCTTCCTGCTTAACGACGTTAGCATCGTAGGTGTTCCATGTCGCTGTGGTGTTAACTTCGAGTGAACCGGCGATGCCAGGATATCCAAGCAAGTCGTTGTTAGCTGTCTGCTGAACGTAAGATGCACTTGAGGTGCTCTCGCCACCGCTGTCAACGGTTCTTACAATCTTGGCATCTTGATCGGCAAGCTTGCCATGGTTGGTGAATCCGCCAGTCGAGTTTATCTCCTCAAAGGTGTAGTATCCCTGCAGACCGTCAGGAATATTGTCGTCGGAGTAACCGTTCATGGCTTCCAGAACCTCATCGTCTGTGAGGGCTTTGTTCCATATCTGCACCTCATCAACGGCTCCGTTGAAGCCGGCTTTGTACACGCCGCCACCGCCGATGTAGATGTTTGCAGGTTCATACCATTTGATTCGACTGTCGGTCTGGCCGAGTTCTTCACGGCGTGTTGAAGTGGTCTCCACAAGAGGACCTGCTACTCGCTTGCCGTTGAAGTACATTTTCTGCACGTTTCCGTCGTCCTGAGTCACCACGAGGTGTGTCCAAACGCCCGGCTGTACGCTGTAACCGGTGGACATCATGTCTTCTTTCGGATTGTCGTGAGCCGTCCATCCCATTGTGTTGAACGATATTTCGTTGGCGGGATGAGTGTTGTATTCCGGACGAATCTGCACCCAAAGGTCGCCCCAGTTGTTGTGTGGCCAACTGTCAGCGATGCTGTTCTTGCTGATAAGGTTAGTTCCTTGCTTGTCGTGCATGAATGCATCGGCCTTGAACCACAATGCGATGGAGTAGGCCTTACCTGTTTGTGTGGCGGCAGGAATAGACAACATGTTCGGGTCTGCAATCTGAAGAGCGCGCGAAACCTTTCCTTCTCCCTTGCGACCAGTAAATGTGTACTGCACCTCGGCGTTCTGTTTAACAGTGCCGGAAGCGTTGGTTGTGATGTCATTGATTACTGGTACGGCACCGGTGGACTCCGGTGTCACTTGGATGAAGCCGTGGTTTTCAATCGTTTTGTCGTCGGAGGTGACGAGACGGAGGTCATAAACGCCCACCTTAGCGATGCTTGTGGTGAGTGATGTGGCGTTGGTTGCAGAAGCAAGGACATTGTTTGTGGACGGGTCGATGATTTCCCAAGACTTTGCCGGGTCTGCCATCACGTCCTCATAGTACACCTTGAAGGTCTCGTTTGGCTTGATAATGGCACGGTCGATAGCCACCGATGTGCTCTGAGAGTCGTATGCCACTTCCTGATAGTCGGTCCAAGCGATTTCCGAACCCTTAGTTCCGTCAGGAGAAACGGCGCGCACACCGAAGCGGCAGTTGCGTTCGTCGCCGGCCTTAATAGGTGCGCCGATGACGTAAGCAGCCCATGATTCGGTTGCAGTGAGGAGTTGTGGCTCTTCGCCTTTCTGCTGGAAGTAAATCTCATAATACCATGTTCCCACTTCGTCGTTGTAGGTCTTGGTCTCGCCAGACTCTTCTTTGCTTGCGTAACGCATCTTGAAGTCGAGCGAAGTAGCACGTCCGCGGAGCACTTCCACCTCTTTAATGGTAGGCTGAACGGTTCCGAACGACTGTGCAGGATTGCGCAGTGCGAGTTCACCCACGTTCATCTGGTAGTCGGCATCAGTTCCTTCGAAGGCGATACCAATCATTGCCACCTGGTCACCGGCACTGAGTCCGAGTTTGTCAAGAGTTGTAGTGAAGGTCGTCCAAGCACCTGCGCTCTTTGCAGCGGGGATAGCAATCTCCTTGTAATTGGTAATATCGTTCTTGAGAGCAACGAAGAGTTTTGCCTTTGAAGCAGTACCGTTCTTGAGCTTATAGACGATGGAGAGTTCGTAAGAAGGCTGTGTCTCGAGCATGGTCTTGAAGAGTTTCACGCGCGAGAAAGTCGTTGCGCCACTGAGTTGGAGACTTGAACCGCCCGTATAAGCGTCGTCCCAAACGAGCTCTGCATTGATAAGTCCGTTGATGTTAGCCGATGTCACCTCGTCGTTCTTGTCCGTAATCCAGAATCGCCATGTAGGCAGATAGTCCTGAAGGGAGAGGTTATACCACTTGGAATCGAATGCAACGGCACCCTCTTTATAGAATTTCTGACCGTTACCAAGGTTGAAACGTGTCACGAACGGCACCTGTTGGATGGTACTCTTTGCGGTGAGCAGACGCGCAAGACCATGGAATGTCTTCAAGTCGGCATTGCTAAGAGTGGCGTTTGTACGCACGTCGGGAAGCAAACCCGGGTTGCGGTTACCGCCGGAGAAGGTGAGTTCGAGTTTCTTTTGATATGCCTTCTGGATGGCAACATCGGAAGTTCCGTCATCGGTAGCACTCTGATGGAGGAGGCTCTGAGAGTGGGCGCCCCAGAAACCAACGGAGATTTCGTTGTCGATGAGAGCCTGCCAGTTGCTGTTTTGGAATGCGCGTCCCTGGATGTCGAAGCCTGCATAGTAATCGTACGGGTCACGGTTCCAAGCCTTTGCATTTGTGACAGTCTGCGAAAGAACGCTTGATGACCAGTTGTAGTTGGCGAAAAGCTGGTCCACAGAGATTGCGTCACCAACGCCAAAGACCATCTTATTACTGTTGGTCAAGCCTTGGTCGAAGGAGATAGTGCCGTAATAGTTGGTGCCATCATACCACTGCACCTCGAATTTCCAGCCTATTGACTCTGCCTTTTCGTGCACATCAACGAAGAAAGCCATCAATTGTTTCATCGTGGTGGCGTTGGAAGTGAACTCCGAGTTCACTCCAAGTCCGTTGATGCCATAGTATTTCATGAGTTTGGCCAACTTCAAGCTGTTCTTGAAAGTGCCGTCGGTGTTCTTCTCGCTGAGCTTTGCGAAGCGCCTTGAATAGCTGTCGGAGTTGGTCAAGTTCACTGACTGTGCCCATGGAATAGACATTACGCTACCCACGGTGACACCGTTTTTGGCTGCTGCATCACTGATGCCTGCGGTCACACGGAGCCATGGTGCGGTCCAGTTTCCGTGACAGTTGATGTACTGCCACATAGAGAAGTTGTCGCCCTCGAAGCAATAACGGGGGAGCGATTTCCATGTACTTGTGGGGTCATCGAGCGGCACCCACATGAGCATCTTGCGTCCTGAGGGTACGTTTGCCTGCACCTGATAGTCGCCATCGGTAATGCGTGCCAATGGACGTTGGCGTGAAATGAAGAACTCATCGTTCATCTTCGAGATGCCGTTAGGCGGTGTTCCCACCTCCCAAGCATCAAAGAAAGAGGCGAGATTGTCCCAATTCGTACTCGTATCAAAGTCGTAATTGTGTTCCGGAGTTCTCTGCGCCGTTGCCACCAAGCAGCTGAACAGTGCGGCAGCAACAAGAGTAAATCTCTGTTTCATTTGTTGATTTGTTTAAGTTTAAGTAAAAATTTTATATTATTCTCGTCTTATTGAAAATCCGTTTTAAGTTGTTTCTTTCAACAGATTATAGTTTGAGAGTCATCTGTTTCCACTCCCCCGAAGCGCAGTTTTGCGGCAACGGTGTGTGAAGAGTGGCTCAAAATTACGCATTTCCCGTCATACTGGCAACGTAAAGCGAATGTTTTTTATATATTTAACGCTCTTTTTCCGCAATCAGTTCGGGCAAGATGAACACAGAATGCACTTTTTGTTTCTCTTTCGGCGGCATTTCCATGTAGTTGCGGTAGAGGTCGGTGAGGTAGGCATCGGGGTTATTCGGGGCTGCGAACTCCCTTCCTTCAAACTCTATTTTACCTATCGGGAAGACGCTATCCTTGCGGTGCATAATGCCGTATCCGTTGTTAATTAGCACGTTGGAGATGTATGTGTCGTGACGGAGGAAGGCGAAAGCGGCTTTCCACAAAAGCGAGTAGAGGGCGTATTTCGCGCCGAAATAGAACAGTTCGGCAACGGCTCTCCACGAGTAACGATGCGAATGATGAAGAATGGAATGGCACTTCGACATGCCTTTGCCATATTTCTTGCAGAACCGTGCTGACACGTTGGGATAGTCGATGAATGGGAATATGTCGACGAAGAGCCCTTTGGTGTAAGGCAAAGAGAAGTCCTCCGAGCCCTCGACATAGAACGAATTGAGGTCGCGCACTTTAATAATAGGTTCGCGCGTAGGCTCCGTGGCGGGTGTCTGAAGCACAAGTCCTTGGCGGAGTTCCTTCGGTGCTATCGCGATGAAGCGTTGCGCGTCGGCCAAAGGCATTGCGATGTCGATGTCATCGTCCCACGGAATGAAACCGCCGTGGCGTACAGCGCCGAGCAACGAACCCCCATCGAGCCAATAGGTGATGCCGTATTTCTGGCAGATGCGGTCTATTTCTTCGAGTATGGAGAGTTGTTTCAGTTGTGCGCGGCGCAACTGTTGCTGTTTGAATTGTTCGAGATAAGACATTGTTTGTTAGGGTTTTAGCCTGTCATATCATTTCCGTCGCACGTCAATCACCTGACCTGTGCAGTCGGAGACGAGTGTGCGCAGCGTGGCTTCTGCCACTCTTTCGGGCATGAGGAGGGTGTCGTCGGGTTCTATTCCGAAGTTCTGTTGGCGCATAGGAGTCTTTGTCCGCTCCGGATTTATGCAGTTTATCTTGATTCCGTCAGTGTCCCATTCCTGCGCAACAGCCTGCACAAAGTTGACGATTGCGGCTTTTGTGGAAGAGTAGATGCTGTAGAAGGCACGCCCTCGGGTATAGCTGCTCGAGGTGAAGAAGATGAGTTTGCCCTCCGTTTTGCGCAGATAGGGATAGGCTTCGAGTGCCACATTCACCGTACCCATATAATTGGTCTGCACGGCTTTTTGTATGGTGGCGTAGTCCATCGATGCCAATGGTTCCTTGTTCAAGATTCCGGCGGTACACACAACGTAGTCGATGTGTCCCTCCTTTTCGTTTACTTGCGCCAGAGCCTTAGCCACATCATCGCGCTGTCCCACATCGGTGTGGGTGGCAGAACGCGAGAACGAGTAGGCTTTCGCGCCGTCCTGCTGCAGCATTTCCATTATGTTCTTGCCGATGCCATAACTCCCTCCGAACACCACGGCAACCTTGCCGCGGAATGCTCCCGATGGAATCGCGCCGTCAGAGAGTTCCGTATTCTTCAGTTGGAAGAGTTTGTCCATCATGTAAGTGTCCTCGCGGTAGGTGAGTTTCATGTTGCTTTCCTCTCCCCTTACCACAAAAACGGGTTCCTCAGGCATATAGCGCGCCACCACGCCGCAGTCGTCTGTGGTAGTGAAATTGGGGTCGCTGAGGGCGCGCTCGTATGCCGTTGCTATCACATCGCGGCTGAATGCCTGCGGAGTCTGACCCCGGCGGAGCCGCGAGCGTGTGGGGATGTGGGTGATATAATCATCCTCCACCTCCACGATGGTGTCTGCTGAGGGGATGCCAACATCAATGGCTTTATGGTGGGCAAGGGCATCTATGACATCGTCGATGATGCGTTGGCTCACCAAGGGGCGCACGGCATCGTGGAAGATGAGATTGACATCCTCGTTGGCGTAGGCTTGCAGCGCCGACAACGAGGAGTCGTAACGCTCCTTACCGCCCTTTAATATCTTCTTCACCTTGCGCCATTTGTTGCGCAGCACGATGTTTTCAAACTCACTGATTAGCATCGGGTTGGACACGATGGCTATCTCATCGATGCGCCTATTGCGCTCAAACTCCTCGATGGTGTGTTCCACCACCATCTTGCCTGCTACTTTATAAAACTGCTTTGGGATTGACATGCCGAGGCGGGAACCCACTCCTCCGGCAAGTATGACGGCTATGTTTCTTTTCATTTCGATTGCGGTGTGATATCGTTCAAGGGTGTTTTAATGTTTATGCAAATGTAGTTATTTTGTGCGACATTGCCGTTATGCGTTGCGGAATATTGAGAAATTCACGCTGCCGTAGGCGCGGTGCTCCACAAAATGGGGGTCGGAAGAAAAATCATTCTGCTTGCCATGCTCGAAGACGAAGACACCGTCGGGCTTCAACAAACCGTGTTCGAAAATGAGAGAGGGCACCTTTGGCAGTTCGGCGAGGGCGTATGGAGGGTCGGCAAAGATGAAGTCGAACTGCTGGCGGCAACTCTTTATGAAGCGGAACACGTCGCCACGGATGAGCACATTGTCCGTGATGGCGAGTTTCTGCATGCACTGCCGGATGAAAGCGGAGTGTTCGCGGTCAGCCTCAACGCTTATCACGGGCGAGCAACCGCGCGACAACATCTCGAGCGAGATGCTTCCTGTGCCGGCGAAAAGGTCGAGGGCTGCTGCGCCGTCGAGGTCGATGTAGCCGTTCAGCACATTGAAGATGTTCTCCTTTGCGAAGTCGGTTGTGGGGCGCGCCTTGAACGTTCGCGGGATGTCGAAGTGGCGCCCTTTATATTTTCCAGTTATTATTCTCATCGTGAAGAGTTGAAAAGCAGTCGCAGGTCGAACGGTATGTCCACGCTGCCAGCATCGGTTTTGGCATTGCGCGCGCTGTAGTTGTCGGCTTCTCTGATGTCGCCGACAAAGCGGCGAAGTTCCGTGAGAAGATGGTCGCGGCCCGGCAAGGTGCCAGCCACGACGAGGATGTCGGAGGATTGCTGCATGGCGAGTTGCTGCCAGGCGTTCAGAATGAAGTAAGCGGCATCATCGGCGTTGGTGACAGTGATGCCGGTGTTAAGGCAGAAGCGGTCGCGATGGAACGCGGTGAGGTCGAGTCGGCCGTCGTGCATATAGCAGAACAGACGGCGATGAAGCCCGTCGTGACTCATGCCGAAGAAATGCCGCCACACCGGTTGCATAAGCGGCAGATAGACCACTTCGGCGAAATGGTCGGCAAGGACGGTCTGAAGGTCATTGTTCACGGCGTAGACAGCCACCGTGTTAAGCCCCGTCACGGCGTGCCACTTCACTCCATCGCCTTCGGTTTGAGTGTTCACCTGGCGGTAGAGCAGTGCCGCTGCCGTCTCGTCGAACTCCTCCGTGGGCACAAGCATCACCGGAGTGTCCATCAAAACGGTGGCGCGGCGATGGCCAAGGGCCAGCAACGGGCTGTTGCCGAAGGCTTGGCGGAGGTTGGCAGCGATGTTGATGCCCGACTTCACCTGATAGGGTTCGAAGATGATGTCGTTGCCGTGCTCGGTGTCGCGCGTTGCGAACGAGAGCGTGTTGGCATTGGTTCGTATTGTTATGCTCATAGTTATGCTTTCAAAATGCTGACGAAGCACGCCACAAGGAGGGCTGCGACGCAAAGCAGGAGTATGATGTTTGTTCGTTTCATCGATATTGATTTTTTGTCCTTTCCGCTCTCACCGGTTGGCTGGCAAGGCTTTGGCGGAGCGCGGACGACTATTGGTGGCGCGTCATTCCGAGTGTCTTTCTTATGCGATTGGCAATGGCTTTGGCGATGACGGAGAAGTTGCCGTAGCGCAGATTGAGCACCAACTCCTCAAGGGAGCGGCTTATCTTGATGAGCGGATGACCGTAAGCGTAGGTGCGGTAAGCCTGATTCTTAAACCCCACATCCTCTATCACATAGCGCGGGTGGCGTAGAGGGAAGTCCATCTCGAAGCGTTTCATGGTGAAGAGGCGGCGCAGACGGCGCGGCATGGTGGCAAGACTGCCGGTGTAATGAGTGCTGCCGGCGGTGGCACCGAGGTTGTTTATCATGTTGCGCGTGGGCATTACGGCAAGATAACCGTTCATTATCATCGTGCTCCAAAATATCGTTTCGTAATAATCCTTGGCGGACTGGCGGTGGTCGGAACACATTCTGAGCATCTCGCGCCACACTTTCCTCTGCCGCATAACGCCCTTCAGCTGTCTCAAGGCAACGGAATCGTCGAGGAAAGCGTAGGTGTTGTCCCACTTGTCTACCACTCTCCGCCATGAAGCCCAGCCCCAAATGGAGAACACGGAAGTGAAGAAATAGTCGGAATCAATGCCCTTCGCCGTCTCCTCGCAGTTGAATCCGGCAATCATTCCAATGCGTTCATCGTGTTCATAACGGTCGAGCATCTCCTTACAAAATGGAAAGAACGACAGAGAGGGGACATCATCGTCCTCCAGAACGATGCACTTGTCGGCCAGGGAGAACGCCCATTTCTGCGAGATATACTCCGACGGGTCGCAGCCGAAGTTCTTTTCCTGATACATCCGCTGCACGTCGCACTCCCAATCGATGTCGCTCACCACCTCGCGGCAGGCGTTGATGCCCTCCATATCGTGCTCGCCGCGCGGTCCGTCCTGATAGAGAAAGAGTCGGGAGGGGCGTGCCTGGCGCACCTGGGAGAACACCGCCCGCAGGTTGTCGGGACGGTTGAAGAAGATGATGAGGACGGCGACATCCGTCGTGTAAGGCAACTTTGGCATGCGTTCTTGATTGTTTGCATTCGCGGCAACGCCTTGACGGCATTGCCACTTGTGTTGCAAATTTATACAAAAAACGCGAGATTGACGGGCGTTTTGCTCAAAAAAAGCTTACCTTTGTGCACCCGGTGGGTTCTGAAATATGACAAAACGATTTTTCAAACCCACCTCTTTAATATTAAGGTAATGGCTGAAAGCAAAACGATTTCGGTGGTGATGTGCACCTACAACGGCAAGAACCGTCACCTCGCCGAACAACTCGACTCCATCTTCGCGCAGACTCTGCTCCCGAACGAGATTATCATTCAGGACGACTGCTCCGATGACGGCACTCCCGAATTGCTCGAAGAGTATGCCCGGAAAGCCCCGGCGGGCGTGGACTTCCGCATCTTCCGCAACACGGCGAGGCAGGGAATAAACGCCAATTTCTTCTCCGCCATGAGCAAAGCAAGCTGCGACTACATAGCAATCAGCGACCAGGACGACCTCTGGCTGCCCGAGAAACTCTCGCACCAGTTGCTTGCCATCGGCTCAAACATGATGTGCGCGTGCCGCTCCGTACCCTTCGCCGAGGGCGGCGGAGACTTGCCTTACGACCGCCGCAGGCCTTCCTGCGACCTCATCCGACTCTTTTATTCTTCCATTGCGGGTCATTGTCAGATGTTCCGGCGCACGCTTCTCGATGCCGTCCCCACCCCATCGCAATGCCCCGACATCTATTCGAACACTCTTTATGATGTCATCCTCAGCACCACGGCAGCCGCTTTCGACAGCATCGTTTTGTTGGACGAGGTGCTGGTGAGGCAGCGTCGCTATGCCGCGGCAGCCTCTTTCGTGGAGCGCGACAGCAAGCGCGAGCGCCGGGGGAGCAACGCTCTGAGTATGATGATGTTCGGACTGCGCCACTATCGCACTATAAAGCCCCTCATGGCGCGCCATTTCAGCGTAAGACTCGACTTCCTCCGCCACATCAATGCCGGCACCGTCATCTACAAAGACGGCATCCGGCTGCTTGAAAACGAGAGCAGAAGGGGCTTCCGTGCGCTGTTGGGCGTGATGCGGATGTATGTGCGCTACCGCCACACGTTATTCTTTTCCTACGAGAAAGACCCCGTGGCTCTGGTGCGGGCATTGCTTCATCCGCTAATGCAGGTGTACGTTTACCGCTACCTCGCCGACAAAAACTGACCGCCGGACAATAAAAAAGCGGAGCAAAGATTCACATCTTCAACTCCGCGCACTAACTAAAAATAACTATGTGTAATACTCTTGAAAAGGCGTAATTGAGCGCTTTCTTACGAATAGCGCAATATCTGTCCGGGACGAAGTCGTGTCGTCCGCTTTATGTTGTTGAGACGGCAGATGTCGTCAATGGTCACGCCGCGACGGCGGGCAATCTTCTCCAGTGTGTCGCCCTTGGCCACTTTGTGATACTGCATCTCCGATTTTGGAGCCTTGGTGGTGCGGTTGTTCTCACCGAAGTCACCGCTGTTGTCGGCTGTTGCAGTCGTGCTGCCAGTGGGTTTGCCGCGCAAACGGCTTGCAGTGGCAGATTCTTTCTCATACGTATCGCGGTTGAAGGCGTAGAAATCGCCCGTCACATCCTGCGCACGGAAGTCGAACATGAGTGCGGGATTGAGGGCAACGCCACACAGACGGGTCTCGAAATGGAGGTGGGAACCGGTGCTTCGGCCTGTGTTTCCGCCCAAACCGATGACATCGCCAGCGCGAACTTCTTCGTTTTCCTTTACCAATTGCTTTGAAAGGTGACCGTAGATGGTCTCCAGTCCGTTGTTGTGACGGATGACAATGTACTTGCCGTAGCCGCTACCTTCATATCTCACGATGCGCACCTTGCCCGAAAAAGCGGCGCGAATGGTGTCGCCGATATATACTTTTATGTCGAGTCCCTTGTGCTTGCGACCCCAACGCGAACCGAAATTGCTTGTGATGACGCGGCTTGTGGTAGGCATGCAGAAGTGGCGGAGGTCTATTTTGAATGTTTCGGGAAGCGTTGTGGCACGGTGTGCATACTTGTTGTCCCAGTTTTCATAGAGTTCTCCTGCGGGGGATTCGGCTTCTTCGCGCTCCAATATGTTGCGAAGCATTATTGTGTCCACTGTCTTCATCTTCCTGTCGACGGGAGCCTGACGTGCAAGCAAGTCTTGACCCATCGCCGGGGAAGCCGGGATAGCGAACAGCAAGGAAAGTGTTAATGTCTTAATTGTCTTTATAAAATTCATCTTTTTAAGGTCTTTACCAAGCGGAGCAAGTCTATTGCTCCTTCAAAAGGTCAAACGGCGTTGGACGAAAAAAGCATTCAACATCCGTTCATACTATTTGCAAAGGTAAGAAAAAATATTTGAAACACAATGCCTTATTAACAGTTTTTATTCACTTTTTAACACAAAACCGCATTGCAACGTGGTGTTTTTAAGCATTTTACAGCCATTTAACGCGTTGTGCGTTGTGCTTCATTGCTATTTGGAACGCCGTGTTTTGGGGCGATTTCAACTTATTGCCGCCCAATTGATATTGGTCTTTCGGAGTTCGCGCAGCCGCCGCCAGAGCATGTCGTATTCGGGACTTTGGCATGTGGGGTCGGCTTCGATGATTTTCTGTGCTTCGTCGCGTGCGAGTTGTACGAGTTGCCCGTCGCGTGCGATGTCGGCTATTTTGAGGTCGAAGGCGATGCCGCTCTGCTGCGTTCCTTCCAAGTCGCCGGGGCCGCGGAGTTTCAAGTCGGCTTCGGCGATGCGGAAACCGTCGTTGGTCTCGCACATGATGTCGATGCGTTTGCGCGTCTCCTGCGTGAGTTTGTAGTTGGTGACGAGGATGCAATAGCTCTGGTCGGCACCGCGACCCACGCGTCCGCGCAACTGATGCAACTGTGAAAGGCCGAAGCGTTGGGCGTCGAGGATGACCATGACGGAGGCGTTCGGCACATTCACTCCAACTTCGATGACTGTCGTCGCCACAAGGATTTGAGTCTCGCCGCGCACGAACCGCTGCATCTCCTCGTCCTTTTCCTTCGACTTCATCTTTCCGTGCACCTTGCTGAGACGGAATTCCGGGAATGCCTCAACGAGTGTTTCAAAACCGTCTTCGAGGTTTTTCAAGTCCATCTTCTCGCTTTCCTTGATGAGGGGGAAGACGATGTAGACCTGCCGCCCTTCGTTAATCTGCTGGCGGATGCCTTGATAAAGGCTCGTGAGTTGGTTGTCATACTTGTGCAAAGTGTGTACGGGCTTGCGTCCGGGAGGCAATTCATCGATGACACTCACATCGAGGTCGCCATAGATTGTCATTGCCAACGTGCGAGGAATGGGCGTTGCCGTCATCACAAGGATGTGCGGCGGGTTTGCGCTCTTTGCCCAAAGTTTGGCGCGCTGTGCCACCCCGAAGCGGTGCTGCTCGTCAATTACGGCGAGACCCAAGCGTGCAAACTGCACCGTTTCCTCCACCACGGCATGCGTACCGACGAGGATGTCGACACTGCCGGCAATGAGTCCGTCGAGCACTTCCTGCCGTTTCTTGCCTTTGACAACGCCTGTCAGCAACTCCACGCGCACGGGCATGTCTCTCAAAAATGCCTTTATTGTGGCGAGATGCTGCTCGGCAAGGATTTCCGTGGGAGCCATGATGCACGCCTGAAAACCGTTGTCGAGGGCGAGAAGCATCGACATCAGCGCCACAAGAGTCTTTCCCGAGCCCACGTCGCCCTGCAAGAGCCGGTTCATCTGGCGACCCGAACGCATGTCGTTGTTAATCTCGTGCATCACGCGTTTCTGTGCGCCGGTGAGGGGGAAGGGCAGGTTGTGGCGGTAGAAGGTGTTGAAGGTGTCGCCCACCTTATTGAATATATAACCGCGATACTTGCGCCGGTGGTCGCTGGCATAGCGCAGAATGTTGAGTTGCACATAGAAGAGTTCCTCGAATTTGAGGCGTTCGCGCGCCTTCTGCATGTCGTGGGTGTTCTTCGGGAAATGGATGTTGCGCATGGCGACATCGCGCGACACGAGGTGAAGCCTGTTGGTGATGAACGGCGGAAGGGTCTCCTCCAGAGGCGAGGTGAGTTTCGAAAGCAGCGTCTTTATCAACTTGCCGATGGCATGGGAGTTGAGGTTGTGCTTCTTCAATGCCTCGGGGGTGATGTAATAAGGCTGCATTCCCATCGCCGACAGCTGTATGTTGGCAGCCTTTTCTATGTCGGGATGGGCTATGTTGTAGCGTCCGCCGAAAGCCGCGGGACGCCCGAATACGATGTAGTCCTCGCCCACCTTGTAGTTGTTGATGGCATACTGGATGCCTTGAAACCACACGAGGTCGACAACATTGCGGCCGTCTGAGAAATGGGCCACAAGCCGCTTCTTGCGCGGCGACATCTGAAACTCCTCGAAACTGAGTATCCGTCCGCGCAGTTGCACAAAAGGCATGTCGCCCGAAATCTCGCTGATGGCGTAGATGCGGCTGCGGTCTATGTGCTTGTAAGGATAGTATTCCAGCAGGTCGCCCCACGTGTTGATGTTCAGATGCTTGCTGAACAACTCCTTACGGTGGGGTCCCACGCCGGGCAGATACATTATGTCTTGGGAGAGGATGTCCATTCTTCGTGCGTCAAATTACTCCGTTTGCGTCGCGAAATCACTCATACATCATGCCTTCGCGCACTGTCTTTGCCACGCGCTCGCCCCTCAACTGCTCCAAAAGGGCGTAGGCATAGGCGAGCGTTGCACCCGGACCTTTGCCCGTAATGATGTTCCCGTCGACAGTGAAAGGTGCTGCGGTGTAGGTGGCATCCATAAGTTCTTTCTCGAAACCGGGATAGCATGTCGCCCGCTTTCCTTCAAGGATGCCGAGGTGTCCGAGCACCATCGGACCCGCGCAGATGGCTCCAATGAGTCTGCCTTCGGCATGCTGAGCCGCGAGAGCACGCCGCACGCCTTCGTGATTGTCGATGTTCTGCGCTCCGGGCATGCCGCCGGGGATGAGCAAGAGGGCTGCATCCTCGAAATCAACATCGCCGAAAAGGGCATCGGCTTTCACCTCCACGCCATGCGCCGAGGTCACCGCGAGGGTGTCGCCAAGACTAACCGTCACCACTTCCACACCGCCACGGCGCAGTACATCCACAGGACCGAGAGCTTCGATATCTTCGAAGCCGTCGGCAAGAAATTCGTATGCTTTTGCCATAATAACTGCTTTTAGGTTTCTACAAACTTACTAATTTTTTCTGAAACACGCACAATCGCAAGCCCAAAGAATGACTTTTTGGCGCAATTCGCATGATTTTGGAGGTTTATTAACGCAAGAACCATGGCAAACCATAGTAGGCGCGGATCGCCGAGACGCGCCCTTTGAGTAGCGTTACATTCATAGGAGGTCGAGCGTCCTCGCTCGACGACACCGTCAACGAACATACTGCGCGCTGAAAGCGCAACCTGCTCTCAGCCCGGGGCAACGCCCCGGGTAAACGTACAACAGCAAATAACGCCCTGAAAGGGCAAAAGCATTGTTGGAGTTATGCTTTTGCCCTTTCAGGGCGTACCTACCACACGGCTGCTAAACCCAGGGCGCTGCCCTGGGCTGGGGGCTTTTGCCCCGTCGGGGCGAGATTTGCTGGTCTAGCAACGGGCGCGCCTCGGTGATTCGCGCCTACTACGATTACCCTCGACTTTTGCACACATCACAACCCCAAAATTACACTTTTCTTTTGTTATTATTACACTTTTTAACGCGCTATTTCGCGATTTTTTCTACCAGATGCGGTGTTGGTCGAAAATTTTCGCGTTTAGAGCGTGCAGCATTGGAGATATTATGGGACAACGATTTAGATGCGTTGAAGGCGCAAGTGTGCAATGTCTGGACTGCAAGAACGCTATACTTTGATGGCAAAAGCGTACTTTTTTCACAGAAAACACGTTGTTTGCACACCGAATGGAGCGTTTTCTCTACCCGAAACAAGTATGTTTTCCACCCCAAAGAAGTATCTTTTACACTTCAAACAAGCCTTGTTTGCATTTCAAAGGAGCCTCCTTTGGCCTGCAAACCCATTTTCGGGGGCTTTCAAACTTCTAGAATGGGAGTTCAAGTCGAACTTTTTTGAAGACTTATTTTAGTGAAAATATGTAAAAAAGCAAGGCCGAACCTTCCTCTATTCACATAGGGGAAAGCCCGGCCAAAGCCTTATCTATGAATTATTAAAAAACTTGTTCTTATTTCACAACCACTTTCTGTGAGCGGATGACGCTGCCCTCTTGCATCTTAACAAGGTAAACACCCTTTGCCAAAGCATTGGTGGGCAGAGTGGTGGGAGCAACGAGATACTGCACGAAAGCACCGTTGGCATCGTACACCCAAGCCTTGTCCACATTCTGGAAGTTGAGTGAGCCGTCAGCCATCTCCACCTTGGAGAGGCCTTCCTTGGCTGCGTTGATGCCGGTGATGTTGCCGCTCAACTGCTCAGGCTCGTCGGCAACGCCCTGGTCGTGTACGTCTGCCGGGCCCTGACGCTCAGCATTTGTACCGGTGATTTCCACTCCGAAGTCCATTGAGAAGCCCTTGTTGTGGAGGCCTGTGGGCAGGAAGTCGCCCTGGAACCAAGCGTCAGAGAAGACGATGCGGAGGCGGCTCTTGCCGGTAACGGCATCGCTAGGAATTGTGAATGTGCAGGAGATGCCATCTGTCTCGAACGAAGGTGTGTCGGCACGAAGAGTTCCGAGGAAGAACAGACGCTCACCGTTGGCGGGGTCATCGGCGATGTCGGAGGCGTTGAACGTATGGTCACCGTTCAGGTCTACCCAACCTCCGGCGAAGCACCAACGCAGACCGTCAACAGGGCTGAGTGCTGATGTGTCGTAGCATTTGAGTTTAAGGGTGACTGTCTGACCTTGTTTCACCTTGAGCACCTTGTCTGTCTGGTTGTCATACTGAGTGCCGTCAGCCACTGGATGGTCGGTGTGGTAGTCGAGGTTTTGGTCGGCTCCTGTTGTTGTCACGTCGGTAACATAACGCTGCTGGCGTGCTATGTCGGCACCGTCGCAGTCGGGGTTCATCTCACTGATGCCGTAAGAGTCGTCCTCGCGTGTCGGGAGCGAAGCCTGCTCTCCGCGTGCCACGTGTACCCACTCAGTGGGAGAGTAAGTCTTAAGGTCGGTGGATACGGAGCGAACGCCGATGTACGGGTCGTCATTCTCGCTGTCGAAGAGGATGTCGGGGATGTAAGTAGCCCACGAAGCGGTGCGTCCCACTTCCGAAACGCGTCCGTTTTCGCCGTTCTTATAGAGAATTTCGAAGTGGTCGATGTTTGCTTCGTCGTTGAAAATGAAGTCCCATGCAGCGCGTTCGCCTACTGTTGCATCGACGTTCCAGTTAAGGCGGAGAGAGAACGAAGACTTTGTCTCTTCCTTAACCTCAACAACAAGGTCCTTGACGAGAGCCGGGTTGGCCTTCACATCGTCGTTGAGTTCGAGTTTGCCGACAAGGAGTTTGTAAGCATCGTCGCTACCCTTGACGCGCAGACCGATGTGCTTGATAACGTCACTCTGCGACACTCCGTTGAGAGCAATCTTCTTTTCCTGCCATGTATTGCCGTTAACGTCGCCCACGGGAGTCTCTGCCCATGTGCCGTCGGCCTTCTGAACGATGACATAAAGAGAAGAGGGATTGACACCGTCCTTGCCGTTCTTCACAGCCACCTTAACGTAGGGGTTGCCTGCGCTGACGTTGAGTTCGGTTTTGTAGAGCACAACATCGGCACCAGTGGATGTTGCCTTGCCTGTGATTTGGAGGCAAGAGCCGCCGATATATTGGTCTTCGTGAGCGAATTTAACGCTGATGTCGTCGCTGACAGTCTGTGTTCCGGGCTTAACAACGAGCCAACGGTAGGTGGGAACGACATCCTGTGCGGACATGTTGTACCACGAACCGGTTGTCTTCTTGCCTTTGTAAGCATAGCGGTCGCCGTTGCCGAGGCTGAAATGTGTAGCGAATGGCAGGTCACCGTAGATGCTTGTGCGCTCGGGAATCCATGAAGCGAGACCTGCAAAGGTGGTAAGCGGAGCCTTTGTTCCCTCGAGTTCGAGGTTGTTGCCGCTATTGCTTATTTCCGGACGGTTAAGAGGATTGCGGTTGCCGCCGGACACTGCGCGCTCGAGAACATACTGATAGTTGCTCTGACGGTCGTAAGCATCGTCGCCGTAGTTGTAACTCCAGAAACGGCTTTGAGAGTGCTCACCCCAGAGACAGAGACCTACCTTCTTGGCATTCTCGGTGTTGTTGAGTTGGCTCCAGGAACGGTCGAACGACACAATCCATACGCCCTGGTACACACCATCGGTAGAACCGGTAGCCGCAATGGCCACCTTACCGGTGTTGTCCATACGCTGATAGGAGAAGTCGCCGCCTGAATAGTTGCCGAAGAAGTCGCAAGTGCGGCCCTCAGAGTTTCCATACAGAGCGTTGACATTGGATGTTGTCAGACCGGCAAGGGAAGTGTAGAGTCCAAGGTGGAAGTTGTTGAAGCCCACTTCGGCTGCCTTCTTGTAGAGAGCCTTATGGAATGCGACAACATCGGAGTTGCTGTAGCCAGTGTCTTCCCAGTTGTAGTTTATGCCGTCAACACCGAAATACATCAGGATGTTAATCATTGGGTCAACGTATTTGTATGTGCCGTCGGCGTTCTTCGTAGATATCAGGTTGCGCCAAGCAGTACTTGTGAGACCTGCACTACCTGTGGTGTCGAAGAATTTGATGCCGCTGAACATGTCGGTTCCGTTGCGGTGGGCAGCGTCAGTCCATGCGGATGGGGTCTGGAACAGACCGTGGTTCCATGAACCGAAGATGCGGGTGTAGTTCCAAACGGAGAACACGTCGCTGTCGAAATACTTCGTGGGCTGTCCCATCTCAGCACCCTTACCGTTACACATTGGGAGGTTCATCCACAAATTGCGGTTCTCATAGGTGTCCTGGATAAGGCGATTGGAGCGGCTAAGGATTTCCTTGCAGCGCACATGCGAACGGAACAACGCGAGGTCAGACTTCTGAATGCCGGCTGCTGCCCATTCGGCGTCGGTGGGATACTTGCGGCCATTCTCTGCCGCGGTAACAAAGAGGTTGAGGATTGTGGTCTCATCGAAACCGCTGAAGTCGTAAGCATCAGCCGTGGTGTCGGTGGCAGCACAAACTTGAACTGTCGGCAATCCTGACAAAACGGAGGCCAGGGCGAGTGCCGGAAGAAGTAAACTTTTCTTCATAAATCTAAGTTTATTAGTATTAAGTTTAAAAAATTAATGAATAAAATACGCTTCCATGATGTGCAAAAACCGCTCAAAACGTCATCGCTTTAACCGCTCTTTGCAAATCATTGCTACAAAGTTAGATAAATTATAAGTATTGCGCAAATTATAAACAGTGATTTTTTGCACAACGGTTTTACAGAGGCTCCTTTGCATAACACGCGCGACACACCATGAAGGGGCAACAAAGAAAAAGAGCGGCGCACCTCATTGGCACGCCGCTCTAATTATAATAATGTGTTATTCAGCTTAGAAGTTGCTGTCCTGGGTGTCCCACCAGAGGCGCGTTGCCTGCACATCCTCACCGCCAAGGTTAGGTATACCTGTGTCCTGGAGGTCTTGGATGGTCGACGGGTCTTCGGAAGCCCATGGGATACGGCGTATGATGTCGCCTGCCTTGAGGCTGCCGTCGCCGTTCTCAGGATTGAGCACCGGGAAGAGTTTCGGATAACCTGTACGACGCATATCTACCCAAGGCTCGAAGCTGTAAGGATAAGCTGCGATGTACTTCTGTGTGATAATCATCTCAAGCTTGGTCTCGTTGTCGAGTGCATCGTTCCACTTCACGCCAATCTTTGTTACACTTGGCACGTCGGGGGTGTTACCCGTCGGGTCAACATAAGTGTAATCGATTGGGCTCTCGCGCTGCATGTAGTCGTCAACGAGGTTCTCATAGTCGTTGTAAGTGTGGGTGTTGCGGTCCTCGAGTCCGGCATAACGGATGCCCTCCTCATAGAAACTCTTTGCTGTTCCGCCCATGTTCCAACCACGGAGAGCACCCTCTGCACGGAGGAAGCAAACCTCGGAGAGCTTCATAAGATAGAGCGGCGGGAAGTTACCGTCAAGCACTGTCTTTGAAGGTGCGCTGAAAGCGTCATAAGAGTTGGAGCCCACTTGCTGTCCAATACCCGGGGTAACGCCCTCGCGCATACCTACGATGCGGGAGTTAGCTTCGGTCACACTGGGAGCAGAAGAACCTGCCACCTTGCCTACATTGGCAATAGGGTCGGTGTTGTTGGTGAACAGATAGTGTGTGTAAGGATGGTCGAGACTCATCAAAAGGCTCTCGAACGAAGCGCTAAGCTTGGTGTCGTTCCAAGTGATGATGTTGATAAGGGGGTGCTGGAAACCTACGCCGAAGGTGAAGAGACCCACCTCCTGGTCGGTATTCTCAATCACACCGCTTTCAACAGCTTCCTCAGCCCACTTCTTTGCAGTCTCCGGTTCAATCTTGGTAAGGTGGATTGCCATACGGAGTTTGAGGGAGTTGGCGAAGCGCCACCACTGTTCCATTGTCTCACTCTCGTCATACATCCAGTTTGCCAAAGGCAGATAGCTGTAGAAGAATTCGTGAATCTTTGAACGATACCAGTCGGGACGTGCGCCTTCCTCATCGAAATGCTTCAGGCACTTAACGATGGTGTCGATGTGCTCTTCAACACTATAGTAAATGGTGCGGATGGGATCGTAAGTGAAAGGAGACGACTCGCTGTTGGCTTTGTAGTCATTGTAGGGCAGAGGACCGGAGAGGTCGGCTGCCTCGATGGCTGAATAGTCGAACAACAACAGGTAGAGTGCCTTCACTTCAGGTATTGAATCGAGCTGACCGTTGTTGAGAGCGGGAGTGATATAGTTCTGCATTTGAGTGAACTGACCCACCGGTCCGCCGTTGAACTCCTTACTTACAGAATAGCAGTAAGACAGAGTTCCGTACATAAAGTCGGAGTGCGGCACCATAGAGAACTGAGCGTAGTTGTCAGGACCGAGGGTAAACTGACGCTGATAAGCGTGCTCTCCCGGCATCTCGCCGTTCTTGCCACCACGCATTGAGTAGATGGCAGAAACGCCCTGACCGAAGTATCCCTCGTTCTCGAGGGCTGTATAAGCCTCGTTGAAGCCTTCCTCTGAAATCTCTTTCAGATAGTTGATGTTGTCGGCTGCACCCTTAACGGTTGCCGGCTTCACGACAAACTGGTTCTTCTGAAACTCGTCTGACGGCGTGTCGAAATCAAGACACGACTGCAAACCTACCGCAGAGAACGCCAGAGCCGCGAAGAATAATATTTTTGTCTTTTTCATATTTCTCCTTAAATTGAATTTGGTTGGTTTAGAAGTTTACATTCAGAGAGAATCCGAACGAACGTGACGAAGGCATGTTGAAGATTTCGTAAGCGCCGAGTCCGGTAGAAGTGGAGAGCGATACATCCGGGTCTGTCGGGGCATCCTTATAGAAGAAGAAGAGGTTGCGTCCGATGAATGAGAGTGTAAGGTTCTTGTTCTGGCCGAAGAGGTCGCGGAAAGTGTAGCCGAACGAAAGCTCGCGCAGACGGAAGTTAGTGCCACTGTAGAGGTAGTTGTCAACAGCATTTGGAGACGTTCCACCGATGCTCTTGTAGTAAGCCTCGATAGGAACGATGCGGTTGCTACCGTCATCGAGCACCATTCCGGGCACATTGCCGTACTCAGTTGCAACGATATTGTTGGCCTCGGCAGCAAGACGTGCGTCAGCACTACGCTGTGAAAGACCGCGTGCATCGAGGTAACTCTCTGTCAAAGAAAGCACCTTTCCACCGATACGACCGTTGATGAGGAACGACAAAGTGAAGTCTTTGTAAGAGAAAGTATTGGTCCAACCCATCTGCCAATTGGCATTCATGTTGCCAACATACTTGCTGTACTTCTTGTCGGACTCTGTGTATGCCTGCACACCTCCGTCAGAAGTGAGCTTGTACCAGCCT
>CAYXGN010000003.1:30218-37527 GCA_964464505.1 uncultured Prevotella sp.
TGCGGTATAGCGGCGGAGCTCTGTTACATACATGTCGCCGATAGAACCACCTTCATTATAGAGCACGCGCACGCCACCGAAGTCGGTTGCAATGGTGTTCTCCTTGCCCGTTTCGGGGTCATAGGCGGTCTTAAGAATCTTGTTGTTGTTGTAAGAGATGTTGTAAGAAGTCTTCCAACGGAAGTCGCGACCGAACTTGAAGTCGTAGCCGATGGTAGCCTCAACACCTTGGTTGCGCACCTTACCTGAGTTCATTGGGATGCTCTTTCCCTTTGCATTTGAACCCACAAGGTAAAGGTTTGACATCGTAGTATTATAATAGGTGAGGTCCAAACTCAAGCAGTTGTTGAGGAACAACATCTCAACACCGGTTTCGAAAGAAGCTGTCTTCTCAGGACGCGGGTCGCTGAAGTCAGCCCACTGCGGAACGGTGATGGCACCTGTACGATAGTTCTTCGAAGCCTGCTGGTAAACGATGTTGGGCAGAGAGTTACCCACCTCAGAGTAAGAAATGCGGTACTTCATGTAGCTGAACCACTCCGGCAACTTAGCCAAAGAGCTGATAATGGCGTTGGCACCAAAGCCAAAGTAACCGTAACTTTCGGGAGTTCCCTTGTCCTTAAACTGACGGAAGGCACGATACCAGTCCTGACGGTAAGAGCCATCGATGTAAATCATCTCCTTCCAACCTACTTGTGCGGTGAAGACTGCACCCTTATCCCAGTTTGAAGAAGTGCTCAAGCCGTTGCCGTTGCTGCCTGCTGAGGGTGAGAACCAGTTCACTTCGGTAGAAATCATCTGTCCGGAGGGGTCCACATAAGTTGCACTTGCGTCCACAGAGTTGGTTGTTCCCTTTGTGGTGTGGCCTACCCAGCCTGCTGTTGCAGACACATCCCAGTCGCCAAATGTCTTGTTATAGTTGAGCATGTAGTCGGTGTAGATTTCGGTCGTACGTCCGTAGCTCCACCAATAGTGTCCGCGGTCTTCCATTCCTGCGGGCAACCAAGTCGTAGCATAACGCTTTGACTCGCTCTCCGACTTTGTAAAGTCGAGTCCAATACGTGCCTGGAAGCTCAATCCGTCATAGATATCGAGATTGGCGGTAATGTTTCCGAAGAAGCGGTCGTCCTTTGTTACGCTGTTGTTTTGCTTGAGAAGCCAGTACGGGTTGTTCTGTTGGCTTTCCTGCATAGCCCATTCCTGACGGATGCCGGAGAGGTTAACCTTTTCGTTTACCCATGTATAGCCACCCTTTTGCTTGTTGTAAATTTTGTTGTTGTTGCTTATCCATTTGCCATCCACGGCGTAGTTGTTGCGATAGTAATCGATGTCCACGTTGCGGGGCATGGTGTACATGTGGAAGATTGGGTTAAGCGCTGTACCACCACCGGGGCGGTTCTTCGTCTTGGCCTGGATGTAGTTCATTGACACATTGATGCCGAGACGGTTCCAGAACTTGAAGTTCTGACGGAACGAGAAGGTGTGACGGTTGTAGGAGTTGCGCTCAAGCATACCCTTGGCGTGCGAATTTCCGTAAGAGAAATAGGTGTCCATCTTGTCCGTACCGCCTGAGAGAGCCACCGAGTTGTTGGTCGTTACACCAGTGCGATAGAAGTCATCGAGGTCGTTCTTAGCCACGTTGCGCAGGTGAACAGTGTTTGTCTGTCCTGCGTAGTTGCCTTCCGAAGACATCGGAACTTCGAAGAGAAGCTGGTCACTGGAGCGTGAATCGATGCGGTCACCCCAGCTGTAATTGCTCATAGTGTGTGCTTCATCGTTGAGGGCGGCACCGTAGACGTTCTGTATCTTCGGTGTTGTGAGCGGGTTGTCGAATGTCACGTTGGATGAAACATTCACTGAGAGGCGACCCTCACGACCCTTCTTTGTGGTAATCATGAGCACACCGTTGGCAGCAGCGGAACCGTAAAGAGCGGCAGCGTTGGCACCCTTGAGGACGTTGATTGACTCGATGTCATCGGGGTTAATCATTGAAAGCGGGTCGCTTCCTTCTGACTGTCCGTTGTAACCGATGCTTGCTGCGTCGGTAATCTGGTTGCGGGTGCTGTTGCTCATAGGCACACCGTCGACAACGATAAGAGGTGTTGACGAACCGAGGATTGACTTGTTACCACGGAGAATAATCTTGGAAGCACCGCCGGCACCACCTGCACTAGGTGTGATAGTAACGCCGGAAACCTTACCTTCGAGTGAGTTTGCCACGTTGGGGTCCTGCACACGGTTAAGGTCGGAGGCCTTTACCTGCTGAGTTGCGTAGGTCAATGACGACTCCTTACGCTTGATACCCATGGCAGTTACGACCACTTCCTTGAGCACACTGCTCTCGTCTTTCATCACAACATTGACTGCCGAGCGTCCGCCCACGGTCACTTCCTGCGGCGTATAGCCGATGTATGAGAACACGAGAACGGCATTTTTGTCGCTCACATTAATCTTATAGTTACCGTCGATGTCGGTTACTACGCCGAGACCTTTGGCATTCTTCACAACGACGCTAACGCCGATGAGGGGTTCGCCTGTGCCGTCTGTGACTGTACCGTGCACAGAAATGCCCTGTTGTTGAGTCAAGGCATTAGGAGCAGGATTGCCACTTGCTGACGCATACTGCATTGGCAAGCCTGCCACCATCATGGCAAAGGCTGTCTTGAGAAGCAGCGATCCTCTTTCGTTTGAGTATTTTTTCATATAATTAAAAGTTTGTATCTGTTTCCTTAAGAATAGGCATTCGGCTTGGGAAAGAGCCTTGGCGTTGTGCCGCGGGGTTTCCGTTGCCGGGTCCTTAAATTCAGAATACGGCAGGCAACGCACAGCATTCCGCCGAAACGGGACTGCCGTCGTTGCCTGTCGTATTTACTTTTGTTTAATTATCACTTTCTGATGAGTTTCACTGTGCGAACAACTTTGCCGTCCTTCTTCACTGTGAGAACATAGATACCAGCGTTGTCGAGGTGGATGTTCATTACGTTTCCGGCATTGAGTTGGGCTGCTTTGCGAGCCTGAGCCACACCGGCGATGTTGTAAACACTTACCTCATAGTTGCCAGCCTCGGCGAATTCCACCACTGCGTCTTCTCCGACGGTGTAGGTCTTCACTTCGCCTGCCTCAACAGCATCAACGCCTGCGGCTCCGGACACCTTGATTACAGAGAATGTCTTCTGTGCCGAACCGAGCGAGTTGGCAAGAGTCAAGGTCACAGTGTAGTCGCCACCCTTAGCGTAAGAGATGTTGGCAGAACCGGCAGATGTGTTTCCTGTTGCGTCGCTGATGAAGCCGTGGTTAGCCTTCCATGTCGGGAGAGTCTCCACCTTGTAGGCGTTTCCTGAGAGGAACGGGCTTCCAGAGGTGTACTCCGGTTCTGTCCAAACGAGAGTGCCTTGGCCTTCTGAGCCGCCAGACTCATATTCGTAGATACCACCGTTGATGCCGGCGAGAGAGCCTTTGGCCACGAACATGTTGCCACTTCCTGCTTCTTCCTCGAAGTCCCAGTATGCTTTGACATTCGAAGGAAGGCTGTTGGTGTCCATATCGCCCATAGAAGTCTTCACTTCCGAAGCGGTGATTGCGCCGTCCCAAACTATTACGTTGTCGATAGCACCGTCAATACCGTTGCGGCTGAAAGCGTCGCCACCGATGCCAAGAACCATTCCATCCTCAATCTTATAGACATCGCTCTGGTAGCCAGGGTCTGAGGTTGAGTTGGAGCTGGAGTTTGTACGGTTCCATTCTACGATTGACTGCTTGATGCCATTTACGTAAAGGTCGCTGTGGAGGTTGCCTGATGAGTTGTAGTCGAACACGAGAGCGATGTGCGCCCAAGCGCCAATCGGCAACTTGGTGTTCTTATAGAAGTAGCGGAGCTCGTTGTTTGAGGTTGCGTCTGTACCACGGAAGGTGTACGAACCCATGCTTCCGTCCTCGCCGATAGTAGTCCAAATCCATCCCCAGTCGGTCTTTGGCCAAGATGCCTGTTTGTTTCTGATGCTGAAGAGCTGTGTGTCTCCGGTTGCGAGTTGGTTGAGTTTCAACCAGAATGTCACTGAGAACGACTTGGCACCAACAATGCCGAGGTCGCTGGCTGTTGCTCCGAAGTGCTTCTCTTTGAGGTCGAGGCCCTGTGAAGAACTACCGTCGGCGTTGCGGCCGGTGTAAGCCATCTTCACGTTTTCGTTAACATTTACCGACACATTCTCTTCCTTGCCGTTGGCAGTGAGAGTGTAAATCTCCGGCGTTGCGCCTACACGGTCGGATGTAATCTGAACATATCCTGCGAATTCGCGCTCTGATGTAGAAGCGGTTCCGTTTTCATCGTAAACTGTTCCGTTCACTTTGAGAGTGTAGCTACCCACTTCGCTGAGTCCGCTCTTCACCTCAACGGTCTGTCCGGAACCTGAGAATACCTGCTTGCCGCTTGCATCATAGATGGTGAAAGTGCCCGACGGGTGCTCGCCATCAACGTAGCCGATGGAGAACGACTCGTTGGGTTTGATTGACGGTTTGGAGATTTCGATGTCGTCGTTGTAAGTATAAGAAACCGGCGACATGTAGTTGCCCCAAGTGATTGCCGACTCGCTCTTTCTGTCGAGAGACACTGCTGACACACCAAGGCGAACCTTAGCGGTCTTGCTTCCTACAACAGGGATAGAGTAATAGAGTCCTGCCCACGATGTGGTTGTGCTCATGAGCACTGGGTCGTGGCCTTCCTGCTGAGCGTAGAGACGGAATTCCGAGGCGTTGACATCAAGGTTATAGCATGGCTCGCCAGCTGCTTTGCTGTTCGTCATGTTGAAGATAATCTTTCCGTCCATACCGTCCTTGCTGTTGTAAAGGAGTTTTGTGGAAACCAAAACAGGTGCAGCGGGAGCAGCGTATGTGCCGCGAACGATGGAGAACTCGCCGAGAAGGAGGTCGAGGTTCTGTGCGTTGGTGAAGTGGAGTGCTACGAGAGCGAGGTCCTTACCGTCGAAGTCAGAGCCAACGGTGAATGTCTTCTCCACCCAGAGTTCATCGTCAGAGATTTGAGAAGTTTTGCAGAGGTTGTAAGAAACGCCTGTTTCTTCAGTTCCAACAGCAGAGAGCACGAGGTCGAGGTCGGTGCGTCCGCTTGCGAGTTTATATTTAAATGTGATTACATCGCCCTTCTTCAGAGAGTAGTTTGTCTTGAAGAGGTGGAGATATTCGTTGTTGCTTGAGCCTGAGATGCGCACGGTAGAACCGCCAAAGTAAGCGTCATCCCATGTGAAGTTGGCATCGAGACCGTTATAAGGCACGTCGCCGACATTGCGTCCGAGCAACTTTGAGGCGAACCACCAACGCCATGTGGGCAGATAATCCTGCACACCGATGTTGTACCAAGACTTGTCGTGCTGGCGAACGCCGTTCAAATTGAAGAACTTACCGTTACCGAGGTTGAAGTAAGTCACCAGAGGCTCTTCCGAAAGGTCCCAAGACATGGCACTGCGTGCGGTCATGAAGGAAGCCATTCCGTGCCAAGAGTAGTTGTAAGCGTTGTAAGCGTGCTTGTTGACTACGGAAGGAGTGGTTACCGGGTTGCGTGTACCGCCGCTGAAGTAGCGCTCAGTACGCAGCAAGTAAGCCTTTTGCTTCACTGCCGGGTCAGAGCCGAGTTCACCGCGACTTTCCCAGAACATGTTGTAGCTGTGGGCTCCCCAGAGTCCGATAGAGATTGGGTATTGCTGCAAGAGTGTCCACGATGTGCCTGCCGGCTGACCGCCCTGCATGTTCACACCAGCGTAGAGGTCAAGCGGACTGCGGTTCAACGATTGAGCCTTTGTCACAGAACTGGAGAGCAATGAAGATGAGTTCCAGTTGTAGTTGAGGAACAATGAGTAGCAGATGTTGTTTGCATCGCCGAAGGTCTTGGCGTTGTGTCCGGCAAGTCCTTGGTCGAATGTAATCTGGCCGTAGTCGTTTGTTCCGTCATACCAAACATCCTCGAATAATGGATTGGTCTCCTTCATCTTCTTGTTAAGGTTGATGTGGAACGTACGAAGTTTCGTAAGATTGGAGGCACCGTAACCACTAAACTCCGAGTTGTAGCCCAAACCGTCGATTCCATAATAGCGGAAGAACGATGCAGCCTTGTCCACATCCGTTGCTGCCAAGGCAGTAAGCATTGACGAATACGAACTCGAGATGCCTCCATAAGGAATACTTGCTACACCCGAAACGGCAACACCGTTCTTGTGAGCAACGTCAAGGAAAGCGGCAGGAATACGTCCTACTGGTGCTGTCCAGTCGCCCCAGTGTGTCACATAGCTCCACATGGAGAACACTTCGGAGTCGAACACACCGTCAGGCATTGCGTTGAAGCTTGGGTTGTTGATTGGAACCCATGCGAAAAGCTTCTTGTCGTTGTCCTCGGTGAGGTCGGTGCGCACCTGAGTGGCAGCGTTGCGGAAACGCGTGTGGGGTTTAACACGAGAGATGAAGAAGTTGTCATCATCTGAAATCTGAGACCCTGCGGTCCAGTTGCTAAGCAGAGTGTGGAACGACTCACTACTTGTGTAGGAGCCGAAGTCCACATAGCCTTCGCGCATTTCCTGTGCCGTGGCACTGAAAGAGCAAAGAACAAGGCCTGCTGCAAGCACTAAATGTTTCTTAGCAGAATGCTTCATTTTACAATTAATTTTGGTTATTGGTTTTTATTGATATCTGTTTTGAGGGGCAGCCTGGGGCGCATTGTGTTCAGCAGTAAGCACGAACAATCAGCGACTTAGGCTTTTCCTATTAGGTTGTTTCAACGCAAACAGCGGCAATATTCCCTTGCGAGAATAAGCCAATTAAACTTATCTACGCACAAAATTATATAAAAACCCTATACCATTAGTATTTGTATAAGTATTTTTCACTTAAATTAACAGAATGGGGTTGAGGCGAGTACACATTATTAATATATAATAAGGGCGGGGACGCTCGACCTTCTATGGCTTGCATCGCTTACTTGAGGGGCGCGCCTCGGCGATTCGCGCCTACTACGATTTGCTCTTCTAAATGCGATGAGGTGGTAATGGTTGGGAGGTGATGTGGTCAATTTTTCGTATCTGTTCGATTTCTACGGCAGAGCAATTCAAACTGCGCAATTTACCGATTGGACAATATTTGTTTTGCCAAAAAATGGGAGTTTAAAGAGCTCTGTAGTCGAAAAAAATCGAGCAAGCAGTGGCGAGGGCGAAAAAAATCGGGTACAGAGGGGTTATCGCTATTGCTTTGGCTGTCAGCGGTTTGCGCTGTTTTGAAGCGCAAAAGGAGCGTTTTCACGGTGCAAACAAGG
>CAYXGN010000003.1:37627-42227 GCA_964464505.1 uncultured Prevotella sp.
GGCTCGTTTGACGGGCAAAGGAGACTCGTTTGATGGGCATAACAGGCATTTTTGGTAGGCATAATGGGCATTTGCGGAGGAAAAAGATGCTATATTTGGGATTTTGTGAAGATGGGTTTGGGGCGGAAAGAAGATTTTAACGCCGTTTAACTCCTAGTTTGTGAGTTCGCGGCGAAGTAAAAAATCGGGGTATGGGGATGCGTTTTTGCGAAATATATTTTGGATTTTGGGGTCAGAAAAAAGACGAGGAAGGATTGGTCAAAATGGAGGATTGGAAGCCCCACCCAACCCTCCCCGCCGGGGAGGGCTTAGTTTGTCAACGAGGTAATTTTTGTGGAGGCGTGTCTGAGGGGCGCGTCTCGGAGATACGCGCCTACTATGGTTTCCCTGCCAATTGGGGCTTTTCTTTCATTTTGGCAAAAGTTGATGGGAGATTTGTTCGATTTGTAAGCAATTCCAACGGAAATGGTTACAGACTGAAATTTTGGGGATTTTATTTTCAAAAATCGCTTCCGTTTTTATTTGCCGAACGCATGAATTGTTGTACTTTTGCAGTTGTAAAAAGACGAAAGATAACTGTTTTCACATTAAAACACAATGAGATGAGCAAGTCGGTTAGGTTCACCAAGATGCACGGAGCAGGCAACGACTACATTTATATAAATGTGATGGAGGAGACTGTTCCCGACCCTCAGGCTGCCGCAATAGCGTGGAGCAAGCCGCACACCGGCATTGGCAGCGACGGGCTCGTGCTGATAGGGCGACCCACGGAAGGCACTGATGCCGACTTTTCCATGCGCATCTTCAATGCCGACGGGTCGGAAGCGATGATGTGCGGCAATGCATCGCGCTGCATAGGCAAGTATCTCTACGACAAAGGCATCACCGCGAAGCGCACCATCCGGCTCGAAACGCTGTCGGGAATAAAGGTGCTCCGCCTCCACACGGACAATGACAATAAGGTGGAGAGCGTCACTGTGGACATGCTTTCTCCCTCATTGGGCAACCCGCGGCAGTATGATGCATCGGCAGGCGACACCCTCACTGCCGACGGGCGCACGTTCCGCGGCACGTTCGTATCGATGGGCAATCCCCATTTCGTGACTTTCGTCAGCGACATCGGCACCCTCGACATAGCGCATTACGGAGCCATCCTCGAGCGCGACAAGGCGTTCCCCGAGCGCTGCAACATTGAGTTTGCGCAGCCATCAGCCGACGGCACCATCCGCACCCGGGTGTGGGAGCGCGGCAGCGGCATCACCATGGCATGCGGCACAGGTGCCTGCGCCACGGCAGTGGCAGCCTCGGTGACAGGGCGCGCAGGGCGGACAAGCGACATAGTAATGGACGGTGGCACCCTACACATAGAATGGAACGAAGCCGACGGGCATGTCTATATGACGGGTCCGGCGGCTTTTGCCTTTGAAGGAGAGGTGGCTTTGCCTTAGAAAAGAAGCACCACGACGATAAAAAAATAGAAATCGAAGAACAGCAAAAAAGACTCACACCATGGCTTTAGTAAACGAACATTTCCTCAAACTGTCGAGCAATTACCTCTTCGCCGACATTGCAAAGAAAGTCAATGCATTCAAGATGACCCACCCACATGTGCGCGTCATCAGCCTCGGCATAGGCGATGTGACCCAGCCTTTGTGTCCCGCCGTGATAGAAGCAATGCACAAGGCGGTGGACGAGATGGCCAAGAAGAGCACCTTCCGGGGCTACGGTCCGGAGCGGGGCTATGACTTCCTGCGCAACGCCATAGTGAAAAACGACTTCGCCCCACGCGGCATCCACCTCGACCCGAGTGAGATTTTCGTCAACGACGGAGCGAAAAGCGACACCGGCAACATCGGCGAGATAGTGCGTTGGGACAACTCCATCGGAGTGACCGACCCCATTTATCCCGTCTACATAGACTCCAACGTGATGTGCGGACGCGCCGGCGTACTCGAAAACGGAAAATGGAGCAACGTGAACTACATGCCCTGCACCGCCGAGAACGGCTTCACGCCGCAGATACCCGACCACCGTGTGGACATGATTTACCTCTGCTACCCCAACAACCCCACGGGAACGGTGCTGCCAAAGGAGGAACTCAAGCGGTGGGTGAAGTATGCCCTCGACAACGACACACTCATCCTCTACGACGCAGCCTATGAGGCTTACATTCAGGACGACGACATCCCCCACTCCATCTACGAAATACGCGGTGCGAAGAAATGCGCCATAGAGTTTCACAGCTACTCGAAAACGGCAGGCTTCACAGGCGTGCGCTGCGGCTACACCGTCATCCCCAAGGAGGTGACGGCAGCATCGCTCGACGGCACACAACGCGTGGGACTCAACCATCTGTGGGACCGCCGCCAGAGCACCAAGTTCAACGGCACCTCCTACATAAGCCAGCGCGCCGCCGAAGCCATCTACTCTCCCGAAGGAAAGAAGCAGGTGAAAGCCACCATCGACTATTATATGGGCAACGCAAAGATAATGCGCGAGGATCTCTCCGACATGGGCTACACCGTCTACGGCGGCAAGAACGCGCCCTATCTGTGGGTGAAGACACCCGAAGGCATAGACTCATGGAAATTCTTCGAACAGATGCTCTACACCGTGGGAGTGGTTTGTACGCCCGGTGTGGGCTTCGGTCCGAGTGGCGAAGGCTATGTGCGCCTCACCGCTTTCGGCAACCGCGAGGACTGTCTGGAGGCCATGGAGCGGCTCAAAAGACTCTGAACCGCACCGCCCAATAAAGCAAACAAGAAAAAGAAAAGACACCATAAAGCATTAAAACGATGGCAAATTTAAGATTTGAGGTTGTTGCCGAGGCTTTCAACAAGAAACCCCTCGACGTGATAACACCGATAGAACGACCGTCAGAGTTCTTCGGAAAGAATGTGTTCAACCGTGCTAAGATGTACAAATATCTGCCGCGCGATGTCTATGAAAAACTCATCGACGTGATTGACAACGGTGCCCGACTCGACCGTTCCATTGCCGATGCAGTGGCAAAAGGCATGAAACAGTGGGCAGACGAGAACGGAGTGACCCACTACACCCACTGGTTCCAACCGCTGACAGAAGGCACTGCCGAGAAGCACGACGCTTTCATAGAGCACGACGGTAAGGGCGGCATGATAGAAGAGTTCTCCGGCAAGCTCCTCGTCCAGCAGGAACCCGACGCCAGCTCGTTCCCCTCGGGAGGCATACGCAACACCTTCGAGGCACGCGGCTACTCCGCCTGGGACCCCACCTCGCCCGTGTTCATCATCGACGACACGCTCTGCATCCCCACAATCTTCATTTCCTACACCGGCGAAGCACTCGACTACAAGGCTCCGCTGCTGCGCTCTCTGCACGCCATCAACGAAGCAGCGACAGCCGTCTGCCATTATTTCTATCCCGAAGTGAGAAAGGTCTTCTCCAATTTGGGATGGGAACAGGAGTACTTCCTCGTTGACGAAGGACTCTATTCCGCACGCCCCGACCTCATGCTTACAGGCAGAACGCTGATGGGACACGACTCCGCCAAGAACCAACAGATGGACGACCACTACTTCGGAGCAATTCCCGAGCGTGTGCAGGCGTTCATGAAGGAACTCGAAATAAAGGCATTGGAACTCGGAATACCCTGCAAGACGCGCCACAACGAGGTGGCTCCCAACCAGTTTGAACTTGCCCCCATCTACGAAGAGACCAATCTCGCCGTCGACCATAACATGCTTTTGATGTCGCTGATGAAGAAGATTGCACGCCGCCACGGCTTCCGCGTGCTTCTCCACGAAAAGCCTTTCGCAGGCATCAACGGCTCCGGCAAGCACAACAACTGGAGCCTCAGCACCGACACGGGAGTGCTTCTGCACGGTCCCGGAAAGACCCCGGAGGACAATCTCCGCTTCATCGTCTTCATTGTGGAGACACTTATGGGCGTGTATAAGCACAACGGACTCCTCAAAGCCAGCATCATGAGTGCCACAAACGCTCACCGCCTGGGTGCCAACGAGGCTCCGCCAGCCATCATCTCTTCGTTCCTCGGACACCAACTCACCGAGATTCTCGAGCATGTGGAGAACTCCAACAAGGACGAGCTCTTCAACATCGCAGGCAAACAGGGACTGAAACTCGACATACCTGAGATTCCCGAACTCCTCATCGACAATACCGACCGCAACCGCACATCACCCTTCGCCTTCACCGGCAACCGCTTTGAGTTCCGCGCTGTGGGCTCCGAGGCAAACTGCGCAAGTGCCATGATAGTGCTCAACACCGCCGTGGCAGAGGCTCTCGACAACTTCAAGAAGCGCGTGGACGCACTCATCGCGGGCGGAGAAGACAAGATGCAAGCCATCCTCAAAGTGGTGCGCGAGGACGCAAAATACTGCAAACCCATACATTTCGAGGGCAATGGCTACTCCGACGAATGGGTGGTTGAGGCAAAACGGCGCGGACTCGACTGCGAGACATCGTGTCCGAAGATTTTCGAACGCTACCTCGACGAGGACAGCATCCGCATGTTTGAGGGTCAGAACGTGATGACCCGCAAAGAGCTGGAAGCCCGCAACGAGGTGAAATGGGAGACCTACACCAAGAAGATTCAGAT
>CAYXGN010000004.1:0-4900 GCA_964464505.1 uncultured Prevotella sp.
GGCCAAGAACTTTAGTATGTCAATGGAATGGTTGCGATTGTTCATCTCAATTTTTTCTTGCCTTTGCCTTCTCCGTTTAATCAAAAGTCAGGTTGCCTTTCTTAATTGAGGGGGCAAGTTTCTGAAAACCAGCCTCACCCTCACTTTGCAAAGTTAATGTTTTTTTGTGACTTGTTGTAAAGTTCTGTCGAAATTGTGCCAAGCCCAACTTTGCCTTCCTTCCTCATTATCGCCATACCAAAATGAAATGCATTGCAAAAATAATGATGGACGACTAAAAGCAATAACTAACCAATGACAATATGGTTCGCAAGGATGATGAAATTCTATTGGCCACAAATAACCCGAAGCTAACTTGGATTTGCGAGGGTAATCGTAGTAGGTGCGGATCGCCGAGACGCACCCATGAAATAGTTTGCTGCCCAGCTTGTGGGGGTGCATCTCGGCGATCTGCACCTACTACGGTTTGCAATGTTTTCGTGGGATGCCGCTCGGAGATCGGCACCTACTAAGGTTGCAATGTTTTCTGAGGGGGTGCGTCTCGGAGATACGCGCCTACTATGATTACCAACTCTTTTCTTAGTGTTGTTGAGCGGCGACGCTCAACCTCCCATTCGTTTAATTAGTGCGATTCGTGTTCGAAAAAAACTCTGTGTTTCTCCTGGCATCCGTGGGAAACTTCTTGAGGGGCGCGTCTCGGAGATACGCGCCTACTACCCACTTTCATTTTGTTACATTTTTAAGCAAAAAAGAAGCAAATAGAAAGTGGCGTAGAATCTCCGAGAAAGTTGCCAAGTTTCTCCCAGAAAGTGGCATACTTTCTCCTCGAAATTAAGCCATTTTCTCAACGAAAAAATTTCACATTTCTAACATATTGAAAACCAACGAGTTGTGCAAGTGCGTTTTAACCCCTTATTTTAACTTAAAATGTGTAAAAATATAACCATTTCTGTTAAAGACCGTTATATTTAGTGCTCCGTTCGCCAGATTTTGGATTTCAAAACGCATTTTCCCAGATTAGAGCCGAAAAGTGTCACTTTTTAGGTCGAAAAAGTAGCAAAATGTCATAACATTGATTGTCAAAGGGTTGTAGTAGGCGCAGATCGCCGAGATGCGCCCTTTGAATAGGGTTTCCTCGCTTATGGGGGTGCGTCTCGGCGATCCGCACCTACTACATTGGCGCATTTTTTTGTTTTCTTTGTACAACAATCCCCCAACCGTTGCCGCTAAAAAAGAAAATTGCTAATTTTGCAGTGAAAACAGTAAACAAGAAAACGAATTAACGATTTTACAGTATGACAAAACGACTCTTTTCAGCCATTGCGATGGCTTTTGTGGCTGTGGCGATGACTGCCCAGAACAAGAATGTGGAATACAACGTGAGCGGAACGTGCAAAGGCGGAGCCACGATGGTGTGGCTTGTGGATGCCGCAGCACGCAACCTCGACGTGCTGGACAGTGCAAAGGTGGTGGAGGGCAAGTTTGCCTTTAAAGGCCTTGCCCCCGAGAACGCTTTCCTCGGACTCACCCTCACGAAGCAGGAATACACAGTTTTCATCAACGACGGCACTCCCGTCGCTGCCGATATGGACACGAAGGTGCTCACAGGCTCGGCGCAGAACACCAGACTCAACGCCTACGACCGCGAGATTGACCAGCTCTCCTCGAAGATGATGGGGCTTTACTCCAAGTTTATGGATGCCCAGGAGCGCGGCGTGGAGGGCGAGGCTTTGGAGAAACTCAAGGCTGAGTTGGAGCCGCAGATAGAGGAGTGCTCAAAGGCTGTGACCAAGCGTTCGCTCGAAATCATCAACGAGAACTCCGACAACCTCATTCCCGCTTTCTTCATTAGCAATGTCATCGGCGACTGCGACTACGCACAGTTGAAGGCTATTCTCGCTCCCGAGAAGGCGTATTCCAGTCATCCTGCCCTCGCCGGGGCGCACCGCTATCTCACGATGCTCGAAAAGAAGGCTGCCATGATAGGCAAGAAGTTCACCGACCTGACGGAGAACGACCCTGACGGCAACCCCCACTCGCTCTCCGAATACTGCGGCAAGGGCAACTATGTGCTCCTTGACTTCTGGGCAAGCTGGTGCGGACCGTGCCGCCAGGAGATGCCCAACGTGAAGGCTGCCTACGAGAAATACAAGAACAAGGGATTCAACATCGTGGGGCTTTCCTTCGACAACAAACCCGAAAACTGGAAGAAAGCCATCGCCGACATGCAGCTTTCGTGGGTGCATCTCAGCGACTTGAAGGGCTGGCAGAGCATCGCCGGACAGACCTACGCCATCAACAGCATCCCGGCAAGCTATCTTGTCGCCCCCGACGGCACCATCATCGCTGCCGACTTGCGCGGCGACCAGCTTGAGAAGAAACTGGGCGAGGTCTACGGAGAGTAATCCCTTTCCATCATTCTTTTCGTTTAAACGATGGACAACAGCAGACAAGCCACGCTGGAGCTCGGCACGAAGCCGGTAGGAAAACTGCTCATGCAGTATGCCCTTCCTGCCATTGCCGCCATGACAGCAGCGTCGCTCTACAACATGACCGACAGCATTTTCATCGGGCAGGGGTGTGGCGCGCTCGCCATCAGCGGCCTCGCCATCACCTTCCCGTTGCAAAATCTCGCTGCCGCCTTCGGCGCAGGAGTGGGCGTGGGAGCCTCCACCTGCATCTCGGTGAAGCTCGGCCAGAAGGACTATGACACTGCCGAGCGGGTGTTCGGCAATGCCTTCACGCTCAATGTGATTATCGGTGTGGCGTTCAGCATCGTCGCCTTGATTTTCCTCGACCCAATACTCCGCTTCTTCGGAGCCAGCGACGACACCCTGCCCTACGCCCGCGAGTATATGGTTGTCACCCTGGCGGGCAACGCCATCTCCCACATGTTCTTCGGCATGAACGCCATCCTGCGCTCCGCTTCGAAGCCTACGAGTGCCATGCTGGCTTCCATCTACACCGTAATCCTCAATGCCATCCTTTCCCCCATCTTCATCTGGCCGCTCCACATGGGCATCGGCGGAGCCGCTCTTGCCACCATCATCTCGCAAGCCATAGTGCTGGCGTGGCAGTGCCGCATCTTCAGCAACCCGCAATGCATAGTGCATTTCAAGCGCGGCACCTACCGCCCCGTGCCCCGAATAATGAAAAACATCATCGCAATAGGCATGTCGCCCTTTGCCATGAACGTGTGTTCGTGCATCGTCATCATCTTCATCAACAACAAGCTCATGGAGCATGGCGGCGACATGGCAGTGGGAGCGTTCGGCATAACGAACAAGATAGCGTTCCTCTTCATTATGATTAACATGGGCATGAACCAAGGCATGTTCCCCATTGTGGGCTACAACTACGGCGCACGCAACTACGACCGGCTGCTCAAGGTGCTGCGCTACACCCTCATCGTGTCCACTTCCATCGCCACCTTCGGCTTCATCGTGGCGCAGACACTGCCTTACGAGTGCGCACGCATTTTCACCACCGACACCAACCTCATCAGCATTGCCGGGCGCGCCATCCGCATCAACATGATTATCTTCCCCGTTGTGGGTGTGCAGATGGTGTGTACGGGCTTCTTCCAAGGCATCGGCAAGGCGAAGACAAGCATGCTCCTGTCGCTCTCACGGCAGTTGCTCTTCTTCCTGCCATTGCTTGTCGTGCTGCCGGAGTTCTACGGTGTGGACGGCGTTTGGGCTGCACAACCCATCAGCGACTTTATTTCTGTCGTCGTGGCAGTGGTGCTGTTGCTCAACTACCTGAAGAAATTAAAGAACCAACAATGACTATTATGGCAAACGACGATAAAATCATCATCAGCGTGGGACGACAGCTCGGCAGCGGCGGACACGTAGTGGCGAAGATGCTTGCCGCGGAGTTCGGCTGCAAGTTCTACGACCGTGAGGTGCTCAACCTCGCTGCCAAGGAGAGCGGTTTCAGCGCGGAGTTCTTCGAGAAGAACGACGAGCGCAAGGGATTCCTCTCTTCGGTGTTCCACATGCACGTGCCTTTCATCAGCGACAACACCTTCTACAACAACGGCATCTCACAGGAAAACCTCTTCAAGCTCCAGAGCGACGCCATTAGAAAGGCTGCTGAAGAGTCGTCGTGCGTGTTCGTGGGGCGTTGCGCCGACTATGTGCTCCGCGAGTACAGGAACCTTGTGAGCGTATTCATCACCGCCGACATTGACGAGCGCATAGCCCAGGTGAGCCAGCGCCACGGCTGCACCGCCGACGAGGCACGAAAGATAATAGAGTCGGGCGAGAGCACGCGCGCCTCGTTCTACAACTATTACACGGGCAAGACGTGGGGCAGCAGCGCGTCCTACGACCTTTGCATCAACTCGTCACGACTCGGACTCGAAGGCACGAAAGACCTCATTGCGCAGTTTGTGAGAAACAGGACGGGAAGATGAAACGCATCGGAATAATAAGCGACACCCACTCCTTTTGGGACGAACGCTACCTGAAATACTTCGAGCCGTGCGATGAGATATGGCACGCCGGAGATATCTGCAGCACGGAATTGGCGGAGCGTCTGGCTGCATTCCGCCCTCTCAGGGCTGTCTGCGGCAACTGCGACGGCGGCGACCTGCGGCTGATGTTCCCCGAGGTGCTGCGCTTCCGCTGCGAGGATGTCGATGTGCTCATGAAGCACATCGGCGGATATCCCGGTCGCTACGACCCGAGCATAAGGGCGCGAATCTATGCCTCGCCGCCGCAACTCTTCATCAGCGGCCACTCCCACATACTCAAAGTGCAGTATGACCGCACCCTTAACCTGCTCCACATCAACCCCGGTGCAGCAGGAATACAGGGTTGGCAGCGGCAAAGGACACTCGTCCGCATCGCCATCGACGGCTCAAAAATCTCCGGTTGCGAGGTCATTGAACTTG
>CAYXGN010000004.1:5000-30291 GCA_964464505.1 uncultured Prevotella sp.
GTCCGCATCGCCATCGACGGCTCAAAAATCTCCGGTTGCGAGGTCATTGAACTTGCAGGGCAATCTTAGGAGGTCGAGCGTCCCCGCTCAACAACAATCCACAAAAAACAAACTGCGCTTCAGCGCGCGTTGGAAACAATGGTAACCATAGTAGGCGCGGATCGCCGAGACGCGCCCAGTGAATGGCAATGCTAACTTAGGAGGTCGAGCGTCCCCGCTCAACAGCAATCCACAAAAAAACAAACTGCGCCCCGAAGGGGCAACCTGCTCCCAGCCCGGGGCAACGCCCCGGGTAAATGGACGACAGCAAATCACGCCCTAAAAGGGCAAAAGCATCCTCGCAACAATGCTTTTGCCCTTTCAGGGCGTAGTATGTATAGCATCTCAATACCCAGGGCGTTGCCCTGGGCTGACGGCTTTTGCGCTTTCAGCGCGAGATTTGTCGGGTTTCCAAAGGGCGCGTCTCGGCGATCCGCGCCTACTACGATTTCATAAGGGAAACTGCACCTCAGCAATTTAAAGCAAGCTTCATTGCATTCGGTTTGCATTTCCCTTACCCTTTGCTCCTTACCCCTCCTTTTTACTCTTTTACTTTTTTACCTTTTTTATTTTAATGCCAACACTTTACTTTTGGCACGCTGTTTGCATTACATCCACAAAAACATTAAACATCAAAAAAGATATGCAAAAAGGTAACATAGGGGTTACAACCGAGAACATCTTCCCCGTAATCAAAAAGTTTCTTTACTCAGACCATGAGATTTTCCTGCGCGAAATGGTGTCCAACGCCGTCGATGCGACGCAGAAACTCAAAACGCTCGCAGAGCGCGGCGACTATAAAGGCGAACTGGGCGACCTCACCGTGCGCGTGAGCCTTGATGCCGACAAAGGCACGCTGACCATCAGCGACCGCGGAATAGGAATGACGGAGGAAGAGATTGACAAATACATCAATCAGATAGCATTCTCCGGCGTGAACGATTTTCTTGACAAATACAAAGACAACGCCAATGCCATCATAGGCCATTTCGGACTCGGCTTCTACTCCGCCTTTATGGTCAGCAAGAAGGTCGAGATAGTGACGCGCAGCTATAAGGACGATGCCAAGGCTGTGAAATGGAGTTGCGACGGCAGCCCGGAGTTTGAAATCACCGACGCAGAGAAGGCCGACCGCGGCTCCGACATTATCCTTTACATCGACGACGACTGCAAGGAGTTTCTCGACAAAGTGAAGATTGGAGAACTGTTGAACAAGTATTGCAAGTTTATGGCAGTGCCGGTGGCTTTCGGAAAGAAGACGGAATGGAAGGACGGAAAGCAGGTTGACACCGAAGAGGACAACATCATCAACAGCGTGGAGCCGCTTTGGACAAAGACTCCCAGCACCCTCAAGGACGAAGACTATAAGAACTTCTACCGCACGCTCTACCCGATGCAGGACGAGCCGCTTTTCTGGATTCACCTGAACGTGGACTATCCTTTCAACCTTACGGGTATTCTTTACTTCCCGCGAATAAAGAGCAACATAGAACTGCAGCGCAACAAGATTCAACTCTACTGCAACCAGGTGTTCGTCACCGACCAGGTGGAGGGCATCGTTCCCGAATTTCTCACTCTCCTTCACGGCGTTATCGACTCGCCCGACATCCCGCTTAACGTGAGCCGAAGCTATCTTCAGAGCGACGCCAACGTGAAGAAGATTTCCACCTACATCACAAAGAAGGTGGCTGACCGCTTGAACAGCATATTCAAGGAGAACCGCAAGGAATATGAAGAGAAGTGGGACGACCTCAAAATCTTCATCAACTACGGCATGCTCTCGCAAGAAGACTTCTACGACCGCGCCAAGGACTTCGCGCTGTTGAAGGATGTCGAGGGCAAATATTTCACTTATGAGGAATACAAGACTCTCATCAAGGACAACCAGACCGACAAGGACGGCAACCTCGTCTACCTCTATGCCAACTCGAAAGAAGGTGAATACAGCTACATAGAAGCCGCCAAAAACAAGGGCTACAGCGTTCTTCTGATGGACGGACAACTCGATACGCCGATGCTCTCGATGCTCGAACAGAAACTAGAGAAGAGCCGCTTCACACGCGTGGACAGCGACATAATCGACCGGCTCATCGTCAAGGACGACAAGAAAGCCGACGCTTTGGACAAGGAAAGCAGCGACCTGCTTTCGCAGACATTCCGCTCACAGATGCCGACGATGGACAAGGCGGAGTTTCATGTTGAGGTGGAAGCACTCGGAGAACAGTCGCTTCCCGTCATGATGACGCAAAGCGAGTATATGCGCCGCATGAAGGAGGTAAGCCAATATCAGGCTGGAATGTCGTTCTACGGACAGATGCCCGACATGTATAACATCATTCTCAATACCGACCACCCGCTCATCAAGGGTGTGCTCGAGCATGAAACGAAAGCCTGCGCAGAGACACTGAAACCCGTGACAAGCGAAATCAAGGGCTTGGAGGCACGCCTTGCAGCTCTCCATCAGGCACAGAACAAGAAGAAACCGGAAGAGGTGACGCAGGAAGAGAAGGACGAAGTGCAGAACGTGCAAAAGCAGATTGAGGAGCAGAGAAGCAAGAAGGACGAGATAATAGCAACCTCCGCGAAGGACAACAAGGTGGTGCACCAGCTCATAGACCTTGCTTTCCTCCAGAACGGATTGCTTAAAGGGGCAGCCCTCGATGCCTTCCTGAAACGCTCGGTGGAATTGATAAAGTAAACAAAACGGTCAATTTCCCATAACTGAAAAACGGGTTTCGCCATTCAGGCGGAACCCGTTTTCGTTATGTTTATGCCTTAGGCGCCCTGCGGCGCACACCTGCTTACTTGCAATTCGGACACCAGGGCTTGAGCTGTTGGAAGAAGTCGTTGCCCTTGTCATCAACGAGAATGAAGGCAGGGAAGTTCTCGACGGTAATCTTCCAAATGGCTTCCATACCCAGTTCGGGGTATTCCATGCACTCAATGCTCTTTATGCTGCTCTGCGAAAGCACTGCTGCCACGCCGCCGATGGTGCCGAGATAGAAGCCGCCGTGCTTGTGGCAGGCATCGGTAACTACCTGTGAGCGGTTGCCTTTGGCTATCATCACGAGCGAAGCACCGTGGTCTTGGAACTCATCCACATAGGGATCCATACGGTTTGCAGTGGTGGGTCCCATCGAGCCGCAAGGATATCCCTCCGGGGTCTTGGCGGGACCGGCGTAGAGGATAGGATGATTCTTGAAGTAATCGGGCATCTCTTCGCCTGCATCGAGGCGCGCCTTGAGCTTCGCATGGGCTATGTCGCGTGCCACAATGATGGTGCCTTTGAGGTTCACGCGTGTGCTGACGGGATACTTGGTGAGTTCTGCGCGCACGGCATCGATGCCTTTGTCGAGGTCTATCTCGATGCCTGTCGTGCCCTCACCGGGACGGCGCAGTTCCTCGGGGATGAGTTCGGTGGGGTTGCAGTCCATCTTCTCGAGCCACACACCGTCCTTGTTTATCTTCGCCTTGATGTTGCGGTCGGCAGAGCAACTCACTCCCATGCCGATGGGACAGCTTGCTCCGTGGCGCGGCAGACGAATCACACGGATGTCGTGGGCGAGGTATTTGCCGCCGAACTGGGCTCCCAATCCAATCCTGTGCGCCTCTTTAAGGAGTTTCTCTTCAAGGTCGGTGTCGCGGAAAGCACGCCCTGTCTCGTCGCCCGTTGTGGGCAGGTTGTCGTAGTATTTTATTGAAGCGAGCTTCACAGTGAGCAGGTTCTTCTCCGCACTTGTGCCTCCAATGACGAACGCAATGTGGTAAGGAGGACACGCGGCAGTGCCAAGACTCTTCATCTTCTCTACCAGGAAGGGCAGCAAAGTGCCTTCGTTCTGTATCGTTGCTTTTGTCATCGGGTAGAAATAAGTCTTGTTTGCGGAGCCTCCTCCCTTTGCTACCATCACAAAACGGTATTCGTCGCCTTCCACTGCCTCGATGTCTATCTGCGCAGGGAGGTTGCAACGGGTGTTCACTTCGTCGTACATGTTGAGCGGAGCGTTCTGCGAATAGCGCAGATTGTCGTTTGTGAAGGTGTTGTAAACGCCGCGGGAGAGAGCCTCTTCGTCCTCAAATCCTGTCCACACCTGCTGGCCTTTCTCGCCGTGGATGATGGCGGTGCCGGTGTCTTGACAGAAAGGCAGGATGCCTTTCACTGCTGTTTCGGCGTTGCGCAGGAACTGTAATGCCACGTATTTGTCGTTCTCTGACGCCTCGGGGTCGCTGAGTATCTTCGCCACTTGCTCGTTGTGCTCGCGGCGGAGCATGAATTCCACATCGTGGAAAGCCTGCTGTGAGAGCAGCGTGAGGGCTTCTTTCGACACTTTAACGATGGTCTTTCCTTCAAAATCGGCGGTGGTTACGCCTTCCGTCGTAAGCAGACGGTACTCGGTTTCGTCCTTGCCGAGCTGGAACATCGGTGCATACTTGAATGCTGGAGTTGTTGCCATAATGTTATTTTAAGTTTTTGTGGCAGTGCGGTCTTGATGCCGTCGCACTGCCAATTGTTTGTTTATTGTTGTTCTCTGTTATTGCAAAGTTATACAATTTTCCTATGAACGCCTTCATTTCGGCTTCTTTCTCGCGCACTTTGAGGAACAGATGCCACTGGTTTTGGGCTCGCACGAGGTTGTGGGTGGGGTAGGATGTCTTCCAATAAAGGTCGCCGTTGAGGTAATCCCAAAGGAAACGCACGGCCTGCATATAGGGGAACAGGGCGGCAGCGTAGGGCAGCAGCTCCGTCTCCAAGGGAGTAAGGAAAGCCGAAGCCGACTCGATGTAGCCGCGGGTGAAGGCTTCGAAGATGTCCATTCGCACATCGATGCGGTCAAACTCGGGCGAGTCTTCTGCCACAGTGTTGGCTGCACTGCGGAGGAAATCGCCGTAATCGGAATAGAAAAGACTCGGCATCACGGTGTCAAGGTCAATCACACAGAGCACATGGCCGTCTTCGTCGAAGAGCATATTGTTCACCTTCGTGTCGCAGTGGCAGATGCGTTTGGGCAGTTTTCCCTCACGGTGGAGCCGCTGGGCGAGGCACATCTCGTCGCCATACTGTTCGAGTTGCGCCACAAAGTCCTTCACTTCGGATGCTCGTCCGGCTCTGTTCTCCTTGAAAGCGTCTTGCAGTTGGCGGCGGCGGAGTTCCATATTGTGGAAGTCGGGGATGCTTTCGCCCAACTCTTCGGGCATGTCTGCGAGCATGGCTTCAAAGTTTCCGAACGCTTTTCCGGCATAATAGGAATACTGCGGGTTCACCGTTTCATAGGTAAACGAGCGCGGAATGAAGACGGACAAGCGCCAATAGCCGCCGTCGGGGGCTTGCCAGAAACTCTTTCCTGTGTCCGCCGTGATGAAACGGAGCACTTTACGGTCGATGTCCTCGGCTCCTTCGGCTTCCAGACGGTGACGGATGTGCGCCGTGACAAGGTCGATGTTGTGCTGAAGAAGGTCGACATCGGTGAAGATGGAGTTGTTGATGCGCTGCAAAACATAGTCGGGCGCATCGCCAAGGGTCGTCACTTTGAACGTGTCGTTGATGAGTCCGTTGCCCAAAGGAGTAACCTCTGCCACCTCGCCAGTGATATTAAAGTGGCTGATTATGCTTTCCGGGTTGTCCATAATGAAGGTGTTTGTTTGAGGGTTATGTCTAAAATGGGGACGAAGCAAAGGTTGCATCGTCCCCAACAGTATTATTACATGTTCGCGTACATATTTATATTACTACTCGTTCACAGCCGGGGTGAAGCGCAGAGTGTAGGTGTAGCTGCCGGTGGTGGGGCAGAGATACTCTGATAGACAGCTGTCGCCGCCGCACGAGTTGTTGCCGAGTCCGCGCTGATAGTAGTCGAAGTGAGCGTAAACCTGGTCTTCGCGGGTGAGGTCATACCAGTGCAAACAGTCGCGCCACATACTGTCTCCCGTTGCGCACCAAGCCGTTTCGTCGTAGTGGGAGAGTGAGAACGACACCTGACCTTCGGTCTTTACGTTCAGGCTCAAACCTTTGTCGGCATTAGTAAGGGTAAGTTCGCGAAGGTCCTGGTGGTCGCCGTAGGTCTGCGGATGAAGTTGTTCCTCAACCATGTCGTCCACCGTTGTGACGTAACGGCCGAAGAATGAGCCTGTCTTACGGTCGGAATAGTTGCTCCAAGGGCCACGGGCGTAGTACTCAACATCCTCGAATCCGGCTGCGAACTGCATTCCGAGACCCAGTCGGCGAGTGTTGCCTGAGGGCGAGAAAGTAACTTCCATGTCCACCGTTGCATCGGGATAGAAGGTGTAGTCGATGGTGTAATCGCAGTTGGTTGCCTCTCCTCTCACTGACATTTTGGCATTGTTGCCGCTCTTGGCGAGGCTTGATGTCACGCTTGTCGAGGAAGTATTGGCAAACTCATAAGAGCAGTTGCGGTCGTTGTCGATGTCGCGATAGCTGTTGAAATCGGGTGCAGCGTACATCAGCGAGTTGTTGTCGAAGGTCCACGACGACATCTTTCCGCTGTTGTTGAAGCTGATGGTGAATGCCTTTCCGTCCTTTGTTGTTCCCGAAACGGTGTTGCCTGCCACTGCGAGCGAGCCTCCCTCGGCGGTGTGGGCAGCAAGTTCGGGACGGTCGTTGAGGGCAAACTGCTCCTCAGCCACGGCATAGCCGGCTTGTGCCCAAGCGGTGGCTTCCTTCAAGCAGAGGCTTACGTTGATGAAATATTCGGCGTCGTCGGCAGTCACATCGGTGGTGTAAGGCACAGTGACGGTGCCTTCGCTGTCGGCTGCTATCGACGGTGCTGCAACGCTTCCGCGCTCCACTACCTCGCCGTTGCGAACCACTTTGTAAGCCAGAGTGTAGAGGTCGGCAAGGTTGACAAAACTATTCTTGTTCTTAATGGTGAGTGTCTTGTTGTTGAGCGAAGTGAACGCTGCGTTCTGATAAATCTTCTTCACCTCGGTGAGTTTGCCTGTCCAGGCGCGGTCGGGAGTGATGATACCGTTGTCCATGAAGTTGCCTTGGAATCCGTAGCCCACTCCTCCGGGGTCGTTGTAGTCGTAGCCAGCCACCCAATAGTTGAATCCTTCTGGGCTGGTCTTCTCTCCAATGGCGAGTTTTTCAGGGTTGTAGACAGCCTGGTCCACCCAGTCCCAGATGCAGCCGCCAATCATTCCGGTGCTGCTTTCAATCAAATCCCAGTACTCTTTGAGGTTGCCGACAGCCTGACCCATTGCGTGTGCGTACTCACACATAAAGTATGGGCGTCCGCTATAGCCGCTTTTCATGTTCGAAGCGTACGAGATTGTGGGATACATGCTTGAGCCTATGTCTGCCATTGCATTGTTTCCTTCGTAATGAATCATTCTGTCGTCGAGTTTCTGGATGTTGCTCTTGGCGGTGTAGAGGTTGGATGCTGTTCCACTCTCGTTGCCCAATGACCAGAAAATGACGCTGGGGTGGTTGCGGTCGCGCAATACCATGCGCACCTCGCGGTCGTTGATGGCTGCCGACCAAGTGGAGTTGGAGGCGAGACCTTGGTTGTAATGGCACTCCATATCGGCTTCATCCATGCAGTAGAGGCCGTAGTAGTCGAACATTGCATACATCTTCGGCTGGCGGGGGTAATGGCTTGTGCGCACCATATTCACATTGCCCTGCTTCATGAGGGTAACATCCTTGAGCATTGTGGGCACGTCGATGGCGCGGCCATACTCCGGATGGGTGTCCTGGGTGTTCACTCCCTTAAAGTAAACGCGCTTGCCGTTGATGTAGACGAGTGTTCCGCTCTTTGTGATTTTGCGGAAACCGTACTTCGTGGAGAACACCATCTCGTCGCTGCCGCCGTCGTTTTGCTGGCGCACAACAACGGTGTAGAGGTAGGGGTCTTCTGCGTTCCAAGCGTGAAGTCCGCTCAATCCGTCGAGAGAGACATTGAGAGTCTCGGCTGCGGAGCCGCTGTAAGTTGCCGAACCGCTCTTTATTGAGTTGCCGTCGGCATCGAAAAGTTCCACGCTGAAGGTCTTTTGAGCCTCCACAGCGTCGCGGTTGTCAACGGTGAGAGCCACGTTCAGCGTGCCGCTTGTGCCGTCATCGCCCTGCGATGTGGTGGTGATGTAATGGTCGGAAACGAAGACTTTCGGCGTAGCAACGAGATATACGTCGCGGTGAATGCCCGAAAGACGCCACATGTCCTGTCCTTCCAGATAGCTGCCGTCGCACCAACGATAGACGCGCACGGAGAGTTGGTTCTCACCTTCCTGCGTAAATCCGCTCAAATCGAACTCAGCATCGGTGTTGGAGCCTTGTGAATAGCCCACGTATTTGCCGTTCACCCAAACCACGATAGCACTGTAGGCGCCGTCGAAGTGGAGGAAAACGCGCTTGTCCTGCCAGTCGGTCGGCATGGTGAAGGAGCGGCGATAGAAGCCGGTGGCATTGTTGTCCTTCACTCCGTAATCGCTCATTCCGATGGTAGCCTTAGGCGGTGTGTTGCTGAAAGGATAGCCCACGTTCACGTAAGTGGGCGTACCGAAGCCCGCCATTTCCCATGACAGCGGCACGCGGATGTTGTCCCAGTCGGTGTCATCATAGTCGGCTGCATAGAAATCCGATTCTCCCGGGCCTGATGTTGTGCCCGGAACGAACTTGAATTTCCATTCGCCGTTGAGGTCGAGAGTCATGGCCTTGGTCGGAGTGAGCCATGGTTCGTCGTAGTTGGCATCGGCTTTCATGTCCTCTACCGATGCGTATGGGATGAAGGTGGCGTGTGCATCTTCCTTGTTGTTGCCGTAAACCTTTTGGTTGCTAATCCAACTTACGTCGAAGTCGCCGTGGTCGCCCGCTCCGCCTGAGCTTCCGCCGCTTGACGTGGAAGCCTTGATGAAGCCGAAGGCTGTTGCCTCACTCTTGTCGGTGGTGCGTGAAAGGTTGGTGGAAGAGGAAGAAGCGGTGAGGTAATAAACGGTATTGTTGTAGCTGACACACAGATAATAGGTGTTGCCAGAGCCTGTGCTGACGGCTTTCCATTCCTGGTTGGCGTTGGAATAATAGCCTCCGGCGTAGTCATACTCCGATGTCCACTGCAACGGGGCAGCCGTGGAACTGTTGGCAGCCATGTCGAGTGCGAGTCCGGAATAGGCACTCTTGAAGAGGAAGTTGTAGTCCGACGACTTGCTCTCAACAATCTCCCACTGTTGTCCTTCGGAGGATTTGTCGAGTGTTGTGAGCGTGATGCTCTCGTCGGTGCTCTGTGTCGTCACTGTGAACGCCTTGAGGTCGATGTCGCTTTCGGCGTTGGGGCAGATGTAATAGGTACTTCCTATGGCTGGCGCAACGAATTGCGGAGCCACCGTTTGCGATGTGACATAGACATCATTGTATGTTGCCCAGCTGCGGGTGTTGCCTTCGCTGCTGCCTATTCCGATGCTGGTGAGGTTGGTAAGTCCTGCCACTGCCGAAGCGGAGAGACATTTCTCGCCATTGACGGTGAGTCCGTCGGTGGACAGCACGAATGTGACTGTGCCGCTGATGTTCTCCAAGGTCTCGCGTTCTGAGGTGTAATAGCCGCTGAGAAAGTTCACTTCCATCGAAGAACTCTTCTTCGTGTAGTAGATGTGGATGGTCTGGCAGTCGTTGCTTCCCCACGTACTGATGGCGTTGCCGACGGAGAGAATGTTCTCGTTCGAGTTAGATGTCTTGCACGAAGAGAGGTCAATCTCGGCGGTGATGGTCTGCCTTGAGAAGTCGATGCTGATGTTCTTGGAGAATGAAGAGCCGTTGGGCGAGTATGCCGACCACAGCGTCGTCTTGGTGTCTGCCTTTGCGTTGCCTGCGAAGAAGGTGGCGAGGAGCGCCAGAAGCATGACAAATTGTTTTGTTATCGTTGTTTTCATTGTGGTGACGCTTTATTTTGTTAGTTTCTTTCCGTTTATGATGTAGACTCCCTTCGGCATGCTTTCCTTGCCTGTGGCGTTGCTCTTCACCTTCTGTCCGGCGGTGTTGAACATGTCGTAGGTGTTTCTGTCGGCTCCGTTTACGGTGCAGATGCCTGTCGCTCCGTTGAGCATCCAAGTCTGGATGCGTGAGTTCTGGTTGTCATCGGTGAAGTAGGAGCGGAGTCCGTTGGTTGCGGTGGCATCGCTGTATTTCACGAATTTGCTGTCGACAATGGTGAAACTTCCTGCCGGCATCGTTGTCTTAGTGAACGTACCTGTCTGTGCCACGTCCTCGATGCCGCTTACAGTGGCGTCGGCAGCGAAGGTGTTCACGCCATCGAAGGTGTATGTCGCGTTGTCAGCCACGCTTTCGGGGTTGATGAGATACGACTCGCCTGCGCTCATGCCGTTGGTGGTTGTGACGAAGTAGAGGGCTTCCTCGCTCGTGTTGTCGAACTCAGCCACTTGTGTCTTTTCGCCGAATGCCACTTTTATCTCGTCGTTGCTGAGGCTGAAAGGCAGGCAGATGGTGTTCCATTTTCCTGCTGTCAGCGTGCGCTTGAGCTTCACTGTGACATTGCTCTCTGTCGGAAGAGTGTAGGTCTCGGCTGTCTCGTCGATGTTGACTACGACGGTCTGCGCCTCGCTGGTGCTTATAAGCTTCCACTGTGCGAGCGAGAACGTTGCGCCGGGCTGTGCTGCTTCCAGAGCCAACGCGTCGGTGGCGTTGTCCTGATAGATGCTGAATGTGGCACTCGCCTCGCGGTTGCGGTTGGCGAGGGTGTAGACATCGTCGGTGCCCTTCACCTTGGTGAACTTCCATTGCCCGTACTTTCCGCTGCCGTTGCTGCGCGGAGCATACCACAATGTGGCTCCGATGTTGCCGCTGGGAGTGCTCAACGTGTAGTAGCCGTCGGCTGTTTTGGTGAGCGTTACTGTCAGACTGTTGCCGCCGAGTGTAAGAGTTCCGTCGGCAGAACTAAGGAATTTGCCTGTCCCAACATTGTAGAGTTGGAACGAACCGCCGTCCTGCGGGGCTGCGCCTTTATAGTCGGTGGCGGTGCAGGGCACTGCCATGGCGCATAAAAGCACGAGGGTTGAGAAGTGATGTTTTGTCATTTCGATATGTGATTTTATTATTGTCTTTGTTCGTGGCGCGCCGCCATGCGCTGCCGCCAGAGTGTGCTCTCCTTTCCGTCGGTGCCGCTGTCGGCAGCCGCTGCCGCTTCGCGGAGAGCGCGATTGTCATCGATTTGGGTTTTTACTATTTGGGGCAAAGGTACGAAGAAAATTCCGTTCGTGCGGCAGAATATATGTTTTTTATAGCTTATATGCATTCGTTAAAATATGTTTCAATTATGCAAATATCGTTTCGCAAGGCGTGTAAGTCATTGATAAAGGGGTCGCGAAAAGGATTTTTAAAGGAGCAAGCGTTAAGAGAAGTGAAAGGTAACCATCGCATACAAAAAAGCCCTCCCCGGCGGGGAGGGCTGGGTGGGGCTCCTTCTCCTCACCTCGTGTGCGACACTCTGTACCTTTACATTTTCTTTTGCGTGTTCGGCAGGAACATGGCGATGCAGCCCAGCAGGGGGAGGAAGGCACTGACGTGGAAGATGTAACTGATGCTTGTCCTGTCGGCGAGCCATCCGAAGAAGGCGGAACCCAGTCCGCCGAGTCCGAACATAAGCCCGAAGAACACGCCGGCAATCATTCCTGTGCGCTCAGGCATAAGGTCGGTGGCATAGACAACGATGGAGGAGAACGCCGAAGCAATGATGAGTCCGGCGAGAAAGGCGCACAACAGCGTCATCGGCAAGTTCATATGGGGCATCAGAAGAGCGAAAGGCGCCGCACCGAGAATGGAGAACCAGATGACATACTTGCGTCCGAAGCGGTCGCCGAAGAGTCCTCCTGCCACCGTACCGATGGCGAAGGCGGCGAGGAACACGAACAGACAGAGTTGCGACTGTTGCACGCTGATGCCGAACTTGTCGATGAGGAAGAACGTGAAATAGTTGGTGATGCACGCCGTGTAGAAGTATTTTGAGAAGATGAGCAGCACGAGGATGCCCATCGCCATGTGCTTTGCGCGCGTCGAGATGTGGGTATTGAGAAGGGGTTGGCGTTGCGGATGAGTTGTGACATAACTCATTCTCAGCTTGTACCATTTGCCCAACCGGAGCATGATGAGGGCTGCTGCCAGAGCCGCCAAGGCGAACCACGCTATCGCCCATTGCCCGAAGGGAAGGATTATGAGGGCTGCCAGCAGCGGTCCCACGGCTTGCCCGCCGTTGCCTCCCACCTGAAAGATGCTCTGTGCCAGACTCTTCCTGCCTCCCGAAGCCATCTGAGCCACGCGCGAGGCAGTGGGATGGAACACTGAAGACCCTATGCCCACGATGCTCACTGCCAACAGAATGAGTAGGAAATTGCCTGCAAAGGCGAGCAGAAGGAGTCCGATGAGGGTGAAACACATGCCCATGGAGAGCGCGTAGGGGCGCGGATGCTTGTCGGCATAAAGCCCCGTGAACGGCTGAAGGATGGACGATGTCATCTGAAAGACGAATGTTATGATGCCTATCTGGGCGAAAGAGAAGCAGAATTTCTCCTTCACAAGGGGATAAATGGAAGGGATGATGGACTGAATCATGTCGTTCAGGAAGTGCGAGATGCAGCAGATGAGGAGCATCGAATAGACCGTTCCATCGGTCATTGCAGGGTTGCCTGTTATCCTGTCACCGATTTTTCGCAGATTCATCTTTACGGTATGGCGCGCGGCGTTAGCGTTCTTCATCTTCCTCTCCAAAACTCTTCCTGCCGTCGTCGTCGCCGTGCAGAGCCTCCTTGAAACTTTCCCAATCCTGGAAACCCACAAGGAGCGAGATGCGGTCGAGCGTCTCACGCTTCGGTTTCTCCGTGCCATGGAGATATTTCTTCAACTTCTCCAAGGCGAGAACCTTACTCGGCAGGTGGACAATGCCGTGCTCCACAGCCTCAAAAAGTTTCTTCAGTTCGTGCTTCTTACCTTCCATAAATGCAGCGTTTAGTGCGCGCAAAATTAGCAATAACGCCCGATATGTCAAAATTTTTCCGCTGAAATGTGCTCCCTTTCCGCTTCTGCCCACTCATTAATGAGGATTGCGCGCGAAGCAATTCTCGCGCCATGGATTTGCGTATCTCGCAAGAAAATAGTATTTTTGCACTCTCTCAAGAACGAGAGGACACATCTTTTCGTCGTAAACCACATTATGAAAGAATTAGCTTTAAAGTACGGATGCAATCCGAATCAGAAGCCTTCGCGCATCTATATGGACGAAGGCGAACTCCCCATCGAAGTAATCAACGGCCGGCCGGGCTACATCAACTTCCTTGATGCACTCAATTCGTGGCAGCTTGTAAAGGAACTCAAAGCCGCAACAGGACTCCCTGCCGCCGCATCGTTCAAACATGTGTCGCCGGCAGGAGCCGCCATCGGACTGCCCCTTAGCGACACCTTGAAGAAAATCTACTTCGTTGACGACATCAAAATGGAACTCTCGCCGTTGGCATGCGCCTATGCCCGCGCTCGCGGCGCAGACAGAATGAGTTCCTACGGCGACTTCGTGGCTCTCAGCGACACATGCGATGCCGCCACAGCAACGCTCCTGAAGCGTGAGGTTAGCGACGGCGTAATAGCCCCGGACTACACTCCCGAAGCCATCGAAATACTCAAGGCAAAGCGCAAAGGCACATACAACGTAATCAAAATCGACCCCAACTACACCCCGGCACCGATAGAACACAAGCAGGTCTACGGCATCACCTTCGAGCAAGGACGCAACGAGATACGCCTCGACGACCCGCAACTGTTCGCCAACGTGCCCACACAGAACAAGAATTTCAGCCCCGAGGCAGTGCGTGACTTGGTCATCAGCCTCATCACTTTGAAGTATACGCAAAGTAATTCCGTTTGTTATGTCAAGGACGGACAGGCCATTGGCATCGGAGCGGGACAGCAAAGCCGCATCCACTGCACAAGGTTGGCAGGCAACAAAGCCGACATCTGGTGGCTGAGACAGCATCCCAAAGTGATGAACCTGCCCTTTGTCGACGGCATACGCCGCGCCGACCGCGACAATACTATCGATGTCTACATCTCCGACGACTATGATGACGTGCTCCGCGAAGGCACTTGGCAACTCTTCTTCAAGGAGAAGCCGGAACCATTGACGCGCGAAGAGAAGAAAGAATGGATAGCCCGCAACACCGGAGTAGCCCTCGGCAGCGATGCCTTCTTCCCCTTCGGCGACAACATCGAGCGCGCACACAAGAGCGGAGTGGAGTACATCGCACAGGCAGGAGGCTCCGTCCGCGACGACAACGTCATCGAGACGTGCGACAAGTACGGCATCGCCATGGCGTTCACCGGTGTCCGTCTGTTCCATCATTGATAAGTTTTTCACCCTCACACATTATTATATATTATGAGCAAAGGCGACGATATTGACGCAATCATTGCCGGAGGCGGCATCGTCTTCGGCAGAGGCGGCTCTGAAAGGAAGACCGACGACGGTAAGGTGAAGACCAAAGCCAAGAAGAAAAAATACATCACCGGAGCCCATGGAAGCGGTTCGGCACGCCAAAAAGCAAAGTATCGCGAACAGCGTGCCAATCGGCATAAGAGGTAAAGGAGGGATTTTGAATTTCCAACCGCGCTTTTTGCGAGGGTAACCGTAGTAGGCGCGTATCGCCGAGACGCACCCTTCGCAAGCGCAAAATCAAACTATTGTCATTCAATCCGCCGCCTTTCACACTCCGCTCGACTGATGAAGGCGCTTCAAATTCTTCTCCCATGTGCTGTAAAGCCAGTCGGTGTCGTCCTCGTCGGAGAAGTCGGTGATGAACAGCGAATAGGTGCCGGAGAGCGTGCAACGCTCCATTCTTATCTCAACGAACACATCGTCGGGGTCGTCATCCCAGTGGAACCGGGCGCGCGAGAGCTTCTCCCGCAGCACGAAATGAGCCTTGCGCTCCTCGTGATGACGCCATTCTTCACCCCAAGAGAAGGTGAGTTCGTCGCCGTTGGAGGTGACATTGTCCGCCAACCATTTGGCGTAACCTTCTGCAGTGCTAATCAGTTTCCAAACGATATTGGCTGAAGTTGACTTCAACTCATGCTCTATCTCTACTCTTTGCTTTGTCATCAGGCATCGGTTTTGAGGTTCTACATGTTGCGTCGGCGTGTTTTCCGCCGTTCATCTTGGTTAGTGTGGGAGGGTCGTCCCACTGCGTTTTATGCAAAGATAGTGCAAACCGAACGCAATAAAGCTCGCTTTAATTGCTGAGGTGCAGCCTATCTTATGCAAAAATACGAAAAAAAAGCGGTTCAACTGCATTTTTTTTGAAAAACTTTTGCCGTTTGACAAAATTGCATTACCTTTGCATCCGCAATTTAACGATGGCGGGATAGCTCAGCTGGTTAGAGCGCATGATTCATAATCATGAGGTCCCCAGTTCAATCCTGGGTCCCGCTACAAAACGCAAGGGAATAGGTTTTCGAACTTATTCCCTTTTCCTTTTTCTCCGTTTGAGCCTCCTTTGCACTCCTTTCGCGACTTCTATGGACAGCCGGCGGAACGATTTTGCTATATAATAATGTAATTTTTTAAATTAAAAGATGTAATGTCAAGCCTTTTTGCTAACTTTGCAAGTCCAAACAAATAAACAAGAAAAAATGGCTGAAAACAAAAGAATTAAGACCGCACTCGTGTCGGTTTTCCATAAAGACGGGCTTGATGAACTCCTCGCCAAGCTCCATGCAGAAGGCGTTAAGTTCCTCTCCACAGGCGGAACACAAAAGTTTATCGAGTCGCTTGGCTATGAATGCCAGGCCGTAGAGAGCGTCACCTCCTACCCGTCAATCCTCGGCGGACGCGTAAAGACGCTCCATCCGCGCATCTTCGGAGGCATCCTCGCACGCCGCAACAACGACGGCGACCGCGCACAGATGGCTGAATACGCCATCCCGGAGATAGACCTTGTCATCGTAGACCTCTATCCCTTCGAGCAGACAGTGGCTTCGGGAGCCTCCGATGAAGACATCATCGAGAAGATAGACATAGGCGGTATCTCCCTCATCCGTGCCGGAGCGAAGAACTTCAACGACGTGGTAATCGTGCCAAGCAAGGCAGAATACGGCGTGCTCCTCGACATCCTCAACCGCAACGGAGCCGAGACAACTCTCGAAGAGCGCAAGATGTTCGCAGCAAGGGCATTCGGAGTGAGCAGCCACTACGACACCGCCATCCACGAGTGGTTCGTAAAATAGAATACAAAAAGACAGTAAACGGAAGTCAAACGGAAAATCAATAGAACACAAATGGGATTTTTTTCTTTCGTACAGGAAATAGCGATGGACCTTGGCACAGCCAACACCATCATCATCCACAATGATAAAATTGTGGTGGACGAGCCATCAGTGGTAGCCCTCGACGACAAAAACAACAAGATGATAGCCGTCGGCACCAAGGCAAAGATGATGTATGAGAAGACTCATAAAAACATCCGCACGGTGCGACCATTGCGTGATGGCGTCATAGCCGACTTCACTGCGTGTGAGCAAATGATGCGCGGACTCATCAAAATGGTGCATACCGGAGGCCATTTGTTCTCCCCTTCGCTCCGAATGGTGATTGGAGTGCCGTCGGGAAGTACCGAAGTGGAGTTGCGTGCAGTGCGCGACAGCGCCGAGCATGCAGACGGTCGGGATGTCTATCTCATCTATGAACCGATGGCAGCAGCCGTTGGTATCGGCATCGATGTGGAAGCACCGGAAGGCAATATGATTGTCGACATAGGCGGAGGAAGCACCGAAATCGCCGTCATCTCGCTCGGAGGCATCGTCAGCAACAGCTCCATCCGCACCGCAGGAGATGAACTTACCGCCGACATCCAGGAATATATGAGTCGCCAACACAACGTGAAAGTGTCGGAAAGAATGGCTGAACGCATCAAGATTAACGTAGGTTCAGCCCTCACCGAACTTGGAGATGACGCTCCGGAAGATTTCGTTGTGCACGGTCCTAACCGCATCACCGCACTCCCAATGGAGGTGCCTGTGTGCTACCAGGAGATTGCTCATTGCATCGACCGTACCGTGGCGAAGATAGAAAATGCCGTCCTCACCGCTCTGGAAAACACACCGCCGGAACTCTATGCCGACATCGTGAAGAACGGAATCTATCTCAGTGGCGGCGGTGCCTTGCTTCGCGGACTCAGCAAACGACTTACCGAGAAGATCAACATACCGTTCCATGTGGCTGACGACCCGCTGCATAGCGTAGCCAAAGGAGCCGGTATCGCGCTGAAGAACATCGGCCGCTTCTCGTTCCTTATGCGTTAATTCATAGGCAAGCGAAAAAGCATACGGACGGCAAATGAAGGCGTTGAGCCTCTGCCGGCGTTTGCTTTTTCGCTTTTTCTCGCTACCGTCACACTCCGTTATGCGCAATCTCGTAGACTTCTTCTTACGCCACAACCATTGGTTCCTCTTCGTTTTGCTTGAGGTTCTAAGTTTCGTGCTGCTGTTCCATTATAACAGTTACCAGGGCAGCGTGTGGTTTTCGTCTGCCAACGCAGTGACGGGGAAGGTCTATTCGTGGCAGTCTTCCATCGCGCAATACTTCTCGTTGGCGGACGTAAACAAGACCCTTACGGAGCGAAACCTCCTCCTTGAGCAGCAGGTGGAGCACCTTACGGCGCAGCTTCAAAAGTCGGGCACTGACTCAACGACATTTGACAGCCTTCAAACCAAGGCTTTAAGCGGTTGCGAAGTGATTCCGGCGAAGGTGGTAAGCAGTTCGCTCAACAAACTCAACAACTTCATAACGATTGACAAAGGCTACGCCGACGGTGTCCGAAAGGATATGGGCGTGGTGTGCGGCACAGGTGTTGTGGGCATCGTTTACCTTGTCTCCGACCACTATTCCGTGCTTATCCCGGTGCTCAGCGCAGTGTCGAACATCAGCTGCACCATTCGTTCCCGGGGCTATTTCGGTTATCTCCACTGGGAAGGGGGACCCACTAACGAAGCCTATGTCGACGACATTCCGCGCCATGCACGCTTCCGTCGGGGCGACATCATAGTGACAAGCGGCTACTCCTCAGTGTTCCCGCCGGGCGTAACAGTGGGAAAAGTGAAGCAAGTCTACAATTCTTCGAACGGCCTTTTCTATCGTTTGAAGGTCACACTGTCCACAGATTTCGGTCGACTTCGCGATGTTTGCGTGGTGAACAACAGGGCGATGAGTCAGCAACGCGAACTCCTACGCGCCGCGGAAGACTCTCTTTCAAACCGTTGACAACGCCCCGACGCTCACCCATAACAACATGCAACGACGGCAGGACAGCCTCCGCGACTGCCCGACAACAACAGAGAAAGGCAACAGAAAAGATGAATCTCAACATCGTTAAAAACATAATCTTCTTCGTCATACTGCTTCTTGCGCAGGTGCTCGTATTCAATCAGGTGCGCATTTTTCAGTGCGCCACGCCGCTGATTTACGTTTATTTCGTGCTCCCTACGCCTTATGAGCAACCCCGTTGGGCGACGTTGCTGTGGTGTTTCGCCCTCGGACTGACCGTCGACATATTCTCCAACATGCCCGGAGTGGCTGCCGCTGCGATGACACTTGTTGCCCTTTTGCAGCCATACTTGCTCTTTCTCTTCCTCCCACGCAACAATCAGGAAGGGCTGATACCCTCCTTTTCCACTCTCGGCACAGGCAAATACGTAGTCTATGCCACCGTCCTGACACTCGTCTATTGCCTCGCTTTCTTTGCAATAGAGGCTTTCAACTTCAACAATTTCGGCGAATGGGCAGCCAGTATGTGCGGAAGTGCGGTGCTGACGCTGCTTCTTATCCTTGTCATCGAGAACTTTAGAAAACGGTAAATGAGCGACTTCGATCTCGAAAAACGTAGGTATGTCATCAGTGGCGTGGCTGTTTGCATCGTCATTGTCTACATCGTCCGCCTCTTTATGTTGCAGCTTTTGAGCGACGACTACAAGAAAAACGCCGACAGTAATGCCTTCCTTAAAAAGATAGAATACCCCTCCCGCGGCATGATTACCGACAGAACGGGTCAGGTTTTGGTCTTCGACCAGCCCGCCTACGATGTGATGGTAATCACGAACGAAGCGAAAGGGCGCATCGACACAACCGAATTCTGCAACACTCTGGGCATAACGAAGGACTTTTTCATTAAGCGTATGAGTGAGATTAAGGATTATTCGAAGAACCCCGGATACTCGCGCTACACGCAACAACTGTTCCTCAGCCACCTGTCGAACGAAGAAATCAGTGTGTTTCAAGAGAAAATCTACCGCTTTCCGGGCTTCTCACTGCAGCGGCGAAGCACCCGTCAGTATCAGACTCCGCACGCAGCGCATGTCCTTGGTTATGTCGCTGAGGTGTCGCCAAGCGACATTGAGGAAGACAACTACTACCAACCGGGCGACTACATAGGCAAACTCGGAGTGGAAAAGTATTACGAGAAGCAGCTGCGGGGCGAAAAAGGCGTCCAGATTATGCTTCGCGACGCTTACGGAAGGATTCAAGGCAAATATCAAAACGGCATCTACGACCATCGCCCCGTGGTGGGAAAGAATCTCACTTTAAGCCTCGACATCAAGCTGCAAGCCCTCGGTGAGCGGTTGCTTGAAGGCAAAATAGGAAGCATTGTTGCCATAGAACCGTCCACGGGGGAGGTGCTTTGCATGGTGTCGTCGCCCACTTACGACCCTCGTCTTCTTTCGGGCAGGTCGCGGGGAAAGTATCACCGCTACTTGCAGAACGACGCTTGGAAACCCCTTCTCAACCGAAGCATAATGGGAATGTATCCTCCTGGTTCCACGTTCAAGACTTCCCAAGCCCTCACATTCCTTTCCGAAGGCATCCTCACTCCATCAACAGCGTTCCCCTGTCATCACGGTTTCTACTTCCGCGGACTGCATGTCGGCTGCCACGGCCACGCTTCTCCGATAGCCCTTGTCAATGCCCTCAGCACCTCATGCAACGGTTATTTCTGTTGGGGATTGTATTATATGATGGGCAATCGCCGCAAATACAAGACGGTAAACGATGCGATGAACCTTTGGCGCGACTATATGGTGAGCATGGGTTTCGGCTATAAGCTGGGCGTAGACCTGTTCGGTGAGAAGCGGGGCATGATTCCTAACGCCGAGTATTATGACCGCAATTACCGCGGTTCGTGGAACGGTCTGACCATAATCAGTATTTCGATAGGGCAGGGCGAGGTGACGCTCACGCCGCTGCAGATAGCCAATCTCGGTGCGACGATAGCCAACCGCGGCTACTACTACGCCCCGCATGTGGTGCGGAAGGTGCAGGGCGAGCCCCTCGACACGGCCTACACGCGCCGCCATTACACCAAGGCATCGCGCCGGGCTTACGATTATGTGGTGGCAGGCATGCGTTCTTCGGCTTTAAGAGGCACCTGCAAGATGCTCTCAAAATATGATTTCGAGGCATGCGGCAAGACGGGAACGGCGCAGAACCACGGTCGCGACCACTCCGTGTTCATGGGTTTTGCGCCTATGGACAAGCCGAGAATAGCCATCGCAGTGTATGTGGAGAACGGCGGATGGGGTGCCGATTACGGTGTGCCCATAGGCGGACTCATGATGGAGCAATACCTGAACGGTAAACTTTCGCCGGCGAGTGAGACTCAGGCTACGGCTATGCAGCAGCGCAGAATAGGCTACGGCCCGCGCTTCCCGGGGCAGAGTGACGGTGCAAAGAAGCCTCGAAAGGTACGCAAGACAGCTGATAAAATAATGTAAAGGAAACTTTTTCGCGATGTTATATAAAGCAGACAAAGGACAAAGCATTTGGTCTTCGGTGGACTGGTGGACTGTCGCCATCTACCTGGCATTGATGATTTTCGGATGGATTAGCATCTGCGGAGCCAGCTATACCTACGGTGACAACGACATCTTCAGCCTTTCCACGCGCTCGGGCATGCAGATAGTGTGGATTGGAACGTCCGTATGTCTGGGCTTCGCATTGCTTCTTGCCGACATACGCTTCTTCGATACGTTTGCCTATGTCATCTACATCCTGCTGCTGTTGCTGCTCTTTGCCACCATCTTCAACCCTCACGACATAAAGGGTTCACACTCCTGGCTCGTCATAGGACCCCTTCGTCTGCAACCCGCCGAGTTCGGAAAGTTCGCCACTGCCCTTGCCCTTGCCAAGTTGATGAGTGCCTATGGCTTCACGATGAAGCGTTGGAAGGACTTCGCCGCTGCCTGCGCCGTGGTGCTGTTGCCTATGCTTTTCATCATAGGTCAGCGCGAGACGGGTTCGGCTTTGGTCTATCTCACCTTTTTCCTTGTGTTTTATCGCGAGGGAATGCCGGGCAGTATCCTTTTCACCGGCGTTGCGATGGTGGTCTATTTCGTCGTTGGCATCAAGTATGGGAACACGCTTTTGTGGGGCACTCCCACCTCCGTCGGAGTGTTTTGCGTGCTCCTTCTGGTTCAGATTTTCACTGCTGCCATGGTGAAGGTTTACTGTCACGACCGCAAGAAAGCCCGACTCATGCTCTATTACAGCCTCGGCATCACCCTTGTGGCACTGCTTTTCTCGAAGTATGCCGTACGTTTCGACATCAAATGGGTGCAACTCGCCATCTCCCTCTTCACCCTTTCTTTTCTGCTTTACCACGGTCTGCGCACGCGACTGCGCTCCTATTTCTACATCGTGGCGTTCTTTTTGGGCTCCATAGTGTTCTTCTTTTCAGCCGATTATGTGCTCAACAATGTCATGGAACCGCATCAGCGCGTGCGCATCAATGTGTTGTTGGGACTCGATGAGGACCTCGCCGGAGCCGGATACAATGTGCATCAGAGTGAGATAGCCATCGGTTCGGGAGGTCTTAAAGGCAAAGGTTTCCTCAATGGCACGCAGACCAAGTTGAAGTTCGTGCCCGAACAGGACACCGACTTCATCTTCTGTACTGTGGGAGAGGAGGAAGGTTTCGTGGGGTCGGCAGGCGTATTGCTGCTCTTTCTTGCGTTGATTTTAAGGTTGGTGCACCTTGCCGAGCGTCAGCCCTTTGCTTTCGGGCGCATCTATGGTTACTGTGTGTTAAGCATTTTCCTGTTTCATGTGTTCATCAATGTGGGCATGGTGCTTGGCCTAACGCCCGTCATCGGCATCCCGTTGCCATTCTTCAGTTACGGAGGTTCGTCGTTGTGGGGCTTCACCATTCTTTTGTTCATCTTCCTCCGCATTGATGCCGGCCGCAATTTAGTGCAGCGTTAGCGCGAAGCCCACATCACTGATGCCGGGCAGAATGTCGCGTTTCATGTCGTGGCGGATGCTTACTGTGAGCGAGTCGCCCGCAGCAAGCGACAGCGTCCGCAATGGAAAATCAAACTGATGATAGTTCAATCCTTTCCCCTTGCTGTTGCCGTGCTTGTCGGCAAGGGTGCAGTTGAGGGTGTCGGTGTGGGTTGTTCCGCTTGGCGACACCTTCTGTTCCACTATGAGCGAGAGGTTAAGGAAAGGATAACTGTCGTTGGTGCGCAGCATGACGGTGGCTTGGCGGCTGCCCGAGTCGGCTGCTTTCGGCACGCAGAACACCACGTTGTCGCCCTTCTCCCAACCTTCTATGGGCGTGTGTTCAAACTTGTCGTACACCGTGTTGCCCGTGCACCCCGTCATAAAGACGACTGCAACGGCTGCCAACACACTGAAAAACCGTCTCTGCATAAGGCCTTTTCTCTTGCTTATTCTTGTGTTTCAGCCTGCTGTTTTGGCGCATTCTGCGGGTTCTGCCGCTTCTTGTTGCGCTGCTTCTGCTGCTGGTTGGGGTTGCCTTGCTGCTTGTTTTGCTTGTCCTTCGGACGATTGTTGTTGCGGTTTTTGTTCTTTTTCTTCGACTTGTCGAAGCGGCTTATGTCGGCATCGGCAAGCAAATCAATGGGCTTGTCGCTCTTGCTTACGGTGCCGTTGGCTGCCAACGACTCCGGCTTCTCGCCCCTTCGGTTGAGTTCTATCACCTCCCTCGCCCTCTCGGTGGAGATGGTTTCGAGGTTGGCGGCAACGCCTTTCTGTGTGGAATAGGTGATGAGTCCTGCCAGAATGTCGGTCTTGAAGAGGAAATACTCGCTGTCCTGGGTGAACAGCGTTATCTCTTTGCTCGGCACCTTGCGGCTTGCTTCCATGTAGTCGTCCACTTCGTAGTTGAGGCAACACTTCAGTTTTGCGCACATGCCTGCGAGTTTTTGCGGATTGAGCGAGATGTCCTGGAGTCGCGCCGCATTGGTGCTCACGCTCACAAAGTTCTTCATCCATGTGGCGCAACAGAGTTCCCTGCCGCACGGTCCTGTTCCTCCTATTCGCCCGGCTTCCTGCCGTGCGCCTATCTGTTTCATCTCGATGCGCACGTGGAAAGTGTCGGCGAGCACCTTGATAAGCTGCCGGAAGTCCACGCGCTCGTCTGCGATGTAATAGAAAATCGCCTTGTTGCCGTCGCCTTGGTATTCCACATCGCCAATCTTCATTTGCAGTCCGAGGCTCTTTGCTATCTCGCGGCTCTGAATCATGGTGTCGTGTTCGCGGCTCTTTGCCTCGTAATACTTGTCCATGTCCACTGCTTTGGCGATGCGGTAGACGCGCTTTATTTCGTCAGCCGACTTCAGGTTGGCTTTCTTCAGTTGCAGTTTCACGAGCCGTCCCGTCAAGGTCACCACGCCGATGTCGTGTCCCGGACTCGACTCCACAGCCACGATGTCGCCTTTTTTCAGTTCCAGGTTGTTCACATTATGGTAATATCCCTTCCTGGTGTTCTTGAATTGCACCTCCACAAGGTCGGTGTCGTCATCGTTGCCGGGCACATCGTGCAGCCAGTCGAAGGTGTTGTGCTGCTTGTCTTGCCGCCCCCATGCGAGGTGGCAAAGTCCGCGGTCGGTGTCACGCGTTATCTTGAATTTCATGTCTTTAAAGTCTTTCATAACTTCATTATGTCGTTGTTGCAGTGCGCTTTGCCCATGGCTCCGTTGCCACGGTGTCAGCGTTTGCGTTGTATGAGGATTATTGTTCTTAGTGCAAGGTCGTAGAACACAATCTTGGCATTGGCGTTCTGCGCGATGTCGCGAAGGGCTTTCTCCACCGTCTCTGCCAATTCTATGATGTTGTTCTCGTTGATGAAGGGCGCGAAATTCTTCAGAAAGCCCTCCTCTTCAGCCGTGAGATAGTTGAGTTCCGGCTGCCGGAAGTTGTAGACGAAGCTTTCGCGGAGCATCCTTCCGAAGTAGGTGAGCATGCGTTTCTGCTTCTCCCTGCCCAGTGCGGCGATGCTTTCGCTCCATTTCTTCAACTCCTTCACCTGCTTCATGTAAGCCTGTCGCATGAGCAGCACGAAGAGGTCGAAGAACAGGCGGTTCTCGTTGCCCACGTTGAGAGCTTCCAATGCCGCCGTCCAACTGCCGTTGGCGATGCGCGCCAGACGGTGCGCCTGGTCGTGGTCGATGCCGCGCTGGCTGATGAGGGCGCGCTCTATGTCATCGTCGGCAATTCGTTTGAAGTCGATGCGCTGCGTGCGGCTGCGTATGGTCTCAAGCAGTTTCTCCGGCTCTTCACTCACCATGAGGAAGACAGTCTGCGACGGCGGCTCTTCAAGCAACTTGAGAATCTTGTTCGCACTGGTGAGGTTCATTCGCTCGGGGAGCCATATTATGCTCACCTTATAGCCTCCCTGACTCGACTTCATGCTCAGTTTGCGCGCCAGGTTGTCGCTCTCTCCACCTGTGATGATGGCTTGCTGAGTCTCCGCCCCCATCGCGCCGAGCCATTGCTCCAGCGTGAAGTAAGGTCCCGACTTAATCATCTCGCGCCACTCGCGGGCGTAGTCGTCGCTCAAAGGCTGGTGCTCATTGCCCATCCACGAAGCCTTGATGGTGGGGTAGGTGAAGTGAAGGTCAGGGTGACTCCCACTCTTCAGCAGCGGACTGTTGTTCAGAAGGTGCGACGCAAAAGCCATGGCGAGCGCCATCTTACCGCAACCGTGGGGTCCGCAGAAGAGCAGAGCGTGGGGCACACGCCCCTCTTCCGTGAGGGCGAGCAGTCGCTTTTGCGCATCTTCCTGTCCTATAACTTCGTCGAATGTCATATTTTTTGCAGCCTATCTTATGCAAAGATAGTGCAAACGAGTGCAATGAAAACTTGTTTTCTAATTGCCGAGTGCAGCCTATCTTATGCAAAGTTACGAAAAAAATGGCTAACAATTGGGATTTTCGCCATTTATTAAATGTGGCGCAAAGGAAATT
>CAYXGN010000004.1:30391-37349 GCA_964464505.1 uncultured Prevotella sp.
ATCTCCGAGACGCGCCCGGTGTAACGAAAACGGTAATTGTAGGAGGTTTGAGGGGCGCATCTCGGCGATCTGCGCCTACTACGGTCACCGTTGCATATAAAAAAGCCCTCCCCGGAGGGGAGGGTTGGGAGGGGCTTTTTATGGCGTGCTAATCATTAGAACTCGATTATCATTGTCTCCCGTGGAGCCATTGTTATGTCGCTGGTTAGGCTTACAAGTTTGCCAGTTATCACGTTGGTGGCTTGCGTGTGATTGCCGATGATTTCGGCATAACGCTTTATGTCCACGGTGTTGGCGGTGCGTTTGCCGTTGAGGATTGTCATGACGGTGTTGCCGTTGTGGCGGCGTGCGAGCACATAGATGCCTTTGTAAGGGATGAACTGCGTCTGTTTGCCCTTCGTGATAACCTCATTCCCCTGCCGCCAATGAAGCAGACGGCTGAGCCAGGAGAACATGGCGTTCTCCGCTTTCGTGCGCCCTTCGCGCGTGAAGCAGTTGTGAGTGTCGCCGGGGAAACCGCCGGGGAAGTCCTTGCGGACATTGCCGTCGCTCACCTCTTTCGTACCGTTCATGAGCACTTCGGTGCCGTAGTAAAGCTGGGGGATGCGGTTCATCGTCAGCAACAGAGCCAGAGCCTGTTTCAATGCCGTCGAGTCCTTGCCGTTACCAAGATAGCGGTCGGTGTCATGGTTCTCTATAAACGCCATCACACTCGATGGGTTGGCGTAGAGATAATCATAGCAGAGGGCGTTGTAGACGCGGTTAAGTCCGCCCCACCATTGGTCGGTTTCCTCGTGTTTTGCCTGATTCATGCGGTCGTAGAAGGCGAAGTCCATCACCGTTTTCAGGTAGCTGTTGCTGCTGGAGAGTTTGGAATCCTTCTGCCAGGCGGCTGTATAGGCAGGCTCTGTGACCCAAGTCTCGCCCACGGTGTTGAAGTTTGGATACTCCTTGTCGATGGCTTTCATCCACAGTGCCATTGCCTCGCGGTCGGCGTAGGGGTAGGTGTCCATGCGGATGCCGTCTATTCCGACAGTCTCTATCCACCAGATGCTGTTCTGGATGAGGTATTTTATTACATGCGGATTGCGCTGGTTGAGGTCGGGCATACTTGTCACGAACCACCCGTCGACGGTCTCCCGCATGTCAATCTCGCTGGCGTAGGGGTCCATGACAGGCGTGAGTTTGTAGCTTGTCTGCAGTCCGTAGTTGGGGTTGTTAAACCAGTCGTGCGCCGGGATGTCCTTGTTCCAAGGGTGATAGTCGCCGCAATGGTTGAAAATCATGTCCATCACCACCTTCAATCCCTTCTTGTGGCAGTCGTCCACAAGACTGCGATAGTCGTCATTCGTGCCGAAACGAGGGTCCACACGGTAGTAGTTGGTGGTGGCATAACCGTGATATGTGCTGTATTTTCCGCCGTCGGCGGGGCGGTCGTTCTCCAAGACCGGAGTGAACCAAAGTGCTGTCACGCCCAGTTCGGTGAAATAGTCGAGATGCTGGCGGATTCCTTCCAGGTCGCCGCCGTGCCGCAGACTCGGTTCGTTGCGGTCGACATGGGTGTCCTCCATGCCTTTATAGGAGTCGTTTTTGGTGTTGCCGTTGGCGAAACGGTCGGGCATCAGCATGTAAAGCACGTCGCTGTTGTCGAAGCCCGTATGCTTGTCGCCCTCCATCTGCCGCTCTTTCAGAGTGTATTTCACTCCCGTTGTCTTGCCGTCGATGCGGAAGTTGAGGGTCATAGTGCCTGCCTTGGCACCCTCGAGGTTGAGGTAAAGGAGCAGATAGTTGGGCGAATCGAGTCGCGCAATGGAGTCGATGCGTGCGCCGGGATAGTCGGTGCTGACCTCCGCGCGCCTTATGTCGTCGCCGTAAACCATGAGTTGCAGCGAGGCATCCTTCATCCCCACAAACCAGTCGGTGGGTTCTATACGGTCGATTTTCACTTTTGCTGTCATTGTCAAAACGCTCAATAAAAGCAGTAGGGTTGTTGTTTTTCGAGTCATAGTAATGGGATTTTACTTTTTGTAAATGATTAGTGCCGACTGCGGCGCAACGCTCACGCTGCCGCCTTGAACCGTCTTTGCGCCCTCGGCAAGGAATGTTCCCTCGGCAAGTGCCACATGGTAGTCGCCCGTCGGCACCTCAACCGTTTTGAGTTCCCGGTTGGCATTGAGCACGACCACAATCTCTTTCCATGTGTCAATGCCCTCCAAGTCCTTCAAGCGGAACCCCACCAGACAGTCGTCCGTGGGCAGGAACTCCAGATGCCGGCGCACTTTCGCTGCCGAACCCAACCGGAATGCAGGGTGAGCCTTGCGAAGGGCGATGAGATTCTTGTAGTAGTCGAAGACCTGTGGAAACCTGTTGAGGTTGTTCCAATCAAGGTGGTTGATGTCGTCGGGAGCATTGAAGCTGTTGTGAACACCCTTCTTGCTGCGCAGCATCTCCTCGCCCGAGAGCATGAAAGGAATGCCTTGCGATGTGAACACCGCCGTCTGTGCGAGCAGGTCGAGGCGTATCAGTTCGTCATCGCCGATGCCCGGCATCTCCGTCCGCAGCCTGTCTACGAGGCACATGTCGTCGTGGCAGCTCACATAACTTATTTGTTGGAGAGGCTCAAGGGCAAAGGGTTGCTTGTCGTAGTTCACCTTTTGCATGTCCACTCCATCGTGGCTTATACCGCCAACTATGCCGAACTTCAGACTCTCTTCCTCTCCGCCGATGCCCGCAAGGAACGCCCCTTTCGTGTCATCGGAGAATGGTCCGCGGAGAGCGTCGCGCATATCGTCGGAGAAAACGGCGATGCCCGGCATCTCTTTGGCGTGGGCTTTGAGTGCGAGTTTATCGGAGGGGAGGGCGCAACTCCCTGCGCTCCAGCCCTCGCCATAGATGAAGAGGGTGGGGTCGAGGGCTTGCAGCTCGCGCTGGATGATGTTCATCGTCTCGATGTCGTGCACTCCCATGAGATCCACACGGAACCCGTCGATGTGGTATTCCTGCACCCAGTACTTCATCGACTCAATCATAAACTGCCGCATCAGAGGCTTCTCCGATGCCGTCTCGTTGCCGCATCCCGACCCGTTGGAATATGTCCCGTCGGCATTCTTGCGGTAATAGTAATCCGGATAAGTGAGTTGAAAGTTGCTGTCGTCAATGTTGAAGGTGTGGTTGTACACCACATCGAGAATCACTCTGATGCCAGCCTTGTGCAAAGCAGCCACCATCTGCTTGAATTCCTTAATCCTTACGGAGGGTTGGTAAGGGTCGGTGGAGTAGCCGCCATCGGGCACATTATAGTTCACGGGGTCGTAGCCCCAGTTGTATTGCGGCTTGTCGAGGCGCGTTTCATCCACCGAGGCGTAGTCGAAGGAGGGCAGAATGTGCACCGCGTTGATGCCGAGTCGCTTAAGATGGTCTATCGCCCGCGGCTCGGTGAGCGCCAAATACTTTCCCTTATGCTCGAGACCCGACGATGCATCGATTGAGAAATCGCGCCAATGCATCTCGTAAAGCACAAGGTCGGCAGGCGATTTCAACTCCGGGCGCACGTCGTCAGCCCACCCGTCGGGGTCGGTCTCCGCCATGTCGATGATGGCTCCGCGCTTTCCGTTCACTCCCACTGCCTTGGCAAAAACGCCCGGCGACTCGCCGTTGCCTGTGTCGAAGGTGTAGAACTTGCCCTTCATGTCGCCCTTGACAGTGGCTTGCCAGAGGTCGTCGCCGCAGGGTTTCATCTTCAAAGTCTTTATGGGTTTGCCGCCGATACCGTCGTTATAGATGCGGATTTTCACCGCGCGCTTGCGCACCGAAGAGGTGGTAGCCCCCGAAGTGGCGTCAATTCCGGAGGTGGGAGCATTGAGCCGGAACACTGTCTTGGCAGCATCGTACACCATTTCTGCGAAGGTGGTCTGCGCAGAAAGCCCTGTCGACAGACTAACTCCAAGCAAGGTCATAAGAAAAAACTTTGTCTTCATCGGCACATTGTGTTATTTTGCTATCACACTGATGGCGAAACCGCCGCCCGGAGCCATTGTCAGTGTCATCTTGTCGCCCTTCTTCAAGGTCTTTTTCGTGATGGTGTAAGCCTTCGGGTTCTTGTCGAAAGACGCGTCCTTTGCGTCGGCATAAATGGTGGCTTCATACTTCCTGCCGCTGTCGAGGAAATCGAACTTCAAGACGCTCTTGTGGCCGTTCTCGTCGCATTTGCCCCCAACAAACCAGTTGTCGGTGCCCTTTGCCTTGCGTGCCACGACGACATAGTCGGCAGGTTCGGCTTCAAGATACTTGCTGTCGTCCCAATCGCACGCCACATCCTTGATGAACTGGAAGGCGTCATTATACTTTGCGTAGTGCTCGGGGAGGTCGGCAACCATTTGCAACGGAGAGTACATCGTGACGTAAAGAGCCAACTGTCCCACCAGAGTGGTGCGCACCCAAGAATCGTTTTCACTCCATGTCTTGAGTTGGGTTTCGAGTATTCCCGGCGTGTAGTCCATCGGTCCGCCCTGCAAACGGGTGAAAGGCAGGATGACGGTATGGTCGGGTTTGCTGCCGCCGAAAGCCTCATACTCCGTGCCGCGGGCACTCTCGTTGCCCACAAGGTTAGGCCATGTGCGGCAGAGTCCGGTGGGTCGGGTGGCTTCGTGGGCGTTAATCATGATGTGATGCTTGGCTGCTTCCTTAATGTTATAAAGGTAATGGTTGTTCATGTACTGCCCGTAGTGGTGCTCGCCGTGCGGGATGATGTCGCCCACATAGCCCGTCTTGACCGCATCGTAGCCGTACTTGTTCATCAATTGGAACGCCGCCTCCATGTGACGCTCGTAGTTGGTGACGCTGGAAGAGGTCTCGTGGTGCATCATAAGTTTTACGCCACGGCTGTGGGCGTAGTTGTTGAGGAAGTCGATGTCGAAGTCGGGATAAGGCGTAACGAAGTCGAAGACATAGTCCTTTTGGTGTCCGAACCAGTCCTCCCAACCCACGTTCCAACCTTCAATTAGCACCTGGTCGAGTCCGTTGTCGGCAGCGAAGTCGATGTATTTCTTCACGTTGGCGGTGGTGGCAGCGTGCCGTCCGTGCGGCTTTACGCTGCTCCAGTTAATCTGGTCGAGCTTTATCGAGGGGAATTCGTCGGTGTAGCTCCACGCCGACTTGCCCACAATCATCTCCCACCACACGCCGCAGTATTTCGTGGGATGTATCCACGAGGTGTCGGCAAGCTTGCATGGCTCGTTGAGATTGAGTATAAGGTTGCTCGAAAGCATGTCGCGCGCGTCGTCGCTCACCAATACTGTGCGCCAAGGCGTGTTGAAAGGCGTTTGTATGTTGCCCTTCAGTCCGTTGGCATCGGGAGTGAGCCAACTCTCGAACACGAAGTTTTTGTCGTCGAGGTTGAGGCTCATCGTGGGGTAGTCCACGCACGCTGCCTCATGGATGTTGATGTAAAGGCCGTCGGAAGTCTTCATCTGCAGGGCGGTCTGCACGCCTGTCTCGGAGAAGACGGCAACGGAAGAGTTGCTCCAGTTCACTGCTTTGTTGAACAACGAACGTATTTCTGAGAGCCTGCTTTCCTGCGTTTCCTGCTCCTGCGTGTCGTAATCGCCGGGCAACCACCATGCGGTGTGGTCGCCGGTGAGGGCAAACTGCGTGTGCTCCTCCTTTATGACGAAGTAGTTGAGAGTGCTCTGCTGGGGGAATTCATAGCGCAAACCCATGCCGTCGTCGTAGACACGGAAGCGGATTATGATGTTGCGCTGGCTGGAGGGTTGCGTGAGAGAGACCTCCAACTCATTGTAGTGGTTGCGTATTGTGGCTGTCTCGCCCCACACAGGCTTCCATGTCTCGTCGAAAGTGGAGGTCGTTGTGGATGCCACAGTGAACCCGTCCATGAGGTCGGTCTCCTCCATGTACTTCGAAGAATGTTTGTCTTTGGCGAGTTCCAGACCCAAGTGTGACGGTTTGATGACAGTGCGGTTCTTGAAAGTCATCTCATAAGTGGGTTGCCCACTCGCCGAGAGGGAGAACTTGACAGCCACATTTCCGTTCGGCGACTTCACCGTTTGGGCTGCCAGCAGTGTTGGCATAAGAGCCAACACAAGGATGAAAAACTTACGAACACAACTCATAAAGGATTCTTTTAGTTGCTATATAATATAATGTGTGTTTTTATTTTCTGCCCGCATTGCTTATCATTCGGCGCACCGTAGCCACGAAGTCGGCATTGGCGATGAGGTCCTCCAGATTGAGATGCATGCGGTAACGCCAATAATGTTTCGGGTTGGCAGGGATGTTGATGCGCTCCGCATCGGGGTCGGGCAAGCGCAACTTCTCGTCGATGGCGAGCCAGTCCTGGATGCTGATGATGCAGAGCATGGACGGCGAAGCGAGGTTGCGCAGAAGGATATCTTCCGCCAAATAGCCCGGAAGGGGGTGGGGGGCGGTGCCTCCAAGATGCAGCATTGTGCTGTAATAGTCCTGTGTGCGCGCTTCGTCCTCGTCCCACCATTGCCGCAGCGTGGGCATGTCGTGGCTGGCGATGGTGCAAACCGAGCGGTAAGGGTTGCGGTCGAGGTGTCCGAACTTCACCTTCGGGTCCTTCGGCATACTCTGCAATTCGAGGCTGAGAATCTTCAGTTCGTTGATGACCCAAGGCACACAGTCGGGTACCATTCCAAGGTCTTCGGCGCACACCAACATTCGTGTTGCTTCCACAAGGCGCGGCAGTTTCTTCATCGCCTCGCGATACCAGAACTGGTTATTGCGGTGGTAGAAGTAGTCGTTGTACAGGCGGTTGAAAGCATCCTTGTCGTTGTCGTAAAGGCTTTCATAGATGAAATCGAACTGAGCACTGATGCGCGGGTGATAGAATTCGGGATTCTTGTGGTCGCGAACGAACAGAACATCGCTGATAAGGGCATAGAGTCCGTCGCGGATATTGTTGAGTCGGGTGGCGGCA
>CAYXGN010000005.1:0-26273 GCA_964464505.1 uncultured Prevotella sp.
GGTTGCACATGACATCGGGGTTGGGAGTGAATCCGGCTCTCACCTTGTCGATGGTGTAGCGCGCGACGGTGTCCCAATACTCGCGGTGGCAGTCCACCACCTCGAGCCTGCAGCCATAACGCTGCGCCACAGCAGTAGCCATTTCTATGTCCTCCTCGCTCGTGCAGTCCCATTCCTCGCTTTCTTCGGGACCTATCTTTATGTAGAAGCAGTCGGGATGGAGCCCTTGGCGCGCCAGTTCATACACCACCACGGCACTGTCGACGCCCCCAGAGAGCAGCACAGCAATTCGCTTGTCGTTGAAAGTTTCGTTCATACGGCTACAAAATTACTGCATTTTTTCTTAATCATTGCCTTTTGTTTGTCAGAATAAAGGAAAATGTATATTTTTGCATAAGATAGAAACAATCTAAAAACAAATAAAGATGAAAGTATTACAGAGTTCGTTGGTGCGCTCACTGTGCGCCGTTTTAGTTGGAGCGCTGCTCGTGACTTATCGCGAGCAGACATTGGAATGGATGACCATCGCCATTGGCGTGCTGTTCTTCCTGTCGGGCGTGGTGTCGTGTGCCACCTATTACGCTGCCCGTCGCAACGGCAATATGCCGCAAGTGTTTGATGCCGAGGGCAATCAACTCACCGGTTTCAAGCCGCAGTTCCCCATCGTGGGAATAGGAAGCCTCATCCTCGGACTCATCCTTGCGCTCATGCCAACAGGGTTTACCAACTTCCTGACCTACATCCTCGCCGCCATCCTCATCCTCGGCGCAGTGGGGCAGTTTGTCAATCTCGCCGCAATAGCCCACTTTGCCCGCGTGGGTTTCTATTTCTGGATTATGCCGTCGCTAATCCTTCTCGTCGGCATCATCGCCATTGTCTCGCCACAAACCATTGCCACCGCACCGCTGTTCATCATCGGCCTGTGCCTGATAGTGTACGGAGTGGTGGAATGTGTGAACGCAATCAAAATCCACAGAATGCGCAAACAGATAGAGGCGGCGCAGAAAGTGGAGCAGGAAGAGGGGTGAGGAGTAAAAGCCCCTCCCGACCCTCCCCGCCGGGGAGGGCTTTTTTGTATGCAAATTTTAGTAGGTGCGCAAAGAGAAAGGGTAATCGTAGTAGGTGCGGATCGCCGAGACGCACCCTTTGAGTGGATTCCCGATTGAGAGGGCGCATCTCGGCGATCTGCGCCTACTATGGTTTGTCACGCTTGATTGCGAGGGCGCATCTAAGCCCCACCCATCCTCCCCCTAAGGGGAGGGGAATTGCATACGTGCCTACTATTTTTTGGGGAAGGCGGCGTTGTTGCGGAAGACGCGGAGGGCTGACTCGATGGTGGGGTCATCGATATTGATGTACTTCGTCCACGCTTCTTCGTCGAGCATATTGTAGATTATGCGACTGTTGATGAAGCGTTCGAGCAGTTTGTGCGACTTCTTTATCATGAGGTTGCGGCGGCGCAGTCCGTTCTTGTCGGCGTAGGCGGCGAACTTCTCCACCGTGTTCTGGCTCACAAGATACTTCGCCAGCTGCATCATCTCGGCGTAGTTGTTGAGTTTCAGACGGTTGTCATCGGTGTAGGTGAACGCAAACTGCATGATGAGTCCACTCATTGCAGCCTCCTTATAATAAGATGTCATACCCAAAGTGTCCTCCGGGATGAAGATGTCGGGGGTTATTCCGCCGCCGCCGTACACCGTGCGCCCGATGCCGGTGTGGTAAGCCGGACCGCTGTGCTTGATGCTGTCCTGCGAGAAGAACTCGCCGTGCTGATAGCGGGAGAGCAGGTCCTGGTCGTAGTCCTTGGCATCGCCGGGGGCGTAGGGCTTTTGTATGCAGCGGCCGGAAGGCGTGTAATAGCGCGCGATGGTGAGTCGAATCATACTCCCGTCGGGGAATCCTATCTGCTGTTGCACCAACCCCTTGCCAAAGGAACGGCGCCCGATGATTGTCGCACGGTCGTTGTCCTGCATGGCACCGGCAAAGATTTCCGATGCGGAAGCCGACCCTTCGTTGATGAGAACGACCAAGGGGATGCGCTGATAACTTCCGTGTCCGTCGGAGCGATACTCCTGTCGCGGTGACTTGCGGCCTTGGGTGTAGACAATTAGCTTGTTCTTCGCGAGGAATTCGTTCGCCATCTGCACTGCGGAGTTGAGATAACCGCCCGAGTTGTCACGCAAGTCGATGACGAGGTTGGTAAACCCTTCCTGCGAGAGGGTGGCGAGGGAGATGAGCAGTTCGGGATAAGTGGTCTCGCCGAAGTTCTTTATTCTGATGTAGCCCGTGTTGTCGTCGAGCATGTAAGTGGCGGAGATGCTCTTCTGGGGGATGTCGCCCCGCGTCACGGTGAAGTATTTTATGCCTTTCTGCCCGTAGCGCACGACACCGATTTTCACTTTTGTGTCCTTCGGACCTTTAAGCCTATGCATCGCCTCTTCGTTCGTCACCACCTTGCCGACGAAGGGTTTTCCGTCCACACTTACTATCTTGTCGCCGGCGAGCAAGCCTGCTTTCTGTGCCGGACTGTTCTTGATGACGTTCTGCACATGGATGGTGTCCTGGCGGATGGTGAACTCTATGCCCACGCCGGAGAACGAACCGCGCAGGTCATCGTTTGCCGTCTGCACGTCCTTGGCACTGATATAGACCGAGTGGGGGTCGAGGTCGGCGAGTATCTGAGGTATGGCTTTGTCCACCAGGGAGTCGATGTCCACCTTGTCCACATACTGGTCGTCGATGATATGAAGGAGATTGGAGAGGCGGTTGCTTCCCGAATTGATGATGTTGAGCCGGTTTCCCGAGAAGTGGTTGGCGTAGAAGGTGCCGATAAGGATGCCGATGACGACGCAGAGAGCCATCATCAGCGGCATAAACCTATTGTATTTATTCTTGTTCATTGGTTTCGGGGTTTAGATAAATAATCTCGATGTTGGCTCTACGGAGCAGTTGCAAACCGTCGTCCAAGCGGTATTTCTCGCCGTAGACCACACGCTTTATGCCCGCCTGGATAATCAGTTTGGCGCATTCTATGCACGGAGCCGCCGTGATGTATAGTGTCGACCCGTCGCTGTTGTTGCTGCTTCGCGCCAGTTTTGTGATGGCATTGGCTTCCGCGTGGAGCACATAAGGCTTCGTAAGATTGTTCTCGTCCTCGCAGACGTTCTCGAAACCGCTCGGCGTGCCGTTGTAGCCGTCGCTTATTATCATATTGTTTTTGACCACGAGAGCCCCCACTTTGCGGCGCTGGCAGTAACTGTTCTCTGCCCAGATGCGCGCCATCCGCAGGTAGCGGCAGTCAAGAAGATGTTGCTTATTGTTTGATTCCATTGCGTTTGAGTAATGCGGTGATTGTGGGTTCCTGCCCACGGAAGTTCTTGTAAAGGGTCATGGGATGCTCCGTTCCGCCCTTCGAGAGGATGCAGTCGCGGAAGCGTTGCGCCGTGGCGCGGTCGAAGATGCCGTTCTCCTTGAACACGCTGAAGGCGTCGGCATCAAGCACTTCCGCCCATTTGTAACTGTAATAGCCGGCGGCATAACCTCCCGCCATGATGTGGGAGAACTGCGTTGTCATGCAGGTGTCGGGGAGTTGGCGCGTGATGATGGCTTCCTTCCATGCCTCTTTCTCGAATTTGATAATGTCAGAGTCGAAGGTTTGCGTCGTGGTGTAGTAAGCCATGTCGAGCAATCCGAAACTAACCTGGCGCAGGCAACTGTAAGCCGCCATGTAGTTGCGGCTCTTTATGATTCTGTCGATGAGTTCGTCGGGCATCGGTTCGCCCGTCTTGTAATGGAAGGCGAAGGTGCGGAGGAAGTCTTTCTCCACGGCGTAGTTCTCCATAAACTGCGAAGGGAGTTCCACAAAGTCCCACCACACGTTGGTGCCGCTAAGACTCTCGAAGCGCGAGTTGGCGAACATGCCGTGCAGGGCGTGACCGAACTCGTGGAGGAAAGTCTCCACTTCGCCCAGCGTCAGCAGTGCGGGTTTGTCGTCAGTGGGCTTTGTGAGGTTCATCACCACACTGACATGGGGGCGCACGTTGTTGCCTTTGGAGTCTATCCATTGCCCCTGAAACTCCGTCATCCACGCTCCTCCCTGCTTGCCCTTGCGAGGGAAGAAGTCGGCATAGAGCACCGCCAGATAACTGCCGTCCCTGTCGAACACTTCATAAGCCTTCACGTCGGGGTGGTAGACGGGGATTTCCTTGTTCTCCTTGAACGTGATTCCATAGAGTCGCGTGGCAAGGCCGAACACCCCTTCTATAACTTTTGATATTTCAAGATAAGGCCTCAGCATCTCGGCATCGAGGTTATATTCCTTCATCTTGAGTTTGTGGGAATAGAAGCTGAGGTCCCATGGCTCCATGGTGAAGCCGTCGCCTTCTATGGCTTTGGCCTCATCCTCTATGGCCTTCACCTCTTTCAAGGCTGTGGGTTTGTAAGCGTCGATGAGGTCGTGAAGAAGTTTATAGACGTTGTCCACATTCGTTGCCATTCGGTGTTTGAGCACATAGTCGGCGTAAGTGGCGTAGCCAAGGAGTTGGGCTATCTCCCTCCGGATGTTGATGAGGCGTTGGCAGATAGCCAAGTTGTTCTCCGTGTTGTCGTGTATTCCCTCGGTGTTGCGCGCCATATACATCTCCTTGCGCAGCGGGCGGCGCGTGGAATAGGTCATAAAGGGCGAAAAACTGGGGAAGTCGAGGGTGAAAATCCATCCCTCCAAACCCTTTTCCTTGGCGGCGAGGGCGGCTGCTTCGCGCGCTGTCTCGGGCAGACCGTCGAGGTCTTCCTCGTTGGTGATGTGGAGTTGGTAGGCTTTGTTCTCCTTCAAGAGGTTCTGCGAGAACTGCAACGAGAGCATGCTTGCCTCCTCGGTGAGTTGGCGCAGGTGTTCCTTTCCTGCATCGTCGAGCAACGCTCCGCTGCGGACAAAACTGTCGTAGCAGTTGTTCAGCAGCATCGTCTCCTCTGCGGTGAGCGCGCGGTGATGCTCATAAACGTACTTGATGCGTTCAAACAGTTTCCTGTTCAGACGCACATCGTTGGCGTGTTTCGTTAGGATGGGACTGAGTTTTTGTGCCAATGCGTCGAGGTCGTCGGTGGTTTCGGCACTCAGCATGCACGAGAACGCATTGGACACACGGTCGAGGAGGTCGTAATAATGCTCTCCGTTCTCGTTGTCCACACGTATTATTGTGTTCTCAAAGGTGGGTTCTGAAGGGTCGTTCACTATCTTGTCAATCTCCTCTTCATCGCGCTTTATGCCCTCGAGGAAGGCTTCCTCATAGTCGGAGACAATGATTTTGTCGAACGGGACAGTGTCGTGGGGGGTGTTGTACGGTTGGAAAAACGGATTGATGCGCTTTGTTGCATCGGCTTTATTTTCTGACATTCTTAATCAAAGTTGTTGTGGGTGCAGCCCTGTTGCTGCCAAATATGTTGCCTCTTATGCAAAGATAGTGCAAACCGAACGCAATGAAGCTTGCTTCAAATTGCTGAGGTGAAGCCTATCTTATGCAAAGTTAGGCATTTTCTTACACTTGCCTTTCCTTGCCAATGGTTTTTTAACTAATATTATTGAACGCGCGAGACCCTATCAAAAACGCCGCCGCACGCCCCAAACCGTCAATCGCGGAGGCGCTCAAGACTTGGGATTGTGATGGTGCCTCGGGCGAAACGGAGCAGTCCCTCGTCCTGCAAGCAGTGGAGTTCCTGCGAGACGAGCATCTTACTGACACGGAGTTCGGCAGCGAGTCGGGTGATTTTTATTCGCACTGTCTTCGCCCCTGAAGGTCGGCTGCAATGGTCTTCGAAGAACTTCACGATGAGCCGGCGCACCTCATCGGGCTTGTGCCGCCACGGCAGTCGCTGCGCTTTCTGTGCGGTGTTGGCGAGTATGTTGAGCAGATTGAGCCGGAGGATGATGAAGTCGTCGGTGAGTTGGAGGATGTCGTTCTTCCCTATCGACACGAAATGGCACGGCGTTCGGGCGACAAAGGTGCGCGTGTGGCGTTGTGTGAAGCCGAAGAAATGCTCCAGCTGCAGCATGTAGGGAGCGCAGAAATGCTCCTCCACGCTGTAGGTGCGGTCATCGGCGAAGGTGATGACATCCATCTCGCCGTCCAAGAGGAACATAAGTTTGTCGCAGACATCGCTCTCCTGCCTTATGGTCTTGCCTTTGGCGTACCTCTGGAAGTGGAATTTGGTCTGCCCTACGAGTTGTTTCATCTCGTTCTTACTCATTCCCTGAAAGAGCGGAACGAGCAGGAGTTGGTTTTGAAGACTTAGCCGCTGCACCATAGGCTCATTTCACTATCTTGTCCTTCAACGTGGGCGAGAGCCACACTTGCAGCTCGCCTTTCGCATCGACATAAATCAAATAAGCCATGAGTTCGCTGTGACGCTCGAGCAAAGCCTTTGCCTTCTCCATGCCCATGACCATGAACGAAGTGGCGTAGGCATCGGCTTCGGCGCACGTTTTCGCCAATACTGTGGCTGAAAGCAGACTGTGCTGCACGGGATAACCCGTGTGGGGGTCGATGGTGTGGGCATATTTGCGCCCTCCGCTGTAATAGAAGTTGCGGTAGTTGCCGCTCGTTGCCATCGCCATATTCTTGACATTGAGCACCGTCTGAAGTTCCTTCTCCACGTTGAGGGTGTCGTCCGTGGGTTTGGTGACCCCTATTTTCCATGGCACGCGCTTCTCGCTTATGCCGTGCGCCACCACTTCTCCGCCTATCTCCACCATGTAGTTCTCTATGCCGCGACGCTCGAGGAGCCGCGCCACGACATCGCAGCCGTAGCCCTTCGCAATGGCACTGCAGTCGAGCATGATGCCGGGCAGTTTTTTGGTGACGCGCCCTTTCGTGAGCGACACATTGCGATAGTCCACCAAGCGCAGCAGACTATCCACCTCGTGGGCATTGGGTTGCGAGCCGCTCTTGAAACCGAAGCCCCACGCATTGACCAAAGGAGCGACGGTGATGTCGAAGGCTCCGTCGGTGTCGGCAGCCACTTTCTGTGCCAAGAGGAACACCTCGTCGAACATTTCGTTGGTCTGCAGGCTCTCGTTGCGGTTGATTTTGGAAATCACCGACCCGGCGTTGAACATGGAAAGGGCATCGTCCACCTTCTTCAACTCGGCTTGGATGCTGCTGTGAAGGGACGAGTCGCTCTGATAGGTGATGTGATAGAACGTGCCGAACACCTCACCCTCATCGTGCTGGTAAGGCGTGCTCTGCTGCTGGTGGATGATGATTATAGTGCCCACGAGCAGGAAAACGAGGAACGGCAGTTGCCAAAGCAGTTTCTTCCTGTTGGTCATTGTGCAAGGGTTATATTTCGAATATGATGTTGAAAGTGCCACCAAGGCGTGTGCCTCCGCGCTTGCCGTAGCCCGGCACATACCATGTGTTGCCCACTGTGCCGTCGTTATGGGCGATGCGGAAACGGTATCTGACGCTCCAACCGAGTCTCAACGGCCCCACAATCTTGGCATCCACGCCGAAGACTCCTTCCATCCAGTGGCAGTTGGCACTTACGCCAGTGACGCTGAACGGCACTTCGTCGCCCCAGACGGGGTCGGTGATGCCCTCCCCTTTCACATCGAACTTATAGTAGGTGAGTCCGTAGCGGAAACCGGCATAGGCGCGGTAGATGTCGTGTTTGTTGCGAAGGAGGTTGAAGTCGAGTCCTATCCGGGCGTAGGGAGCCTTCGTCTTGTAACTCATCGAAGTGGTGAAGTCGGTGGCGTCAGCCTGTCCGTAGCCCAGTTCCACAATGGGGAAGTATTTGTCTTTGAGGTTCACGCGGAGCGCAGCCTCATACTGTCCGTAACTGCTCACAGCCAGTTGCACGAGTCCTACGGCATCGGCGGAGACGGCAACGCCGCGGAACAGTGCCACGGTGTCGGCTTCCTGGGCTACGCCTTTCTTCTTTTTCTGCGCCACGGAAGGTGTAAAGCCGATGACGAGGAGCAGACTAATAGCGAGCGCTCTTGAAATAAATGATGAGATGCGGCTGTGCGTCATTGTAAGTAACCTTATTGTTGTTGAGGGCTATCGAGTCGATGCTGTGATGCGTTGAGCTCACGGCAGTGATGTCGTGGAACATGTTTGGAGAGCAGTCCACCGATTCGAAATGTGGCAGATTGGTCTTGTCCACCCACAGGGTGTCGAAGGTCTGTGCGGAGGTCTCGTTCTCAACGAGTTCGAGAATATAGACATCCTGCGGTCGGTTGTAACTCATCGGCACCTTCAGACTGTCCAGAGCGGTCTGCCTGTTGATGAGCACCGTGTCGCTTTCTTCATCGCCGAGTGTGCGCGGCGACGACAGCGTCAGGGTGTCGAGCAGCACACTCTCATCGCCGGCCAAGCGCATCTTGATGCACACGCTGTTGTTGAGCGGGCAGTCGATTGACGAGCACGACACCGCCGCCAAGGCTACGGCAAGGCACAGAAGAAAGTAGAAGGTCAGTCGTCGCATCGGAGAGTGGTTTCAATCTGATAGTCGTTTCGGTTCTGCGAGGAGCGGCTCACGAGGTCGGCGACAAAACCGGTGAGGAACAGTTGGGTGCCTATCATCATCATTGTGAGGGCGATGTAGAAGTAAGGCGAATCGGTGACGAGCCGCTGCGGTATTCCCTGCGAGAGGCACCAGAGTTTGTCTACGCCCAACACCAGTGCGGCGATGAAACCGATGAAGAACACCATTGTGCCGAGGAAACCGAACACGTGCATTGGCTTTCTGCCGAAACTGCTTAGGAACCACAGCGTGATGAGGTCGAGATAACCGTTGAAGAAGCGGTTCCAACCCATAAACTTCGACTTGCCAAACTTGCGTGCCTGATGATGTACGGGTTTCTCTCCAATCTTGTCGAAACCTGCGTTCTTGGCGAGATAAGGTATGTAACGGTGCATCTCGCCGTAGACTTCGATGTTCTTCACCACCTCATTGCGGTAGGCTTTGAGTCCGCAGTTGAAGTCGTGGAGGTTGTGGATGCCACTCACGCGGCGTGCCGTGGCATTGAAAAGTTTTGTTGGGATGGTCTTGGAGAGGGGGTCGCCCTGCTTGCGGTTCTGCTTGTATCCGCTCACGAGGTCGTAGCCTTCGTCCTTAATCATGCGGTAGAGAGCCGGGATTTCGTCGGGGGAGTCCTGCAAATCGGCATCCATCGTGATGACGACATCGCCCTTGGCGGCTTTGAATCCGCAGTAGAGGGCGGGACTCTTGCCGTAGTTTCTGCGGAACTTGATGCCTTTGACATGCTCCGATTTGCGCCCGAGTTCTTCTATCACCTGCCACGAATGGTCGGTGGAACCGTCGTTGACGAATATCACTTCATAACTGAATCCGTTCTCCGTCATCACACGCTCAATCCATGAGTGGAGCTCGGGCAACGACTCTTCCTCGTTGAACAAGGGCACTATAACTGTTATATCCATATCGTAAAGTTGTTTTTACTGGGGGTTCAAGAAATTGTTGTTGTCACGCTTTATGGGCTTGATGAGTTTGCCGCGCCTGCACACTGCGGCGATGGGGAAACCCACAATGGTGCCGATAAGGACGTTCTGCATGAGGAACATGAATGCCCATTGGATGGGCGTGAGCATCTGAACGAGATTTATCGTCTCCGTAATCTGCGCCGCACTGATGCCGTTCTGCGTGTAAACGGGGGTAAGGAGGCGCAGCGTGTCGGTTATCGTCGAGGCGAAAATGCCACCGTCAAGGTAGCGGAAATAAGCCCACTGCACGAGGGCAAACACCAGCGAGGCGTAGATGAACATAAAGAAAGCGAAGGCATAGGAACGGCGGAAAGAGATTGTGCCGTCCAGGATGCGGTCGCGAAAACGCAGGACACGCCACCCCACAAAGAACGGTGTGGCAATGGCAAGGAAGTTGCCAAGGAGTCCGGCGGATAACTTTGTCATGCAGGCAAAACTCGCTGTCCAGAGCGCCGCCAGCAACAGTCCGTCCTGGCGCGCAAAGGCTTTGAGTTGAATGTAATCTTCAAAACGTATCATCTATAATAAGTCGTGTTTCCAAAATTAAAGGCAAAGATAGTGCAAACGAGGGCAGAGTCAAAGATAGTGCAAACCGAACGCAATGAAGCTTGCTTCAAATTGCTGAGGTGCAGCCTATCTTATGTAAGCTTGCTTGAACTATGCCGAGTGCAGCCTATCTTATGCAAAGTTACTCATTTTTCCCGAACTGCTACACCTTATAAATATAAATTCACAATTGCAGGGCGTTTGTAGCGGTTTGGGGGAAACATTAGCAGCACGTTTGAAAGGCTTAATGAAAGAATGTAGAAGGGCTTTTAATTGCAAAAACATATTTCGGGCTGAAGGCCCAAAAGCCCTCAGCCCAGGGCAACGCCCTGGGTTATACGGTTGTGTGGTAGGTTCGCGCTGTAAGCGCAAAAGCATCACTGGAGTTACGCTTGTGCCCTTTCAGGGCGTGGTTTGTAACCGAACGTTTACCCGGGGCGCTGCCCCGGGCTGAGAGCAGGTTGCCCCTACGGGGCGCGGTATGCATTGGTTCGGCGCAGCCTTACTATAAATCGATCTATCTCACTCTTTATTTCCTTCCCCACCCCACTTCTTTTCGTTTATGTCCAACCGTTAAATTATGTTTAATCCACCCCGAATTTTGCCGCAAACTTAATCCAAACGTCGCACGAGTGACTTGTATTATGATAAATAGAAAAGTTCGACTGAAACTCCAATTCTAGAAAAATGGCGAGGTGAAGAATGTTCTTTATTTGGCAAAGAATTATCAATCGGAGAGCGAAAACGGTGATTTCGGGTCGCAAACAAGCAAGTTTTGGGTCGCAAACAAGCAAGTTTCGCATGGCAAACAAGGCTTAATCGAAGGGCAAACAAGCTTGTTTCGGGTGGAAAAGAGCATCTTTTCTGTCACGAAAAAGCCTTATTCGCACCCTCAAAATGCGCAAACCACTGATTATCAACGGTTAAACACTAAGCCCTCTAAAACCGAAAAATTACGACGAGGCTGCACCTTGGTTGATTTTTTCAATTCTGGAGGGCTTTAAAAAATTATATTTTGCGTTATTACCACCCCTTGTCACGATTTCAAAAAAAAGTTAAATAGAGACGATTTCCAACTTTTATGCACGCGTTTTGAAAAATATCGCTACCTTTGCATCCGCTTTTTAGCAAGACATGGGCAAGTCTTATACGGCCAGCTCCCTTCGAATCCTCCAGGACGGGAACGTAGCAAAGGTAGTTGGTTGTAGCGGCGCGATGTAAGTAGCTTACCCACCCCGCCTCTTTAGCTCAGTTGGCCAGAGCACGTGATTTGTAATCTCGGGGTCGTTGGTTCGAATCCGACAAGAGGCTCAAAAGAAGATATGGCGAGGCGAAACAAATGTTTCAGCCTCGCTTTTTGATTTTAACGGCACCGCCAACGCGCCGCAATGACAACGGAAACAAACATTTGGAAGAATATGAAAAAGATTGATGTCACGGCGTTGAACGACAATTTCTTCAACGCAATAAGTAAGGAATGGATGCTTGTCACCGCTGGCGACAAGGACAATTTCAACATGATGACAGCGTCGTGGGGCTGCATCGGATGGCTGTGGAACCGCCCCGTGGCGGTCTGCTTCATTCGCCCCGAGCGTCACACCCACACTTTCATAGAGCGCAACGACACACTGAACCTCGTGTTTCTGGGCAACAGCGAGGAGGCACGCAAGGCTTACGCCTTCTGCGGGTCGAAGTCGGGGCGCGACTATGACAAGGCGAAGGAGACAGGACTCGAGCCCGAGCCCACCGACAACGGCAGCGTGACGTTCCGCCAGGCACGCCTCACACTGGAATGCCGCAAACTCTATAAGGACAGCATCAAACCCGAAGCGCTGCTCGACAAAAGCATCACCCAATGGTATGGCGGCACTAATGGCGGCTGGCACGATATGTATGTGCTCGAGATAACTGGCGTTTTGGAAGGATAATCAAGCCTTGTCGTCCACCACTTCAAGTCTGTCTCCCGACACACGGAAGTGGACATCGCGCCCGGCATAGAGCATGCCGTAGGTCTTGTCGGCATCGGAATGGTATTGCGGACGAGGGTCGAGGGCGAGCACACGGCGCAAGGCTGCGAGTTCATCGGCAGTGAACTGCGCCGCGACAGCATCGGGAATGCTCACCTGCAACTCCTTTCTTGCGTGACTGTCCACAAAGCCGCAGCGTGCATCGGGGTGCGCATCGGCATAGGCAATGTATGGCTTTATGTCATAGATGGGTGTCCCGTCCATGAGGTCGGCACCGAGAACGTGAATCACAGGGGCTTGCGCCGAGGTCCAGTCTATATGGTCGAGACGCACACAGGAGAGTCCGATGGGATTAGGACGGAACGGCGAGCGGGTGGCAAAGACTCCCATCCGCGTGTTGCCTCCAAGCAGCGGAGGGCGCACCACCGGACTGTTTGCCGCGTGGGGGTTGGCAGAAAACTCCCAAAGGAGCCATAGATAGTCAAACTCCTCCAGTCCGCGCAGGGCATCGCCATTGCGATATTGAGGTTCGAAGACGATGCTTCCGCGCAACTCCCCAGCGAGTCCGCTCTGCTTGGGAATGCCGAATTTTGTGGCAAAGGGCGACTTGAAATGTGCTATCGGTTGTATTTCCATAATCTCTTAAAGGTGGGTTCTAAAAATTGGCTTTATCAGAGTGCGAGACAAATGTAGTAGGTGCGGATCGCCGAGACGCACCCTTTGTAAGCGGAAAAGCATCTTGAGGGGGCGCATCTCGGCGATCTGCGCCTACTACGAGGTGTTGTTGCGTAATGCAAAAGTAATAAAAAAATAAGGCAAAAGGTTTGGCGGTAAGAGAAAAAACCTGTACCTTTGCACTCCAATGAAGAAATAATTTTATTCACAAACAATATTTTAAAGACAATGAAAAAAGGTATTCATCCCGAAAACTATCGCCCCGTCGTATTCAAGGATATGTCCAACGGCGATATGTTCCTTACAAAGTCTACATGCAAGACCACAGAGACAGTAGAATTTGAAGGCGAAACTTACCCCGTAGTAAAGATTGAAATCTCCAGCTCTTCCCACCCGTTCTACACTGGCAAGAGCAAGCTCGTAGACACCGCAGGACGTGTAGACAAGTTCATGAGCCGCTACGGAAAGGTTCGCAAATAATCCTTTTGGATACTTTTTAAGAAAAGATACTAGCACTGAGGGTGTGTTTCTGCGTAGTTGCATATGCGCAAAAACACACCCTCTTTCGTTTCTCCGCATTGCAAAGAAAGCACACTGAGGCAGCAAAGAAAATCCGAATAGGGAATTTCCCCTGCCGATTTAGGGAAAATCCTTTTGGCCGCTGCCGCACCACCACTAACTTTGCCAATGAAAAAAAAGAACAAAATGTAGAACGATAAAAAACTTACCACTATGAAAAAGTTTGCATCTCTCCTCGTAATGCTGTTTGTAATGGCTGTTTCAGCAAAGGCCATGAGTTACGAACAGGCACGCCAGCAGGCTCTGTTCCTCACCGACAAGATGGCGTATGAACTCAATCTCACCGACGCACAATATGAGGCTGCCTATGAAATCAACCTCGACTACCTTATGGGAATAAACTCTTACGATGACCTCTACGGCAGTTATTGGGAGCAGCGCAACCTCGATTTGAGTTATATCCTCCTCGACTGGCAATACCGTTCCTACGTTGCCGCGAGCTATTTCTACCGTCCGCTGTATTGGGACGCAGGCTACTGGCACTTCGGAATATACGCCCGTTACCCGCACCGCGACTATTTCTTCTTCTACGACCGTCCCCGCGTTTTCATGGAATATCGTGGAGGTCACTCTTGGAGAATGAACGGCGGACGCTCCTGGTATCACGGACGTGACTTCGGACACAAGCCCGACGGCAAGTTCAGCGGACTCCGCGACGGTTTCAACCGCGGCGACTTCGGTCAGGGAAAGCGCGTCAGCTTCGGCTCACGCAAGTCCTCCGGCACTCCCAACGGCAGTTTCGGCAGCGCATCGCGTCAGCAGCAGAACAACCGCAGCAACTCGAGTTTCGGCTCACGGCAGAGCAGCACCCGCACGACAGTGGGACGTTCTTCCAGCAACTCAAGCAGTTCGTTCGGCACTCGTCCGAGTTCCACCTTCACTCCGAAGTCGGAGTCATCGTCGAGCAGCCGCCGCTCTTCCTCTTTCGGAAGCGGGCGCGACAACAGTCGCACACAGCGCTCCACAACGACCTCTCCCAGCAGAGTGAGCAGCCCGTCAACGAGTAGCAGCCGCTCTTCAAGCAGTTCGTTCGGCAGCAGCCGCGGCTCCTTCGGCAGCTCCCGCAGCAGTGGCGGTTCCGTAGGCGGAGGCTCACGCAGTGGCGGCGGAAGCCGCTCTTCAGCAGGAGGAGGCTTCGGAAGTCGCAGATAATCAATTTAACCAAACAGAAAAAGAGGTGCGGGTCTTACAGCGTTAAGACTCGCACCTCTGCGTTTTCCATCTTCTTTATCTCGTTCATGGGCTTGCCCGTGTAGACGCTTTGAATGGCTTTGTTGATGATTCCATGCCCCACGGCGAGCACTCTCTTGTCGGGATAATGTGTCTTTATGTAGTCGAGGAAAGCCGACGCACGCTGTTTCATGGCGTCAAGGGTCTCTATATCGTCGGGCCAGACGGCATCCTTGAGGTCGGGAATGTACTTCCCCGTGAAGCCGCCCCAGTCGCGTTCGCGCATGAGTGGAGTCGTCTGCACCGCCATGTGGCGTTCTTCGGCGATAATGCGGCACGTGTCTATGGCGCGTTTCAGGTCGCTCGACACGAAGAAATCGAAATGTGTGTCTTTCAGTTTCTGCGCCAACAGCCGCGCCTGGTGTTCCCCTTCGGGAGTCAACTGACCTTGCGTCTGCCCTTGCATTATCTTATTCACGTTGTCAAGGGTCTCGCCATGGCGCACAAGATAGAGTTCTGTCATCGCAGAAATGTTTTTGTAGTATTATTGATTTACAGCGTTTTGCGATCATAAAAGGGTGGTTCCGTCAATCTGGCGAAGCACTTTCACTGCCTCACCGACGGTTGTCACGTTGCCTACCACCATCGAACGCTTGCCCCTAACTTCCTTCAGCGTGCAACGGCGGGGGTTCGTTGAGATGTAGCGCAACACTTTGTCGAAAGCCTGACTCTTGTAGTAGGCACTGTCGGGATTGCTCACAAACTGCATCTGCATGCGTCCTTGCTTGAGCATAACTTTCTCGCAGCCGATGCGTTTGCCCACCCGTCGCAGCGCAACCACCTGAAGAAGTTCTTCCCCTTCGTGCGGAACGGCACCGAAACGGTCCTCCAACCGCTTGCGGTAGGCATCGAGAGCGTTGTCGTCCTCTATGTTGTCGAGTTCGCGATAGAGCAGCATCCGCTCGCTGCTTCCGGGCACATAGGTGTCGGGGAAATACATCTCGAGGTCGCTTTCCACGGCGCAGTCCTCCACGAAGTCGTCACCGCTGAACGCCTTTCCTGCCGCCATCTCGTCGGCATAGAGTTCGGCAAACTCGTCGTTCTTGAGTTCGGTGACAGCCTGATTCAATATCTTCTGATAGGTCTCATAGCCCAAGTCCTCCATAAATCCGCTCTGCTCGGCACCCAAAAGGTTGCCGGCACCACGGATGTCGAGGTCCTGCATGGCGAGATTGAAGCCACTTCCAAGGACGGAGAAGTTCTCCAACGCTTCCAGACGGCGGCGCGCCTCGGGCGTGAGGAGGTTCTTTGGTGGTGCCAACAGATAGCAGAACGCCTTGCGGTTGGAGCGTCCCACGCGACCGCGCATCTGATGGAGGTCGCTCAATCCGAAGCGGTGGGCATCGTTGATAATAATGGTATTGGCATTGGCGATGTCGATTCCGTTCTCCACTATCGTCGTGGACAGCAGCACATCATAGTCGTAATTCATGAAACCCATGAGGATTTTCTCAAGCTCATCGGGGTTCATCTGACCGTGACCGATGGCTACCCGCGCATCGGGGACATACTTTCGGATGACCTTCGCAATCTCCTGAAGGTTGGAAATTCTACTGTTCACGAAGTAGACCTGACCGTTTCGGCTCATCTCGAAGCCTATAGCATCGGCGATTACCTCATGGTTGAACGACGAAAGCACCGTCTGGATGGGGTAACGGTTGGGTGGCGGCGTGCGCATGATGCTCATATCGCGAGCCCCCATAAGCGAGAACTGCAGCGTGCGGGGTATCGGTGTGGCTGACATTGTGAGCGTGTCGACATTGGTTTTGAGTTTGCGGAGTTTCTCTTTCGTGGCCACTCCGAACTTCTGCTCCTCATCGATGATGAGCAGTCCAAGGTCTTTCCACGCCACTTGCTTGCCTATCAGCTTGTGGGTGCCAATGAGAATGTCCACCTTTCCGTCCTTCAGGTCGGCGAGAATTTGCTTCGACTGCTTCGCGGTGCGGGCTCGCGAGAGATACTCCACACGCACCGGCATGTCCTTAAGACGCTCCTTGAAGGTCTGATAATGCTGGAAAGCGAGCACCGTTGTGGGCACAAGCACTGCCACTTGCTTTGAGTCGGTGGCGGCTTTGAAGGCTGCGCGGATGGCAACCTCGGTCTTTCCGAAGCCCACATCGCCGCAGATGAGTCGGTCCATAGGCTTCGCACTCTCCATATCGGCCTTCACTTCCTGCGTGGCTTTCATCTGGTCGGGGGTGTCCTCATACAGGAAACTGGCTTCAAGAGCATGCTGCATGAATGTGTCGGGACTGTAGGCGAAGCCCTTTTCGTGCTTGCGCTTGGAGTAAAGCTTTATCAAGTCGCGCGCGATGTCCTTGATTTTCTTCTTCGCACGCTCCTTCATCCGCTCCCAAGCACCTGTTCCCAGCGTACTCAAACGAGGGGGCTCGCCAGTGTCACTGCGCTTGTATTTGGAGATTTTATATAGCGAATGGATGGACACATCGACGATATCGCCGCGCTGATAGATGATGCGGATTACCTCTTTGTAGGAGTTCCCCACAGGCACACGAACCAGTCCGCCAAACTTTCCTATTCCGAAATCTACGTGAACGATATAGTCGCCGGGCTCCATCTCCTGCAATTCCTTCATCGTCAGAGCCATCTTGCCGGTGCGGGCAGCATCGCTTCGCAGACTGTACTTATGGAAACGGTCGAAGATTTGATGGTCGGTGAAGAAGCAGACTTTAAGGGTGTTGTCGGCAAAACCTTCATGAAGGGTCCTGTCGACAGCCGTGAACGGAAGGGCTTCGGGCTTTGCCGCACTTCCGGGAACACCATTTGACGGAGCTTTCCTGCTTCGGGCGGAGCGCAATTCGTCACTGTCGAAGATGTCACGGAGGCGGCGCGACTGCTTCTCGCTGTCTGCAAGGATGTAGAGACGATAGCCTTTGAGGATGTAGTCTTCGAAAGTATCGGCAAGCAACTCGAAGTTTTTGTGGAACAACGGCTGCTGGGTGATGTCGAAATGGAGTGTCACCGAGGGCGTGAGGGAGGGCGAATGGCCGAACTCAACGATGCGGAACGGCTTCAAGCCTTCGCGAAACTGAGTGCCGCTGACGAGTTGGCTCTCCTTCTGTAAGTCGCGGATGATTTGCTGTTGCTCCATCTCCGTGGCTCCTTCGAGTCTCTCCGCCATCGCCTGCGAGGAGAAACCGTCGGCATAAATCTGCTCCACGGCACTGCAAGCAAACAGCAAGTCCTTCATCACGAGCACCGTCCGGGAGGGCAAAAAACTCATGAACGGCATCTTTTCTTCGGCAGACTGACTCAGTTCCGGCACTATGCTGACGCTGTCTCTGCGGTCTTTGGAGAGCTGGTCCTGCACCTCGAAGGTGCGGATGGTGTCTATCTCGTCGCCAAAGAAGTCGATACGGAACGGCAACTCCGAACTGAACGAATAGACATCGAGTATGCTTCCGCGCACAGCGAACTGCCCCGGCTCATACACATAGTCCACTTCTTCGAATCCAAAGCTGCGCAATGTGCGCTGTATCTCAACGAGATTGACGGTCTGTCCCGCCTCCAACGCCAGCGTGCGCTCATCGAGTTGCTTCTTCGACACAACGAGCTCGCTAAGCGCTTCGGGGCAAGTGACGACATAAAGAGGCTTTTTGACAGTCCCCTCACGATGCTGCGAGAGGCGGCTCAACACTTCGGTGCGGAGTATTTCGTTTGCAGCATCGCGCTGACCATACTTCACCGCGCGCCGATAGGAGGAGGGGAAGAAGAGCACATCGGCAGTGCCGAGCACCTGGGTGAGGTCGTGATAGAAGTAGCCCGCGTCGTCGTTGTCCTGCAAGACGAACACCGCCGTCATGCCGCCGCGCTTCGCCACCGCCGCAAAAAACAAAGAAGCCGACGACGCAAGCAGTCCGTCAAGGAAGACAGAATGCACTGTGTCGTCGGCAATGGCTTTGAGAAAGGCGCCACACTGAGGCAGCGTGGCGTAGATATCATTGATTTCCTGTATCTTCATCGAGTAGTAAAGGGAGGGCTAAAGGTGGGTTCTAAAAATCCTCAAATCACTCTATTGGTTTGGGATATTTGCGGAAATGGCCGTCCCAACTGAGCCGCATCACGCCGAAGAAGGCTTCGCCGAAGATGCCGCCGCTCATCTTACTCTCCCCTTCACGACGGTTTACGAACACCACAGGCACTTCCTTGATGCGGAAACCCATCTTGTAGGCGGTGAATTTCATCTCTATCTGGAACGCATAACCCTTGAAACGCACCTCGTCGAGAGGTATGGAGGCGAGCACACGACGCTTGTAACACTTGAAACCCGCAGTGGTGTCGTGGACGTGAAAACCTGTGATGAAGCGCACATACTTCGATGCGAAGTAACTCATCAGCACCCGGCCGATGGGCCAGTTCACCACATTCACACCACTGACATAGCGCGAGCCGATGGCAAGGTCATAGCCTTCGTCATGGCAAGCAGCGTAAAGGCGCGGCAAATCGGCTGGGTCGTGACTGAAATCGGCATCCATTTCGAAGATATAATCATAATCGTGAGCCAACGCCCACTTAAACCCTGCGATGTAAGCAGTGCCGAGTCCGAGTTTTCCGGAGCGTTCGATGATGAACAAACGGTCGGCAAACTCCCCGCTGATAAGCTTCTTCACGATGCCACCGGTACCGTCCGGGCTTCCGTCATCAATGACAAGGATGTGGAAACACTTCTCGAGGGCGAAGATGGCACGGATGATTTTCTCGATGTTCTCCTTCTCGTTGTAAGTGGGAATGATTATAATGCTGTCGCTGTTGTTCATATTTCCGCTGTTGAATGTTATTTGGGAAAGTTGGATGCCTTATGCAAAAGTAATAATTTTTAAATAGTTATGAAAACAAAACATGTGAAACCACCTTTTCAACCCTCCCGTTTTACCTTTTTACTCTTTTACTTTTTTACTTTACACTATTGGTCGGGGTTCTCCTCAAAACCTTGATATTCGGGGGTCAAAGCACTCATGACGGCTTTGTAACTCGCCTCCTCTGCGTGCTTTACATTGTCCGCGCCCGTGCCGATTGGGTCTATTGGCTTATGGATAGTGAGCCGAAGCGGATGCCAAAGCACCCATTTCATGTCGCGCGTCCGGGGCATGACTTTGAACGAACCGTTGATGGTGAGAGGCACAACAGGCAGTTGCAGTTCATCGGCAAGCATGAAAGCGCCGCGCCTGAAAGTTCCCATGTGACCCGTAAACGTGCGCGCTCCCTCGGGGAATACAACGAGTGACATGCCTCCACGAAGTGTTTCGCGAGCCCTATCGTAGGTTTCCCGGATTTTACTTGGTCCCCTTTTGTCGACGAAAATATGGTGCGCCGCCTCGCAAGCCTTACCCACAAAGGGGATGTTGCGCAGTTGCCGCTTCATCATCCATTTGAAGTTGCGACCCAAAAAACCGTAGATGAGGAAGATGTCGAACGCTCCCTGGTGGTTGGCTACAAAGACATACGACTGCCCTTTTGCCAAGTTCTCGCGCCCTTCCACCTTCACCGGCAGCAGGAACATGCGCACAATTGTCTGCGACCACCACTTGCCGGGGTAGTAACCCCAAAAGTGTCCGTTGCCGATGGCGCAACCTATGATTACAGTCAGAGCCGTGAGCAGAGTGCTGACAGCGATTACCGGCAGTGCGATGCACAACTGATAAATGCGATAAAGAACCGTAACAAGAACTTTCATAGCGTTTATTTAGGTGGGTTGTTTGCATTTCAATGTTATCTCTACCACCTCCGGCGGCATACCGAAGCGGAAGGGGACGAAGCCTCCAACGCCCGTAGAGACATTGAGAACACGGCTCCCCTCGCGGTAGATGCCGCAATCCTCGCGCGCCGTCAGTTGCGTGGGACGGAAGCCAAAGAGACTGAATTGCCCTCCATGAGTGTGTCCGCTGAGGGTCAGCATGGCTTTGCTCTGCGGCAAGACAGTGCGCCGCCACGACGAAGGGTCGTGTTGCAGCAACACGACGAAGGCACTGTCGCCCACCCCGGAAAGCATTTTCTTCATGTCAACACGGCTCGGGAACGGTGGGCGACCGTCGTTTTCGGCACCGGCAATGACGATACTGTCGGCTCCGCGACGCACAGTCCGACTCTCATTAAGCAACAGCTGCCAACCGCAATTGCGCTCTCGGCTCTGCAAAAGGGCTTCGTTGCTGCGCTTCTGAGTCTCGGAGGCATCCACATAGATGCTGTAATCGTGGTTGCCGAGGACTGAATAGACTCCATCCTTCGCCTTTATCTGACTCAAAAACCGCACGAAAGCGTCGGTCTCATGGGGTTGCATATTCTGCAAATCGCCCGTGAACATGACGGCATCAGGGTTCAATTCGTTTATGGTGGAGACAATTTTCTGCATCAGTTCGGGCGACATGACCCCCACATGAGCATCCGTAAACTGCACAATGCGGTAACCGTCGAACGCCGAAGGGAGGTTGTCGAAGGTGAGACTTACGCGCCGTGTCTGCAGGTCGGCGACTCCGATGGTGGAGCCATAAATAAGAACGTAGACAGTAAAGAGTGAGAGCAAGATGCCAACAAGGTTGCCCCAGTTGCGCTTGGTGGGCAGGAGTCGGCGCAGGAGGAGTCCAATTGCCGAGCAAAGCATGAAGAAGAACTTCGGCACAGCGATGAGGACGAGCAGGAAAAGGTAGACGTTCAGCCACGTCATATTGCTGGGGCCAAAACCCGGACAGAGTGACATGGCGACGGTGTAAACGCACAGAACGGCGGCAGGCAACCACCAAAGGAGTCGCTGCCAAGGTTTGATGCCCGAGCGGCAGCGCACATATCGCGCGTAGATGTAGGCATCGGGCACGATGATAAGCAATAGGATAAGAATAGAAATGCGTGCTATCACGTTGTTCGCTGTTTAAGTTTATGATGCCGGGGGAGACACGATTTCATCGGAACTCCACCTCTTCGCCACGACTGTCAGCAAGGAACTCGCCCTTATTATATATAATGTGGCCGTTGCAGACGGTTGTTTCCACGCGCCAGTCGTATTCGTGCCCCTCCATCGGACTCCATTTGCACTTGCTCTGAATGATGTCTTTCGTGACACACCAAGGCTCGCCCCGGCGCACAACTACGACATCAGCCTTATAGCCAGGACGCAGAAATCCGCGCCGGCGCACGCCGAAGAGCGTTGCAGGATTGTGTGCCATGAGTTGCACCATGCGCTCAATGGTGAGCACACCGGCATCGACAAGTTCGAGCATCGTGGGCAGAGAGAACTGCAACATGGGCATGCCCGAAGCCGCGCGGCAGCATCCTCCCTCCTTGTCGGAGAGCAGATGAGGGGCGTGGTCGGTGCCTATGGTGGTGATGCGGCCGTCGTTGAGGGAGCGGCGCAAGGCATCGCGGTCGGCAGAAGTCTTTATCGCCGGGTTGCATTTTATGCGCGTTCCGAGAGTGGCATAGTCGGCATCGGAGAAGAAAAGGTGAGCAACGACGGCTTCGGCAGTGATGTTCGGGTCGTCGCCAAACAACTCCAGTTCCCTCGCGGTGGTGAGATGAGCCACATGAAGACGCGCGCCATACTCCTTGGCGAGCCTCACAGCGAAGGCGGTGGAAGCATAGCAAGCCTCGGCACTGCGTATGGTGGGATGATATTTCACGTCGGGGTCGTCGCCAAACTGTGCTTTGGCGCGAGCCATATTGGCATTGATTGTTGCCGTGTCCTCACAGTGTGCCATAATGGGCAGTGCTGTTCCGGCAAAGAGTCGGCGCAAGGACTGCTCTTTGTCTACAAGCATATTGCCGGTGCTGGAGCCCATAAAGAGTTTCACTCCCGGCACGCGATGAGCGTTGAGAGCCTTTATTTCGTCGATGTTGTCGTTGGTTGCGCCGAAGAAGAACGAGTAGTTCACATGCGATTTTCGCCTTGCCTCGACGAACTTCGCATTGAGAGCGTCGTGCGTTGTGGTCTGCGGCACGGTGTTGGGCATTTCGAAATAGGTGGTGATGCCACCATAGGCGGCAGCCCTACTCTCACTCTCAATGTCGGCTTTCTGCGTCAGTCCGGGGTCGCGGAAGTGCACATGGGAGTCGATAATACCCGGAAGAACAAACGACCCCGTGGCATCTACGACAGTGTCGTAGGTGCCACGGGGATGGCAAGAGTCTTCTATTATTTCGGCAATGACATCGTTGTCAATGACGACGGAGCCTTGGAAAGAGTGCCCTTCAGTGACGATGGTGCCGCCATGAATGAGAGTTTTCATTGCTTACTGTGCTGGTTGTGCCAACTGATTGGGCGTGGGTGCCGGCGCGATGGGGTGCGGTGACTGCGGCACTGATGCCGGTTGCGACTCTTTCATACCGTTCATTATGGCTTGGTTTTCCTGCGCTTTCTGGTAATAGTCCTTGACATAGGCATCGTTCTTGAACTTCTCCGTTGCCTTACTCATTATGTCTTCCACCCAAGGGGTGAGTTCGGGGAAGCGGTTTCCAGCCGTAAGCATAAAGAAAACACCAGGACCCAGCACGTTGTCGAAGTTTTCTGTGACAAACGAAGTGACGAGTTTGTCCTCCATTTCCGACAGTTTCTGCGCTTCGGCATTGAGCTTTGCATTGACAACATCCATATTGCTGCCGTCCATAATGGCGCGGTCATGGGTGTGGACAAGCTCCGCTTCCTGGTTTTTAAGCTGTGTGTATTTGTTGAAGAACTTGAAAAGCTCGTCGTTCAGAGGCGTACCGCTGACGGTTTGCTGCGTGTTGTTTATCTTTATCGTGATGTCGCCGCTCTCCAAAACCACGGGGAGCACGCTCTCTTCATCCATAAAGATGTTGGCAAGGCGCACGGTGTCGAACGACCCGCAGAACTGGAACTGGCCGTGAACCACCTCGCACGAGTCGATGTCCTTGAAGTCGTTGTTGTTGAAAACCTTCAAATACAACTTCTGACCATCGAGGCTCGAGACATTCGACGAACCTTGGATGTTGTAGGAATTGGCGCACGAAGCGAACGCCACGAGGGTGAATATTGCGTAAAGAATTTTATTCATAGGCGATAGACTCTATTTCTCACGGAGAGCAAAGGAAATGCAAACCGAACGCAATGTAAGCTTGCTTCAAATTGCTGAGGTGCAGCTTTCCTTATGCAAAGGTAATATCTATTATTGAGGTACGGGCGTTTTTTTATGCTATTTAAAGGAAAACCGCATCGTTTTAGTATTTTTTTAGGACATCATTGGCCTTCTTTCTTCAATTCGGACGAGATGCGGTGCATGGTGTACATCTCAAGAAATGCAGCCACAAGAAGCAGCAACACCCACTTGTTGTAGACCAGACTCAAATAGGAAGTGTAGTCGGTGAAGGCATCGCGAAGGAGTTGATAGGCACTGTCCACCATCAGCATGCCGGAGAGGATGAACAGGAAATCGGCAAGACTCATTATGCGTTTCAGTCGCTTTATGGTGAAGTTGTCGCCCTCATAGGTCTGGCTCGCCTGCATAAGGGCGAACAATACGGCTCCAAGGAGATAGACCCAGCATGCCACTTTCTGCATGAACATAAAGGCATAGCAGCCGGCTCCCACCACCATCAGCATGCCACCGATGGCGAAAAGCATGCTTTGCAGTTTATTCAGTTGTTTCATTTTCAAGTTGTTTTGGTTGTTCATCGTCGCTGAGGACAAAGATATCCTCATCGTCAGCCTTCATGAAATAGCGCTCACGGGCTATCCTTTCGAACGCCTTGGGACTGCTTTTCATGGCTTTGAGTTGCTTCATGTCGGCCTCATTCTGCTCGTTATAGCGTTCAATGTCGGCTTCAAGGTCGCTGATTTGCATCTCAAGCTTAGCCCGATGTACGAAACTGTTGTCGTCGATAACGCCCACCAGGAGCACACCAACGACTATTGTGATGACATATTTATAATGCCCCAAGAGTGACAAAAGGGGCGATAAGCGTCGCATTTTATTCATTCTGCGTACAAACTTACTAAGATTTTCCGGGTTATGCACACTAAAAGTGATTTTTTTATAGTAAGTTTGCATAAAGAATCAATCTAAAAACAGAAAATAACAATGGGAGAATATATCGTTTCGGCACGCAAGTACCGCCCGATGACGTTCGACACTGTGGTGGGACAGGCGGCTCTTACCACCACGCTTAAGAACGCGGTGAAGAGCGGAAAACTTGCCCATGCCTACCTGTTCTGCGGACCGCGCGGAGTGGGCAAGACCACCTGCGCCCGCATTTTCGCCAAGGCCATCAACTGCCAGAACCCCACTGCCGATGGAGAGGCATGCAATGAGTGCGAGAGTTGCAAGTCTTTCAATGAGCAACGCTCGTACAACATCTTCGAACTCGACGCTGCAAGCAACAACAGCGTTGAGAACATCAAGTCGCTGATGGAGCAGACCCGCATCCCGCCGCAAGTGGGACGGTATAAGGTTTTCATCATCGACGAGGTACACATGTTGTCCACCGCCGCCTTCAACGCGTTCCTCAAGACCCTCGAAGAACCGCCGGCACACGTCATCTTCATCCTCGCCACCACCGAAAAGCATAAGATTTTGCCCACGATTCTGTCGCGCTGCCAAATCTACGACTTCGAACGGATGACCGTCCAGAACACCATCGACCACCTGAAGCATGTGGCAGAGAAGGAAGGCATCAGTTACGAGGAAGAAGCTTTGGCTATGATTGCGGAGAAAGCGGACGGAGGCATGCGCGACGCCTTGTCCATTTTCGACCAGGCAGCAAGCTTTTGCCAGGGCAACATCACCTACGCCAAGGTGATAGAAGACCTCAACGAACTCGATGCCGACAACTATTTCAAGTTTGTCGATATGGCGATGGAGAACCGTGTGAGCGACATCATGCTCCTGTTCAACGCAATAATAGAAAAAGGTTTCGACGGAGGCAACCTCATCCTCGGACTTGCCGGGCATGTGCGCAACGTGCTTATGGCAAAGGACGAGAAGACACTCACACTGCTGGAAGCAAGCGAGCAGCAGCGGCAGAAGTATGCCGAGCAAGCCAAGCGTTGCCCCACGAAGTTCCTTTACCAGGCTCTTAAGATTCTCAACCAGTGTGACATCAACTACCGGCAAAGCAGCAACAAGCGGCTGTTGGTAGAGATTACGCTCATACAAGTGGCTCAACTGACGCAGCAGGAAGAAGAACCTGGCGCGGGGCGCAGCCCCAAGAGACTGAAATCCCTGTTTAAGAAAATCATGAAGACTCAGCAAAAAGCGGCTCAGCAGGTGGCCGCTGCTGAGCAGAACACGCGCGCCAATGCGCCCCAAAACGCCAACACCGCAGTCCCGGCAACCGCTGGTCAGCAGCAAAAGGCAGCACCCGTGCGGCAGAGAGTGAAACTGGGCAATGTAGGAATAACCTTCGCCGGACTCAACCGAATAAAGGAAGAGAAGAGCAACGAAAATGCGGAAATCACCAACAAGGAGGAGAGCAACGCCTTCACACAGAGTGCGTTGGAAGAGTGTTGGTATGCCATGTGCAACAGAATGCCGCACGATATGATTGGGTTGGCATCGAGAATGAAGAACATCCGACCCCAGATAACGGAGTTGCCAAACGTAGAACTCATCGCCGACAACAAAGATTTGCTCGACCAGATAAACAAGATAAAGTCGAGGATATGCCGCACCCTCGCGCAGGACTTGCACAACGGCGGCATCACTATAGCCCTGCGACTGGCGGAGAAAGGCGAAATAGCGCGCCCACTAAGCCCCAAAGAGGCTTTCGCCGAACTCCTCAAAGACAATGAAGCCCGCAACTTCTGCGC
>CAYXGN010000006.1:0-25700 GCA_964464505.1 uncultured Prevotella sp.
GCGCACCTACTACGGTTACTTTGCGATTTTATATGTGGCGTTGGTGCCGTCGGCGAGGGTTATCTTTGCGATGAACACCTGTCCTGCGGCAGCCGCAACGGGGATGTAGGCAGTTTCGGCACCGCCGAGAGTCTGACTCACGAGGCAGCAGCCGTCGGCGGTGCACACCTGAACGGCGTTCATGCCTACAGTGCAGCGAGCCACGAGAGTGCCGTTCTCAACGGCGAGAGTCACTGCGGCGTTGCTGTCGCCAGACACTGTGCTGATGCCGGTGAAGACGGGTTCGGAAGCCTCGTCCACCTCTTCCACAGCCTCATAGATGGCAGGGACAACATCGCCTGTCCATTCCATCTGAAGCATTCTTGGCGTGATGTCGCCGAAGGTGAACTTAATCACGTTGCCGTTGCCTTGGGGAGTGATGGCAGAAAACGTGGTGCCGTCGGTGGAAACCTTGTAGGTCACGCCCTCTATGGTGGTCTCGTCGCAGAAGAGAGTGAGACTCTTTGTGCTGTTGATGCCAAGGAATCGGTAGATGAACTTCTTCGCAGTGTTCTCCGTTGCGAGGGTATATGTGCCCGTACTCGTCGTGCCGTCGGCATCGGAAGCGGCATCAAGACTGTTGCCGTCAGCATCGGTGACAGGCGCAAGAGTGGGTGCCGGACGACCGTTCACCTCTATCTCGTGTATGCGGAGCCACTTCGGTGCACTCGGAATCTCGGTCACTTGGAAGCGCACATACTTTGCCGACACGGGTGTGACGACATAGTTTTCGTCCATCGGGACGAAGTCGAGAGCCATCACGTTCGTCTTTGCCGAAGGCTCCGTTGCCACGCAAGTGTTCTGCGGCAGAGTCATACTGTACTCCTTGCTATGTGTGCCTTTTACATAAAGTTCTGTCCAGTTGGAGTTGTCTGCCGACACGCTGACGGTGGCAGCCTTGGGATAGTCGTCGTTGGTGGTACCCATACAGATGCGCACGTTCTCTATTGTTGCTGTGTTGTTGAGTTCCAGCGTATAGGCATCGCCCTCCACCATATCGCGGTAGAGGCAGGTGTAAGTGGTGTAATCGCCATCGTGGAGGAGGCTCGAGTTATGGTTTTCCCAATACGAGTAAGAGGGCAATGTCACCGTCTTCACCGTTTCCGGTGTGTTGTTGTAGATGAGGATTTTCATCGAAGAGTCGGAGAAGGTGATTGTCTTCTGTGATGCGCTGACATTGAACACGACGAGATAGCCCACGAATTCGTCGGTCTCGAGGGTGCTTTGTTCCATCACCCGCCATGTCTTTCCGTCCGTGCTGTACATGAAATTGTAGTTGGCGTTGGCGAGGAGCGACGGGTTTACATAGAGTTGTTTTATTCGTGTGGGTTGCGCCAGGGCTATTCCTGCGAAACCGTTGGCAGGGAGGGTGACGCTGCCGGAGAGGGCGAGGTAATCGGAAGTGGCGTTGAGGGTGGGCTTGGTGCCGTTGATGTTGGTCACTACGGAGTTCTCCTTGGTGTCGGAAACGAACACGTCGGGGAGCGAGTTCTGACTAAGATAATCGCTGACGAAGGGAGTCAGATAGTTCCACGAAGTGTGGGTGAGACGCTGTGAAGTGGTGATACCGTCGTCGCCGAAGCCCGACAGGTGATAAGTCATAAAGTCCTCGGAAGTCGAGAGAGTGTTGGCTATCTTCACACTGGGCAGATAAGCGTTCCACGCCTCTGTGGCATCGGTGGCTTTCTTGGCTGCGATGAATCCCTTTGTAGCCGCTGCCATGGCGCGGAGGTGCAGCACCCAGGGACGGATGTCGGTGTAGAGGAGTCGGTCGCTCTCCACGGTTGAGTTCTCCATCGTGGAGAGGATGTCGCAGTAGTCCACTATCTGCGTCATCAGCGCAGTGAGTTGGTCGTTGCTGTTGTTGCTCTTGTAGTTCTCTATTGCGGTGTTGAGGGCTTCCGGGTCGTTGGTGCGCAGATAGGGGGCAAGGAACTTATACGCCGTCTGCAACTGCGTTCTTCCGGGGAAGAGGGCTTTGAACGAAGCCTCCCACGATGTCTGGTTGTCGAAAGCCTTGTTGTTCCAGCTGTAGTCGCCGGCGGAGAAGATGGCGGTGCGGGCGGCGCTGCCCTGCTCCATCGGGTTGCAGAGAATGCCCTGGTTGCTTGCCGTCAGTTCGCTGTCGAGTCGCGAAGAACTGTCCACATTCGGCATATCGGTGAAGTTGGAATACATGTCCATGGGGTAAATCTCGCTCGGACCCGTGCCATTGTCGTTGCAGGGATAGTTCCACCACCATATCACATTTCTCCCGAACTGGTTCTGCACGGTGTTGAGGTCGCTGTTGTTGGGCACCGACCACACTCCGCCGCCAGTGTAATACACCGTCACATTGCTCGGCATTGCAGCCAGAGCCTTGAAGAAGGTGTTGAACTGCCAGGACGACCCGGCGTAGTTGCGGCAATAGATTTGCGGAGTGAAGCGCAGCGGCTTGATGGTGTCGGCAGGGGCAGCCGTCGCAGTGTTCCATTTGTTCTCTATCGCTGTCTGGATGGATGAGATGCGGGTGGCGGTGAGGGTCATTCCCGACTGGGAGGAGGGGATGCTCACGTCGTCGGCAAAGACAGCAAACTGGCGGAAGCCCAAGTCATACATCTTGGCGAATTTTGCCACAATTTTGTCCACCACATCATCGTCCTCGAGAAGGTTGTCGCCCGGATGGATAGCCCACACCACGCTCACCTTGGTCTGGTGGGCAACATCGGTGAATTCCTTCAAGTCCTGTTGGGTTACGTAACCGGAGTTGCGCTGCGTCTCGGTGAGTTCCGTAGGGTAAGCCTCACTCCACTTTCCGGAGTGATAGACATCGCTCTTGGGACCATAGACATAGCAGTTCATCTTGTTGCGCATCATAAACCGCAGCAAATCTTTGCGCACCTCGCAGGAGTAAGGCTTTCCATAGAAACCCTCTATTATGCCGCGCTCCTTCAGGTCGGCATAGTCGCTGATGGTCACCGTGGGCATGTTCTCGGTCGCTGCGTCGAGCATTTGCTCGAGCGAAGCAAGACCCATGAACGTGGCATCGGTGTTCTCGCCGATTACTATGAGTTGCGCTTTGCCGCTGCCGGCATCGGTAAGGGAGAGCACATGGCGGTCGAACTTACCGCTTTTGGTAAGTACGCTGAGGTCAAGCCCAAGTTTGTTGGCAGCCGTTTTGGGCAGTCCCGTGCCGTTGGCAACGCCCAGATAGATGTTGGAGAGGCTCGTTGAAGCCGCTGTCGATACCGTTCCCGTGAAACCATGCTCCGTGAGAATGTCATTGAGGCGGTCTTTTGTGTAGGAGTCAATGGCATCGTCGCACACTATGTTTACGCTCTTCGTGAACGTAACCTTATTGCCCGACCCTGCCGTCTGACTGTGGGGCACTGGATAAATGGTGTATTGTGCACTTGCAGCGAGCGGCAACAGCAGCGAGGCAAGTGCGAGAATAATCTTTTTTGGGTTCATTAGTAAAACTATTTTTAGGTAATTATTATCTTTTGACAAAGATAATGCAAGAGCGAGAGCAATAAAGCTTGCTTTAATTGCCGAGCCGCAGCTTATCTTATGCAAAGTTACAAAGAAAAACTTAGAAGCCATCGCCATTGCGCCGTATATTTCGTTTTGCAGTCTGCTTTTGAGGGTTTTGCGCTGTCAAACGCACTTTTCTATCACCTTTCCACCGAGTATTACCGTCCGCACAATGGGCGAAGTATAGGCGTAAGGGATGAAGTCGAGCGACGGAATGGGATGCGTTATGAAGCAGTTGGCAACCTTTCCGCGCGCTATACTGCCGTATTCGGCACTCTCGCCCATGGCGTATGCGCCGTTGACGGTGGCTGCATTGAGAGCCTCCGAGGGTTGCAACCGCATCTTGATGCAAGCCAACGATACCACAAACTTCATGTCGCCGGAGGGTGTCGAACCCGGGTTATAGTCGCTGGCGACGGCAATTCCGAGTCCGGCATCAATCATCTTGCGCCCCTTTCCGTAGGGCATATTGAGGAAGAACGATGTCCCGGGCAACACCGTCGGCATCGTCTCGCTGCCGAGAAGAACATTAATTTCATCGTCGGTCATACTCTCCAGGTGGTCAACTGACAGTGCTCCGCGCCTCACTCCCACTTCCACGCCTCCCGAAGAGGCCAGTTCGTCGGCGTGAATCTTGGGTCGCATACCCCACGCGGCGGCAGCATTAAGTATCTGGTCGGTCTCTTTCGGGGTGAAAAAGCCACGGTCGCAGAACACATCCACAAAGTCGGCGAGGCTTTGTCTGCCCACTTCGGGAATCATTTCCTCCACTATTAGTCGCACATAATCGGCTTGCGTCATTCCCCGAGCCACTGCGTGCGCACCGAGAAAGGTGGACACTATCTTCGCTGGCGAGGTTTCCTTCATCCGCCGAATCACCCGAAGCATCTTCAATTCATCGTCGAGGTTGAGTCCGTAACCGCTCTTTATCTCTATGCAACCCGTTCCTTTTCCTATCACTTCTTTCAACCGTTGCATCGCCTGGCGGTAGAGTTCGTCCTCCGAAGTGGCGTGCAACAGGTCGGCAGAATTGAGTATTCCCCCTCCGCGGCGTGCTATTTCCTCATAGCTCAGACCGTTGATTTTGTCTACAAACTCCCTCTCCCGGCTTCCGGCGTAGACGAGATGGGTGTGCGAATCGCACCACGATGGCAGCACCATTCCACCCTCTGCATCGACGATTTCGTCCTTATCGCAGAGCGAAGGCATTGCGTCCGCCTCGCCACCGAACTCCGCGAAGCGACCGTTTTCTATCAACAGCCACGCATTCTCTATGCAGTTGAACTCCGCCATAGCCTTGCCCTGTCGCCGGGGTTGCGGAGTCTGCTCCACGCCGGCAAGGCAACGGATGTTCTTCACGAGCATTTTCATAATGGGTTACCCTCTTAAGAAGTTGATGGAACGGGCAATATGAGGATACATCACTTCGTCGTTGGTGATGAAAGGCACCACCTTCCGGTAAGCCGAATGAATGGCTTCCACTGTCGGCGAAGACTTCAACGGGCGGCGGAAGTCGAGTGCCTGCGCCGCATTGAAGAGTTCGATGGCGAGCACTCGTTCTGTGTTGAGCACCACCTTATATAATTTTATAGCAGCATTTGCGCCCATACTTACATGGTCTTCCTGTCCCTGGCTCGAGGGAATGCTGTCCACCGATGACGGAGTGGCCAATGTTTTGTTCAGACTTACTACCGAAGCGGCGGTGTATTGAGGTATCATAAAGCCGCTGTTAAGTCCCGGCTTGGCAACGAGGAAGCTCGGCAAACCTCTCGTTCCGCTTATAAGCTTATAGATTCTGCGCTCCGAGATGTTGGAAAGTTCGCACAAAGCGATGGCGAGGAAGTCCATTGGCATGGCTATCGGTTCTCCGTGGAAGTTGCCGGCAGATACGATCAGGTCATCATCGGGGCACACTGTGGGGTTGTCTGTTGCGGAGTTCACCTCCACATCGATGACCGACTGCACATAGTCGATGGTGTCTTTCACTGTGCCATGCACCTGCGGTATGCAGCGGAACGAGTACGGGTCCTGCACATACTCTTTGGGTTTGGCTGCTATTTCGCTTCCTTCGAGCAACTCGCGCATGCGCGTTGCCGTCACTATCTGACCTTTATGAGGGCGCACTTGATGCACGGCATCGGTGAACGGAGCTGTGAGTCCGTAGTAAGCATCCAACGACATCGCCGCAATCTTGTCTGCCCAGTCGCTCAACCTTTGCGATTTCAGCAGTGCCCAAACGGCGAAAGCACTCATGTTTTGGGTGCCGTTGAGGAGAGCCAGACCCTCCTTCGAGGCGAGTTGGATGGGTTGCCAACCGAACATTTCCAGCATTTCCGCACCCGAGATTACCTTTCCTTCATACTCCACCTCGCCCAGTCCGACGAGCGGAAGAGAGAGATGGGCTAGCGGAACAAGGTCGCCCGAAGCCCCGAGTGAGCCCTGCATGTAAACTACGGGATATATGCCTTTGTTGAAGAAATCGATGAGTCGGCACACCGTTTCGAGTTGACATCCGGAGTAACCGTAACTCAACGACTGAATCTTTAAGAGCAACATGATTTTCACAATGTCGTTAGGCACACGGTCGCCAACGCCGCATGCGTGCGACATCATAAGGTTAATCTGCAACTGGGCGAGGTCTTTCTGACCCACACTGACGCTGCACAGCGAACCGAACCCTGTCGTCACGCCATAGATGGGAGCCGTCGTCTCGGCAATTTTCCGGTCGAGATATTCGCGGCACTCCACTATTCTGCGGCGCGCATCGTCGCTCAATGCTATTTCATAACCGCCATACACTATCTCTCCTATGTGCTCGATGGAGAGGTGTTGGGCTGAGATTTCATGCTTCTTCATATTTTTTCCTTCGTCATTTGTTCTTTATTGCGCGTACCTATTGATGATTTCATCGTCCACAAGGGTCGGCATTGTCACCTGAAGGCCCTCGGAACGCGCCATTTCCCGCTCTATGCTGTGCAGCGAACCCTTGTTGCGTGCCCACGCACGTCGTGCTATTCCGTTGTTGACATCCCAGAAAAGCATCTCCCGGATGTGTCTGTCACTGTCGTCGCTACCGTCGATTACCATTCCGAAACCGCCGTTGATGACTTCTCCCCAACCTACGCCGCCGCCGTTATGAAGCGACACCCAGGTGGCACCTCTAAACGAATCGCCGATGACATTCTGCACCGCCATGTCGGCGCAGAACTGTGAGCCGTCGTAGATGTTGCTCGTTTCGCGGAACGGAGAGTCAGTGCCCGACACGTCATGGTGGTCGCGTCCGAGTACGATGGGGCGTGAAATGTCGCCCTTGCGGATTGCTTCGTTGAACGCCTGTGCTATCTTCGTGCGCCCTTCAGCATCGGCATAGAGTATGCGTGCTTGCGAACCTACGACGAGGTTGTTGCGTCCTGCCTCGCGAATCCAATGTATGTTGTCCGCCATCTGGCCCTTTATCTCGTCCGGGGCGGTCTTCATGATGTTCTCAAGAACACTTGCCGCTATCTCATCAGTCTTTGCCAGGTCGGCAGGCAAGCCCGATGTACACACCCAACGGAACGGCCCGAAGCCGTAGTCGAAGAACATCGGTCCCATGATGTCCTGCACATAGGACGGGTAACGGAACTTACCGTCGGGGCGGCAGATGTCCGCGCCGGCTCTCTTCGACTGCAAAAGGAAGGCGTTGCCATAGTCGAAGAAGTACATGCCCTGCGCCGAAAGGCGGTTGATGGCAGCCACCTGGCGGCGCAACGAAGCCTCCACATGCTTGCGGAACTCGTCGGGCTGCTCTGCCATCATGGCTTTCGACTCCTCCAAGGTGAGGTCAGCGGGGTAATAGCCTCCTGCCCACGGGTTGTGCAGCGAGGTCTGGTCACTGCCTATATCGACATGGATGCCCTCGTCGGCGAGGCGTTCCCAGAGGTCCACCACATTGCCCACATAAGCCATCGACACCGTGCGGCGCGCCTCAACACTGCTCCTTATGGCAGGAATAAGCTCATCAAGCGAGTCGTGGAGTTCATCCACCCAACCCTGGTCGTAGCGTTTCTTCGCTGCCAGTGGGTTCACTTCCGCCACCACACTCACCACGCCGGCTATGTTGCCGGCCTTGGGTTGTGCTCCCGACATACCTCCAAGTCCCGACGACACGAACAGCATACCGTGGATGTCGTCGCCTCCTCCGCGCTCGATGCGCTGCTTACGGCAGGCGTTAAGCACCGTTATCGTGGTGCCGTGGACGATGCCCTGCGGACCGATGTACATATAGGAGCCTGCCGTCATCTGCCCGTATTGGCTCACGCCGAGGGCGTTCATGCGCTCCCAGTCGTCGGGTTTCGAGTAGTTGGGCACCACCATTCCGTTTGTCACCACCACTCTTGGGGCGTTCCTGTGCGACGGGAACAGACCGAGAGGATGCCCCGAATACATCACGAGCGTCTGCTCATCGGTCATCTCGCTGAGGTATTTCATTGTGAGACGATACTGCGCCCAGTTCTGGAAGATGGCTCCGTTGCCGCCGTAGATGATTAGTTCGTGCGGGTGTTGGGCCACGGCGGGATTGAGATTGTTTTGTATCATGAGCATAATGGCGGCTGCCTGCTCCGACCGATGAGGGTATTCGTCAATCGGTCGGGCGTACATGGCGTAGCTGGGACGGTAGCGGTACATGTAAATGCGACCGTAACGGCTGAGTTCTTCCATAAATTCCGGAGCCAAGGCAGCGTGCAGATGCTTCGGAAAATAGCGCAAGGCATTGCGCAGGGCGAGTTGTTTCTCCTCGTGTGAGAGGATGTCCTTGCGCTTCGGCGCATGGTTTATGGTGTTGTCGTAAGGCAACGGTTCGGGCAGGAAATCGGGTATGCCCAGAAGGATTTCTTCTGAAAAAGTCATATTGGTGGGCTGTGGTTTTATAATTTATATAATGTGTGAACTTACAATTTCGCCTCCACAAGGGCCGTAATCTCCTTTTCCTCCGAGTTCGCCTTGTCTATGAGGGCGTTGGCTTCGGCGATGAGGGCATCGGCTTTCTCGCGGTCTTTGAGTGAGGAGGCATTTATCTTCACGTTCATGCCAGCCCCGAGTACGGCGGCACGGGCTGCCAGTGCGCCTACACCGGCATCGGAGACGCTGTTGGGATTGCCCTTCTCCACCATCTGGCGGCAAACGGCGAACACCTCGAAGGAGGCGCGCATCGTCTCCAGCGGTACCTCCGTTGCGAACAGCGTCGCCGCTTGGATGGCCTCCGAGCGTGCCTCCTTCTCTTCGGGAGATTTCTTTGGCAGCGCGAAGGCAGCCATTATACGGTTGAACGCTTCGGTGTCCTCATCGACGAGGCGGAGCAGCCTTTCTTGCAGTGCTATACCCTCTTCGGCAACCGCCGCAAACTCGTTCCACCGGTCATCCCAACCGGGTTTGTGGCTCGACAGATTGGCAACCATCGTTGCCAATGATGCTCCCAGAGCACCCATATATGCCGACACAGAGCCGCCTCCGGGAGCAGGGCTCTCGCGCGAAGTCTCTTCTGCGAAGCCTTTCACGCTCTTGTCCACGAGCAGCGGCCGCTTGTCGCTGTCCGCCGCCATGACATATTCTATGACTTTCTCCTCGGGCTTGAACTCGCGGAGGTCGGAGAGTCCGAGCGATTTTATTGCCATCTGGATGATGTCGCTCTTGGGCACGCCTGCGGAACGCTGCTGTTTGGCGAGGAACCAACGCCCTGCTTCCAGGAGGGTGCGCTCCGGCACCAGTCCTACAATCTCTGTTCCCGTCACCCTGATGCCACGGTTTGCGGCGCAGCGGCACACCTCGTCGAAGGCCTTATGCAAGGGAGTGGTGTTGATGTCGGTGATGTTCATCGACACCTGCGCGATGCCATACTCGTCGATATACCACCCGATGGCTTTCGTGCCTTTCAGCGTTCCGGGCTTCATGATGGGAGTGCCGTCAGCATAAAGGAGCGGACGGCCGGTGATGGCATTGCCCTCGCGAAGGGGCCTGCCCTTCTCCCTCACGTCGAAGGCGATGGCGTTGGCGCGGCGCGTGGATGTGGTGTTGAGGTTGAAGTTCACTGCGATGAGGAAATCCCTTGCCCCCACTACGGTGCAGCCTGTGCGCGCCAGTTGCTCGTCGAAGGGTCGGCGGCCGAAGTCGGGAGCCTCCGCATCGTCGTCGACGCGCTGCGGCAGTGCCTCGTATTCGCCTTTCCGGCACACGGCGAGGTTGCGCCGCTCGGGCTTGTAAGCCGCCGCCTCATAGCAATAGCACGGAATATGGAGTTCGTCGGCGATGCGCTGAGCGAGGGCGCGTGAGAGCGCAGCACACTCCTCGAGGGTTATCCCACTGACGGGGACGATGGGGAGCACATCGGTGGCACCTATGCGCGGGTGCGCCCCATGCTGCTGCCGCATGTCGATGAGTTTGCCTGCCTTGTCGACAGCGCGGAAGGCTGCCTCCACCACGAGCGCGGGTTCGCCCACGAAAGTGACTACGGTGCGGTTGGTGGCTTCGCCGGGGTCTACGTCAAGGAGCGTCACTCCCTTCACGCTCTCCACAGCATCGGTAATCTGGCGTATTATGTTCATGTCGCGCCCTTCGCTGAAATTGGGCACGCACTCCACTATCTGCTTCATTTTTTCCATAGTTTTAAGTTTTAAAGTCAAAGGGTGCGTCTCGGCGATCCGCACCTACTACATTTCTTATGCAAATGTAACAAAAAAGTAAAAAAGTAAAAAGGCAAAAAGGTAAAAAGTAAAAAATGACATTATCATTTCGCTGTCTCGCACTTATTTGTTACTTTTGCCCGACGATAAAAACTCATAACAAAAACATAATTTTATGAAACCTACATTATTTCTTCTCGCAGCAGGAATGGGCAGCCGCTACGGCGGACTGAAGCAGCTCGATGAGCTTGGCCCTCACGGAGAGACAATCATGGACTACTCCATCTACGATGCCATCAACGCCGGTTTCGGCAAACTCGTCTTCGTCATCCGCAAGGATTTTGAAGCCGACTTCCGCCGCATCGTCCTGTCAAAGTATGAGGGGCACATCCCCTGCGAACTCGTTTTCCAGAGCATCAACGACCTGCCTGAGGGCTTCACCTGCCCCGAGGGACGCACAAAACCGTGGGGAACAAACCACGCCGTGCTTATGGGTAGAGACGTAATCCACGAGCCTTTCGCCGTGCTCAACTGCGATGACTTCTACGACCGCGATGCTTTCCGCGTCATGGGCAAGTGGCTTAGCGAACTGCCCGAAGGCTCCACCGGCAAATATGCCATGGTGGGCTTCCGCGTGGGCAACACCCTCTCTGACAGCGGTACAGTGAGCCGCGGCGTGTGCGAGAACGACGAGCACCACCATCTCACCTCCGTTGTGGAGCGCACAAAGATACAACGCTTCGACGGAACGGTGAAGTATCTCTCTGACGACGGAGAGACATGGGTGGCAATCCCCGACACGACACCGGTGTCGATGAATTTCTGGGGCTTCACTCCCGACTACTTCCAGCACAGCGAGGACTACTTCAAGCGTTTCCTCTCCGACCCGAAGAACATGGCAAACCCCAAGAGCGAGTTCTTCATCCCACTCATGGTGGACGAGCTAATCCACAACGGCACCGCCACTTGCGAGGTGCTCGACACCACCAGCAAATGGTTCGGCGTGACCTACCCTGAGGACCGTCCCGATGTCGTTGCCAAGTTCCAGAAGCTTGCCGACGACGGCATCTATCCCGAAAAGATGTTTTAAAAGCCCCTCCCAACCCTCCCCGCCGGGGAGGGCTTTTGGAATTAGCAGAGGTAACCGTAGTAGGTGCGGATCGCCGAGACGCACCCTTCGCAAATGTAAAAGCAATATATAGGAGGTCGAGCGTCCCGCTCGACCTCCTATTTGCTTCTTTGAGGGGCGCATCTCGGCGATCTAAAGCCTACTACGATTACCAAACTCTGTGTTCATTGCGCTATCTGTGGGCGCACTTTTTTGCGCTGCAAAAGTTTTTTTACTCAAATCATAATGCCTACCTTTGCAGCCCGTAAAGCGTAAAATTATGTCAGAGAAACTCACAAAGGATGCCATCGACCTCAGCACGCTGAGCATTCCGCGTCTTTTCGGACGTTATTTTATTCCCACACTGTTTGGCATGCTGAGCATATCGGCGATGACTGCCATCGACGGCATCTTCGTCGGGCACGCCGTCGGAGCCGACGGCATCGCGGCAATCAACATCTGTGTGCCCATCTTCATGCTCGTCACTGGTCTCGGACTTATGATGGGTGCGGGCTGTTCGGTGGTTGCCTCCATCCACATGGCGCGACAGAAGCTGAAGGCGGCACGCATCAATGTGACGCAGGCATGGATTTTCGCCACCCTCGTCATCGTGCTTCTCATCGCCGCAGTGATGCTTTTCCCGTCGGCAACAGGCAGGCTTCTGGGTTCCACGGAGGCACTGCTGCCCCTCGTCCGCGACTATATGATGGGCTTTATGCCCGGCGAACTGTTCAGCGTGTGGCTTGCCTTGATGCTGTTCATAATCCGTCTGGACGGCAGCCCGCAGTTGGCTATGTGGTGTAACGTCATCGGCGCGGTGGCGAACATAGTGCTCGACTGGCTGATGATAATCGTCTTCGGATGGGGAGTGTTTGGTGCTGCCGTCGCATCGTCATTGAGCATGTTCATCGGTGCGGTCATCGTGGTGTGGTACATGTTCTTCCACGCGCGCCATCTGCGCCCCATCAAGTTGAAATGGAGCCGCCGCTCACTGCTCTACTCCCTCCGCAACATCTCCTATCAGTGCGTCATCGGCTTTTCAGGACTCGTGGGCGAAGGCACCATGGCGGTGCTTGCGCTCGTGGGCAACTATGTCTTCGGCCACTGGCTCGGCGATGCCGGCATCGGTGCCTTCGGCATTGTGTGCTACTACACTCCCTTCGTCTTTATGATAGGCAATGCCGTGGCGCAGTCGGCGCAACCCATAATAAGCTACAACTACGGCAGCGGCGACACGCGGCGCGTTCACTCCACCCTGCGTGTGGCACTCCTCACGGCTCTGGCTTGCGGCCTGGTGGGGACGGCAGCCTTCGTGCTCTTCCCCGTTCCCCTTGTCGCGCTGTTCATCAGCAGCAGCGAGGAGGCGTTCCACATCGCCGTGGAGGGCTTCCCCATCATCGCCACCTCCTTCGTGTTTTTCATCACCAACCTGACGTGCATCGGCTATTTTCAGAGTCTCGAACGGGTGCGCCCAGCGATGACCTTCGCCCTCATGCGCGGACTGGTGCTCCTCGTCCCGAGTTTCATCATCCTCCCGATGCTCCTCGGCGAGACCGGCATCTGGCTCGCCCTCGCCGTCTCCGAGATGCTCACGACACTCGGAATAGTGGGCTACGAATGGTGGCGGCACAGCCACCACAGTGCTCCCGCAGATTAGCATATTTACAAACTACAGATTACACCAATTACACGAACAAATTGTAGTAGGTGCGCATCTCCGAGGCGCACCCACGCAAGCTGGGCAGCAAACTATTTTATGGGTGCGTCTCGGCGATCCGCACCTACTACGGTTTGCTCTGCCTCACGGAAAAGAAAAGCCCCTTCGGTGCGACGGGCGCGCCGAAGGGGCCAAATCAACATCAATCAAAAATTTTTATCTTTTCTTCTTGAGAGGGCGCGCCTCGGAGATGCGTGCCTACTATGCTTTTACTGCTTCCCGTTTGCCGAAGAAGCGGTCGACAATCATTGTGATGGCAGCGTCGCCGGAGACGTTGCAGGCAGGACCGTAGCCGTCGAGGGCGAGGTAAATGGTCATCATGAGAGCCGTCTGCTCGGGACTGAAGCCCAGCACACTCTCAAGAAGTCCCACCGAAGCCATAAGCACGCCACCCATCACTCCCGGCGCGGCGACAGCAGCGATGGCCTGGAGAAGGACGAAGTTGACGATGAGTCCGAAACTGATGTCCATGCCTGCCATATACATCACTGCCACGGAAGTGGTCATCAGTTTGATGGTGCTTCCGCACATGTGCACCGTGCCGCAGAGGGGTATCGTGAAATCGGCGATGGCTTTGTTCACTCCCATTTTCTGCGTGCATTCCAGGGTGACAGGTATCACTGCCGAACTGGAACAGATGGAGAAGCCGGTGAGATAAGCCGGGACGATGTTCCAAAGACACTTCAAGGGGTTCTTCTTCGCTATGGCTCCTGCCACGCAATACTGCACGATGAGGTAGATGATGGAGAGGGTCACGCCGGTGGCGATGACCTTGACGCCGGAGCCGAGCACTATCTCGAGCTGGCCTTTGAAACTCATCTCGCACATCATGGTAAAGATGTACCACGGCAAAAGGGGTATGATGACGCGCTCAATGGTGAGTTTCACTATCTCGCCGAACTCATCGAAAGCCTTGCACATGGCTGTCGCGCCGGTGAAGATGCCGCCCACGCCAATCATGAACGAGAGGCAGAGGGCAGTGAGGATGTCGCACACAGGGGGGATGGTGAGGCTCACATAGGGCACCACCTCGGCGGCAGTGGCTGCCGACGACGATATCTCGCCGACGGAGAGATAGTGGGGCAGCAGTCCGCTGGCACAGAAGTAGGCGAAGAAGCCCGCCCCCACCGTCGACAGATAAGACAAGCCAAGGACGGTGACGAGAATCTTTCCCGCCCCCTTGCCAAGCCTTATCACCGACGGAGTCACCAGTCCCAGCACGAGCAAGGGGACGATGAACTTGAGCAGTTGGGCAAAGATGCCGTTGAAGGTCTTGAATATACGGACAAGGAACTCCGGTGCCACGAGTCCGAGCAAAGAGCCCACGACGATGGCACAGAGCACCTTTGGAAACAGTCCTATTTTGCGTTTCTTCATCTTTTCTGCGCTATTACTTTCTTAAGAACTTCTTTCCGCCGCTGATGACGATGCCCTTTGCGGCAGGGTCTGCCACCATTCCGCTGACGGTGTAGCACTTCTCTGCGCCGCCTTGGGCGAGTATCTCGCCGATGCCAGTGGCCACGGCAAACTGAGCATAGGCGGTGAGGTCATCGCTGACAACGCTCTCTGCGGTGTAGGCGTTGCCGTCTTCGGCAGCGTCAAACCATCCTTTGAAGGTCATGTTCTCCTTCTCCGGGCTTTCGGGGAACACCAGGGTGGCGTTGTTATAGGTTGTGGCAAAGACAGCATCGTCCACCACGTATTGCGTCTTGTAGACTTCCTGACCCTCTTCGGCATAAATCACGGGGTGGGAGTCGCTGTCGAGTCGCTGTCCGAAGATGCGGTCGTTGAGGTCGGCATTGATTTGATAGCAGAGGGCACCGTTGTGCATGTCGTCCTCGGTGACATCGGTGGCACTGTGGTCAGCCTTCATCGTGCCGATGTTGACAACATAGTTGTTCTGGAAAACGGTGTTCGTTCCCTCTACCGTTGCTGCTCCTGCCATCACGCCGTAGATTTCAGGTTGTGTGCCGGTGCAAAGGAGTTCGCCGCCCACATAGTTGCCTGAGAGTGTGGCAACGCCTTTTGTGAGGTTGGCAAAGCCCACGATGGCGGCACCGTATTTTGCCGCTGTGGAAGCGGAATTGGTGATTGTTCCCGTCATGTAAGAGTTGGTGATGCTTGCCTTGGCGTCCTCCACGGTGGAGTTGATGGAGCCCACCAAGCCTCCGTAGCCCTTCGTCTTGCTGTTGGCAGAGGCTATGGTCATGTTGCCCTCATAGGAGCAGCAGTCTATCTTCACGGCTTTCATTCTGCCAATAAGGCCTCCCTGATAGATGCCGCAACCGCCTGCTCCGTCGAAATCCACCTTGGAATGGCAGTTGGAAAGGGCTTTCAGCGAGTTGGCAAGCCCCACGAACGAGCCGTAATCGGCATTCTTTCCTGTGGGCAACTGTGCCACGGTGATTTTGCCTACGAGGGTGAGGTCCTTTATCACTGAGGTGCTGTTGGTCTGTCCCACGAGTCCGCAGACGAGGTCGGCAGCGGCAGGCTGGAGGTTCAGTCCGCTGATGGTGTGGCCGCCGCCGTAGATGCTGCCGTTGTAATATTTGTCCTTGCCTATCGGAGTCCATTTGTAGTCGCCGAGGTCAATGTTTTCCTTGATGAGCATGCTTGCCGACATGATGCCCTCATTGGAGCGTTCTGCCACCCAGGCGAGTTCCGCTGCGGCATTGATGACATAGCAGTTGCCGGCTCCGAGAGCCGGTTCCGAAGTCGTGATGCCGTCCCACGGTGTGCCGGCAGCGATGCGCTCGGGAATGCCAGAGGAGGGGTCGAGGGTCGCTGTGGTTCCCGTCGCGTCGGTATATTCAAGGTTCGGGTTGATGACAATGGCATAAAGTCCGTCAATTCCGTCACCCGCCGCACTGGCAGTCTCGGCATCTATATAGACGCGGCCGTTCACATCGGGCGCGATGGCGTGCTGCACTATTGTGGCAGGCTCGCCGTTGAGGAGGTAAGAGAGCGTTATGTCGTAGGTCTGTCCGTGATAAAGACCCGTAAGAAGCAGCGAACCGGGAGTCTCGCTCGTGAAGGCTTTGTTGACGCTCACCTTCACTGCGGTGGGCACATAAGCCTCGTCAATCATGTTCTCCACGGTGGCTGTGATGTCGGTGGCATCGAGAATGTTCCACTGTGTACCGATGAGTTCTTCTGCCTTGTCGCTTTCCAGACTGAGGTTTATCTTTCTTGCTATCGGCGCGTTCACCACGTCGGGGTTCACGCCCCACTTGTCAGACAGCGAGGTGATGGCCTTCGGAGTCTCCAGGGCGGCACTTACAGCGTCCTTGCACAACTGTGCGAGGTTGTCGCTGATTGACGAGGGGTGATAGGTCACTGTCTGCGGGTCGATGCCGAGCACCGAGGCGGCGTAGGCAAGTCCCACGGTGTAGCGTCCGTATTCGAAGTTCATGTGATAGCCGTCGCGGTTCATGTTCTGGCCTATGTAAGTGGTGCGGCAGTTCTGCACTGCTGTTCCGGCAGGCACAACGGTGGTGATGCCAGCCTCGTCGGCAGCCTTGTAGGCGCACTCCACGATGGAGTTGTACATGTTCTGCTGGTTGTTGCCGTAGAGGGAGAAGGCGTTGTAGGTGGAAGTGGCGTCATAAGCCCATGTCATGTAGAGGAAGAACTTGGGGTTGCTGTTCTTTCCGTTGGTCTTGACATAGTTCATGATGTCGGTGAGATAAGGGAAGTAGTGGTCGTAAACGCCGCTGTAGTTGTGGTCGGTCTGGATTACCACGTAGTCCCACTTCTCATCCTGGAGAGCCACGTCAAATGTGGTGTTCGACTGTGCGGAGGCATTGCCTTCCTCGTCTATCTTACGGTAGTTGTAGATGGCGTTCTTCGTTGTGATGTAGTCCACGTGTTGTTCGAGTGTCGTGCCGCCTTTGTAAGGATAGCCTATGATGACTTTCTTGTCTACAGAGCGGCAGATTGGCGACAGATAGTCCTCCACGGCATCCACGGTGAACGAGTTGCCGATGCAGAGCACTCTGATTATTCCGTCGCTGGGGGTCTCGGGGTCGGGTTCCGGCTCCACTGTGGGGAGAGTGGTCTGCTCCACACCGTCGAGCACGAAATGGTCGGTGTAGTTCTCCGTTACGTTCACCGTGCCGCCAGTCTTTCCTGTCCAGAGACCGTAGTTCGTTGGCGCGGTGGCAACGGTCATACTGCCTTTGGCAGTGTTGCCGGTGATGGTGACGGTGCCTTTCGAGAGGTTGGAGTAGCCCACGAGCACTGCGCCATACTTGCACGCCGTTGTGGCAGCCGACACTATGGTGCCGTTGAAGGTGCAGCCTTCTATCGTTGCCGTGAGTCCTGATGTTGACGAGTTGAAGCTGCCGAGGAGTCCTCCCCAACCGTTTGCCATCGTTGCAGCCTCGGCAATGCTGATGGTGCCGGTGTAGCTGCAGTTCTTCATGCTGGTGGCTTTCATCCTGCCCACGAGTCCGCCCATATAGTTGGCGTGGGCTTTGGCTGTGGACGAAGCGGAATAGGTGATGTTCACGCTCGAATGGCAGTTCTCTATTAAAGCCAAGTCGTTGGCAAAGCCAATGAGAGTGCCTATGTCGGCGTTGTTGCAAGTGGTCACCACGATGCTGCCTTCCAGTTTCAGGTTCTTTATCGTTGCTGTCTTTGCTGCCGTTCCTCCAAAGCCGCCGATTAAGCCGGCATTGGTGTCGGAGGCACTTGTCTCGATGTAAAGACCCTTGATGGTGTAGCCCGCGCCGTCGATGTTGCCTGCGAAATAGGTCTTCGTGGAGGTGTCGGCATTATGGCCCAGCGGTGTCCAGGGATGGTTGCCGAGGTCAATGTCGTTAGCAAGCACGAAGTCGTGGGTGTAGGCTGCGCCTTGGTTGGACGCGTTGGAAATCCACGCCAGTTCCGCACCGGTGGTGACAACGTAGGCTCCTTCGTCGTTCACTTGTGGCTCGGTGAGCGTTGTGCCGTCCCAAGGGTCGGCGGCGTAAGCCACTCCAAAGAGTGTGCTTAGCACAAAGACTGCGCACAATGAGAGCAGTCTTCTTAATGATGAATTGCTTTTCATAATAAATATTGATTTTGAGTAAACGTTTTATCGTTTCAAGTATTTCTTTCCGCCGCGGATTACGATGCCTTTGTAAGCCGCATCGACACGCACACCATATATATTATATAATGTGTCGCCGGTGTTCTTCGCCTTGATGTCTGCGAAAGGCGCAGCGATGGCTGACGCAACGCCGTATTCATAGGCTCCGCGCACCGACAGTCCGTTCTGGTTGCGCTGGCAACCGCGCTGGTCGGTGGTGAGCGTCGAGGTGGTGTCGGCATCACCGTCGGCATCGCCATAGAACTTCTTTTCGCTGTAGTTCTCGGCAGGCACGTCGTTGATGTATTGTGTGCCGAACGACAACGACTTCACCGCTACGACGGGAGTGTTGCCCTCTTCGGTCAAAGTGGCGTAGAAACGACCATCCTTCACCTCACCGTTGAGCATCGTGCCGAGGGCTGTCACGGCAGCGGAATAGGTGGACATGTGGCAGTCGTTGTCGGAGAAATTCATGTGGCAGTTGCTTGCCGAGGAAAAGACATTGCGCTGGGTGTCCACATGAACGAGGTTGGTGAGGTAGACATCGCCGCCTGTCGAGGCGTTCGACTCGTTGCCGGCGATGATGTTGTTGTAGAGGCGCACGGTGGCATCGGTGGTCACCTGCACGGCAGCACCGCAGAATTCGGAGGGCACGCTGCCGTCGGCGAGGCACGATGTGGTGTTGCCCACGATGGTGTTGCTGACGAGAGCCACTGTCGATGCTTCACCGCTGAGGGCGAGGAGGATGGCGGAACCGCCTCGCGAAGCGATACCGGGAAGTCCTGCCGTCACTGTGCTGGAAGACTCGTTGCTTGTGAACGTATTGTTGGCGAAGCACACCTTGCCTGCATATTTCGTGCGACTGGCATAGTAGGTGCCGGCGTTGGTGGCGCGGTTGCCATAGAAGGAGCAGCCGCTCACATGGAGTTGCGAGAACGCGCCGGTGTAACAAGCCGAGCCCATTGCGGCCTTGTTGCCGTTAAAGATACTGTTCTTGATGGAATAACGCCAAGTGAGTTCGTCGGTAACGGTGGGCGAATAGAGGGCTCCGCCAGAACCGTAAAGCGAGACGTTGTTATAGAAATGGCAGCCCGTGGCGTTTATCTGCCCTGCGCAATAGACTCCTGCGCCGTTGCTGTAAGCCACGTTGTCGTGAATGTCGCAATTGTCAAGATGCACAAGAGTGCCTTGTGCATAGATGGCACCGCCCTGTGCTGTGGCACCGCCTTGGGGTGCGTTGCCTCCGTGAAGGTCGAAATTGGCGAGTTCAAGGGCGCAGCCCTGACTCACAGTAATGAGATGGTTGAGGTTGTCGGAGGTGTTGCTTATGGTAAAGTCGTCATAGGAATCGTCATCGTTGAGGTCGCCCGAGAGTTCGGTCTGTCCTATGACTTTTGTGAAATCGCTGTTATAGCCGCCGATTATCGTCAGCGACTTGCTGACCTTTACGGTTGCTGTCTTGCCCGAACCGGGCACCGCCAGCCGTCCTGCCTCCACAAGAATGGTGTCGCCAACGCCTGCCTTGGCAATGGCTTCGTTGATATTCCCGCTAACGGGGAGGCGGAAAACGCGTGTGGGGTTGTATTCGTTGAGGGTGATTTTGGCTTGAATGGCGAAGTGGTCGCTGGGTGTCTGGGTGCGGCCGAAGGTGTCGTTGATGGTCTTGTAGGTGTCTACGGTGACGCCACGCGTCCAAATCCAGTCGATGCGCGAACTCGAATGGTAGTCGGGGTCCCACACCTCACGGCTGCTGACGGTGTGTTTCGACATTGTGCCGTCGCCGTCGCTGATGCCCTCAGTGGTCGTTGCCACAACGCGGGAGTCCTGCATGTAACTGGTCATAAGATTGTAGAAAGGCACTCTTACCTTTGAAGAGTTATGGTCGCCGGCAAGGATTACGGGGTAAGCACCGGTCAAGCGGCGTATCTGTTCCAGGTTGATGCGGACCTGTTCGTTGCGCGCATCGTCGCCCTGGTGGTCGAGATGGGTCTCAAAGAAATAGACAATCTCGCCGGTGGCTTTAACTTTCAGTTTCGCCCAGACGGTGAAACGGATATTGTTGGTGTTGTTGTCCCAACTTATTGTGGGCTTTGTCATGTCGGTGGCGAGATAGTACACGCCCGAATCCAACAAGGAGAACTTGTCCTTAAGAAAAAGAATAGGATTGAAGTTTTCGCCCGTCGTACCCGGGGTCTTGAGGTCGCTGTACTTCACGAAGGCGTAGTCGGTGAGTTGCTCCTCAAGATAACTCAGAATGGCACCGCCGTGACACTCGTTCAATCCGATGATGTCGTAGCCGTTGGCTTGGATGGTCTGCACCACTGCCGCCCTTCTTTGACTCCAGTCTTTCTCGCCGGTGTCGCTGCTGCTAGGGCAACGGATGTTGTAAGTGCCTACGTTTAACGAGGTCTGCGCCAATGCCGTCATTGCCGATAACTGGCAAAACAGCGAGAGCAACGCAGCAAAAACTTTAATCCTATTCATTGAATTATGTCTTTAATATTGCGGCGGGCTCATTCAGAGCCCACCTTTTACAAGAATTTATTTGATGACGAATTTCTTGCCGCCTTTAATCACGATGCCTTTGTAGCCTGCGTCTACACGCTGACCCTGAAGGTTGTAGATGCGGTTGGAAGCGGCGTTCTCGTTGGCGGTGACGGTAGCGATGCCGGCAGCATTGGAATAGATGTCGTAAGCACCAACGCAGTAGTCGGCATCGTCAGAGGTATTGCGCTTTGCACCGGTCTGGTCGACAGTAAGGTCGGGAACAGCATAACCTGTAACGGCGAACAGCGACTCCTTAGCCAGTTCTTCGGCGTAGGTGTTCACGTCGCTGACGTAAGCGGGATAGTAGTCTTTTGCTTCGAGCGACTTCAGATAGGTTGCGCTCGGAACGATAACCTTTTGCTCGTTGTCGGCGATGTTCTGCTCTCCGAACACGGCGGCGTAGGTATTGGCAGCATCCATGTTGTTGTAGGAGCCGGTGGAGATATAGCTCCAACGGTCAGCCTCAATCAAAGGCATGTACGAACCGGTGAGGTTGAAGTTGGTGAAGTCGCATTTCGGAGCGAAAACAGGGGCGGCTTCGCCCTTCGTAGCGTCCTTCATCACAATAGGAGCGTAAGCCACTGTGCCGTTGTCGTAGCGTCCCACAACGATGGAGTTGTAGATGTCGAAGTTAGCGTCGGCAGCAATGCGGAGGTCGGTACCTACCAAAGAGCCGGGATTCGACACTGCGCCGGTTTCTTCATCACTCTTATAGAGTTCCGCAGGGTCGGCAGTGCAGTAGTTGCCCGCAATGGTGGAGTTGATGATGTGGAGTTTGCGTGTGGCATTCGCATCGCCGTTTGCCACGACACCGCCGCCCTCGGCATAAACAGTATTGCCGGAAATGGTGGAGTTGATGATATACAACTCGCCGGCTGTAAGGGCTATGGCAGCGCCGTATTTGTCGGAGAGGGTGTTGTTGTAGAAGGCGCAACGCTCCACGGTTCCGCGCGAATAGCGCTTGGCGGTGTTGATGTTCACACGCATGGCAGCACCTGTCTGCACAGCGCTGTTGTTGTAGAACTTGCAGTCTTTCACGTTGAAGAGCGAACCATAGACATTGAAGCCGGCAGCCTTCTGGGCGTAGTTGTCGTGCACTTCGCAGTTGTAGAGTTCGCACCAACCCTGAATCACATTGACAGCACCCCACCCTTTCAGGTTGTCGGCAGACTCGCTCTCAGGCCATTCGTTCTCGTTGTAGGCGCACTTGAACTCAAAGCCACGGAAAGTAAGAGGTTTGAGGGCTGCGTCGGTAACGGTGTAACGGTCGTCTTCGGTATTGATTCCGTTGGAACCAAGACGCATGTAGACCAAGCACTGGGCATCGCCAGGAGAGGCAACGCCATCGCCATTGAGGTCGCCGGAGAACACTGTCGGAGTGGCAGAAGGATAGGTAGGCCACTCGGTCACGGCTCCTTGCGAAGAGTCACAACCTCCCACAAAGATGTAGCCGCGATAGATGCGCTGCGGCACTCCGCCGGCTTCGAGGGCGGGATAATAGGTTCCTCCGGCAAAGAAGAACACATCGCCGTTCTTGTACTTCGAGTCCGCCTCCACCTTCTTGGCAGTGGCTTCATTCTCGTAGATGTCCCAGATGGTGAGGGCTTTTTCCCACGACGACCCGTCATTGCCTGTTGCGGCGTTGCCGGGAACTACATAATACTCTGCCGCAAAAGCGTTGGCAGAAGCAGCGACAGCTGCTGTCAGAAGTAAACTTTTGATTTTCATACTTTAAATTGTTTTATTGATTGATAATGATTTTGATGTTTTCTTTTATCCATTTGGCATAGAGGCGGTCGTAGCACTGCTTGAGTTGGGCAAAGTCGCTCACCTCTTTCCGCTTCACTTCGTAGAGGAACGGTCCCGCGTAGCCCACATCATTGAGTGCGGACAACACTCCGTTCCAGTCGACAGAGCCTCCTCCGGGCATGGCGTGGCGGTCTTTCTGTCCGTTGCCGTCGCAGATATGGAGGCTGTGCACCCTTTCTCCAAAGTGGCGGATGAGAGCCACAGGGTCGGTGGCGTGGTTGGTGTCGATAGCCACATAGACATCGTCGGGGACAAGGCGCATTATCTTCTCCATCTCGTCAAGGTTGCGCCCGATGGCACGGGCAAATCCGTCGGGGCGTTCAACCGTTGGACCGAGCATGTTTTCTATCACCGTCTCGGCACCAATCTGCTTTCCCCACTTGTTCAGGGTTTTCATACTCTTGCCCAGAGTCTCTATGCGCTTGTCGCGGTTACCGTGCTCCAACTGGAAGAAGCTGGGATGATAGAGAAGCGTGTGGGGCTTCAGCACGCTCACGGCATCGATGCAGCGGCGATATTTCTCCAGACTTTTTTGCAAAATCTTCTTGTCCGTGTGGGACGGGTCGCACTCCTTTTCGTAAGGCATGTGGATTGACCAAATCCGCACTCCTGCCTCATCGGCAAACTTCTTTACCTCCGTCAGGCGCGCTTTCAGCTGTGGCCAGTCCATCGCTGTCTCGCCATTGACCAAGCCAGTAAGGGAAATCTCGATGCAGTCAATGCCTTTTTTGTGAGCGGAAACAAGACTGTCAAGGGTCAAACCATCCAGTCCGTGGAACACGCTGATGGTGGTGCCGACAGGGCGTTGCAGCGGGATTTCCATTTTTATTTCCTTGCGGATGGAAGTTTCGGGGATGTCTATTTTTATGCGTTCATCGGCAAAGCCGCACAGCTGCAACTCGTAACTGCGCGCCGGCAACTGACCCTCGTAACTGCCTTCCGTGGCACTTATGGTGACGTAAGCCCTACCGTCCGCCTGCCGATAGTTGAGTTTTGTCTTGGCGTATTCGCCATTTTCGTATTTGCGGGTCACACCGTCGTCCTCGTAGAGGGTGAAGGTGTTGTCGTCGCCGTTGTGTCCCGGATAGACGCGGAGCACAAGTTTCTTCAGCTCGGCACTTGCAGGGCGGCGGTTGTAAGGCTGCATCGGCAGGACGTTTCCTCCCTTTACGAACACGGGGAAGGTGCTTAAATCCTTCGTGACGGTGTCCACGCTGCCTCCCCTGTGGCGTTCATCAGTGAAATAATCGTACCAGTCGGCATCGCCGGGGAACCACACTTCCTTAGAAGCGGCATAATGACGGGTGCTGTCGCCTGGTGTCGTGATGGGGGCAGAGAGCACGATGTCGCCCAAAAGATACTGTCCGTAGCGGTTGTAAGCCAGCGAGTCCTTGGGGTAGTCCACGAACATGCAGCGCGTGAGTGGCAACATTGTCTCGTGAGTCTGTCGCACGCAACTGTAAATGTAAGGCAATATCTCGGCGCGGAAATGATAGGCGGTGCGCAGCGAATTTGTAGCCTCATCGCCCCATAGCCACGGCCGGCGGTCGAGGTTGGCACCTCGTGCGGCATGCACACGGAGCGCAGCACTCATAGCACTGAACTGCGACCAGCGTGCAAGCAGTTCGGGAACGGTGCCGCCGTGGAAGCCGCCGGTGTCGTGAATCCAATAGTAGCAGCCTTGGTTTCCTGCCGTCTGCGACAGTTTTACCTCGAAGGTAAGCACGTCCCAGTTGCCCTGCGCGTCGCCGGAGAAGTATAGCGGATGACGGTGGTCGCCCCACCCTCCCCAACGGCTGTAGTTGGCACCGCGCAGTCCTCCTTTCTCGGTGTCCTCGTAGAAGAGTTTGTTTATCCAACTCAGTGTCTTGGTGTGAGTGCCTCTGATGTAGGGGTAGAGATATTCCTGTTGCCAGTCAATCCACCAGAACGCCACACCGTAGTCGCGGTTTTCCTTGCGCGTGTACTCGAAGTAGTTGCGCATATAGGTGCTGTCCTGGGGCGAGAAGAGCAGCGTCTCCTTCTTGTTGGGGTCTTTGCCCATTGCCTTCATAAAGTCGGCATAGCAGTCTTGGTTTGTCTGCACGCCGTCGTGTGGGTGCTCGCTCACGGTGACGAAGATGCTGTCCTTAAGGAGGCTGCCGATGAGAGCCTTGGGGTCTTCTATCAGTTTACGGTTCCAAGTGTAGCCCGTCCACCCTTTTGTCATGTTATGCCCTATTCCAATGGTTGCGTCCTGTGTGTGCCAGTCCATGTCCATTGAGAGAATGTCGAGCGGAAAACCGTTGTCGTTGTAACCTCTGACGAGGTCGTCGATATAGTTTGTGTCGTAAGGATACCACCGCGAGTACCACACTCCGTGCATGTATTTGCGCGTCATCGGCACGTGTCCCGACAACGCTCCGAGGTCGGCGAACGCCGTGTGGTAGTCGTCGCCATAGACGAAGCAATACTGGTCCTGCACATGCCGTGGGTCGCGCGGCGCGAGCCAGTCGTCCTTGAGGATGTCGTTGCCAGTGTCGATGATATAATACCAGCCGTCTGCCGACAGCAGCCCTTCCTCGGTGGGCACTTCCTTGCTGACACGGTCGAGGGTCATGATGTTGCCGCCGAGGTTGTAGTTCTTGGTCTTGGAGTGGAGATTGCGCCCTGTGATTCTCTTCTCCTTACCGTTGAAAGAGAAGTAGACCCAGGTGTTTATCTGTCCGAAAGGCAGGTTGTCGTTGTCGATGACGATGCGCACCTTGCCGGTGTTGATTTCATACTGCTTGCCACCGGAGAGAGGGGTGACAGTGAAGCCGCTGTCCATAAGCACGCTGCGCTGTCGCGCCAGCATGGTGGGAGCATCGAGGAACGCCTGCTCCTCGGCGTATTCCAGTCGGAACAGGGTTGGGGTGATGAGGGTTATGCGCTTGTTGCCGAGCACGATGGGGTTGACATTTGCCGGTGCCGAGGGCAGCACCTGCGCAAATGCGTCCCCGACAGCAATAAAGGCTGCTGCCAGCAACAAAACCATAACCAATCTTATTCTTCTGCTCATAACTTTTTCTCAGAGTTTTTATTTCGTCACGAATTTTCGAGGGTAATCGTAGTAGGTGCGGATCGCCGAGACGCACCCGTTGAATAAGTGGCTTTCCCGATTGAGAGGGCGCGTCTCGGCGATACGCGCCTACTACGGCTGTAGTTTTATTCTTCCACATGGATGACCACGCGCTTGGTCACTCCGTCGTACTTGTA
>CAYXGN010000007.1:0-23071 GCA_964464505.1 uncultured Prevotella sp.
CCTTGGAACGGGAAAAAATGTGTAAGTTTGCTCTTTGAAACATAACGATACCTTACAGGTGGGTTCTAAAAAATCCCACCGTAACATATAATAAGGAAATGAAAGATTACGTTTTGTCATCTTGCGGTCTCTTTTCGGTTCAATCCGTTTGTTCGTTCAGTCGTATAGCCCGCTATACTCCTTCACTCACAAACAAATTGAAACTCGAAAATATTTCCGCAATCTAACAAAGCCAATTTTTAGAACCCACCTATAATGAAAGCACTTCGCCGAATTTGCAGCCTCATCATGAAGCCACTACGCAAGAACATAAACTTCTTCATGTTTATGTATCTTTTGGGATGCGTATGTGCCTGGACCACACTGCCGGACACGCGCGGTGCCAAGCTCTACGACAACCTTTTCCCCGAACTTTTCCTCGACATTTATTTCCTTTGTGTGCTTCTCTCAGTGCTGCCACGAAAGGTAATGCTATGGGTCAGGGCATTGTTCTACGCGGTGTTCTATGCCGCCGCCGTTGTCGACGTTTACTGTTTCGTCAAGTTCGACAGTACCCTCACCCCCACAATGCTGCTCCTTGTAGGCGAGACCGACTCCCGTGAGGCGGGCGAATTCATCAAGTCGTGCGTCTCGCCCGATGTCGTTTTCAGTCCGTTAGGATGGGTGTTGCTCCTTATGTTATGTCATCTTCTCTGCGTCCTGCGCCTCCGTTTTCCACATTTCATCCCTCGCCGCCAGCGCGAAGCCGTCAAGAGTGCGTGGCAAAAGGTGCTTTCGTGGTTGAGAAAAGGACTCGTTGCGGAGGCCGCTGCCGTCGTTTTGCTGCTGGTGTGGGCCCTCATTTCGAGTGCGCATAACAAGCAAGCCACTTGGAAACTGATGACAGGCAGAACAATAGGCGAGGTGGAACACACTCTCACGGAGAAAGACCACGCCGTGCTTTACACCCCCGTCTACCGCCTGGCATTCAGCATTTACGCCAACACCTTGACTGCAAAGCAGACCCAACGACTCATTGCCACGGTCGACAAAGCCCGTGTTGACAGTTGCTCTTTCCGTAGTCCCAACATCGTTCTCATCATCGGCGAGAGCTACAACCGCCATCATTCGCAGATGTATGGTTATGCCATGCCCACCACTCCGCGTCAATTGCAGTTGGAACGCAAGGGAAGACTGGTGCGATTCGATGATGTCGTGTCGCCGTGGAACCTTACCAGCTTTGTGTTCAAGCATCTTTTCTCCCTCTATACCGTCGGACAGAAAGGCGAATGGTGCGATTATCCGCTCTTCCCCGTGCTCTTCCGCAAGGCCGGTTATCACGTCACTTTCCTTACCAACCAGTTTCTTCCCAAGGCGAAGGAGGCTGTCTACGACTTCAGCGGCGGTTTCTTCCTCAACGACCGCAAACTCAGTGCGGCGCAGTTTGACACCCGCAACACCCAGTTGCACGCCTTCGACGAAGCCCTCCTCAACGATTACGACAAACTGAAGAGTGCCAACACCGACAACAATCTCATCATCTTCCACCTCTTGGGGCAGCATGTAGCCTACCGCCAGCGCAGTCCGCGCGACCGCAAGCGCTTCCATGCCAGCGACTATAAAGAGTTGAAACCCAATCTCAACGACCGCGAGCGCACCATCCTCTCCGACTATGACAACGCCATCCTTTACAACGATTCGGTGGTGACGGAGATTGTGAAGAAGTTCGAGAACGACGATGCCATCGTGATATATGTGCCCGACCACGGCGAGGAATGCTACGAGGGCGACATGCACTTCTATTGCCGCCTCCACTCCGCCAAGGTGGATGCGCGCCTCGCCCATGCCGAGTTCGACATCCCCTTCTGGATTTGGTGCTCGCGCAAATATGTCAAAAACCGCCCCGAAGTGTTCCGTCAGGTGGTGCAGGCTAAGCATCGCCGCTTCATGACCGATGCTCTGCCGCATCTCCTTCTCTATCTCGGAGGCATCTCGGCACCCTCTTATCACGAAGAATTCAATCTGCTGTCGCCCAACTACAATGAGTTGCGTCCGCGCATACTCAAGGGTGTTGCCGACTACGACAAGCTCTAACCCACAGCCCGACAGCTTCACCTTATTTAATAATAGAAATGCAATCAACCGACAACAATAAGGCAAATGCCCCATTGCTCACGCGTGCCGAATGTGCGGCTCTGCGCGGAATAGCCATCATCGGCATATTCCTGCACAACTATTGCCATTGGCTTGGTTTCGCGGTGAAGGAGAATGAGTACACCTTCCGCATCTCCAACTGCCACGACCTGTTGCGTGCTCTCGCCGCGCCCGATGCCAATCTGGCGGTGCATCTCCTCTCCTTCTTCGGCCATTACGGTGTTCCCGTGTTCCTCTTTCTCAGTGCTTACGGTCTCGTAATGAAGTATGAAAGCGCTCCGTCCCAGCCCAATGGCGCTTCGGAGAAGGCCTCATCGTTCATCGTTTCACATTATAAGAAACTGTTTAGTATGATGATTGTGGGTTTTGTGGCGTTCACAATGGTCGATGCCATCACCCGAGGTGCCCACCATTACAAGTTTCTTGACATCGTGGGGCAGTTGCTTATGTTCAACAATCTCATGCCCGACCCCGACCATGTGATATGGCCCGGGCCTTACTGGTTCTTCGGTTTGATGCTCCAACTCTACATCGTCTACCGCCTCTTGCTGCACCGTCGCAGTTCGTGGGTGGCAGTTTCGCTCATCGCCGTGTGCTGGATAGCCCAGATGGTGTGTGCTCCCGACGGCGATGCCATCAACCGTTTGCGCTACAATTTCGTTGGAGGCATGCTCCCCTTCGGTGCCGGTCTGCTCTTCGCAAGACACGGACGGAGTCTCGCCAAACCCCAATGGGCTGCCGTGGCAGTGGCATCGGCGGTGGCAGTGGTGCTGTTCAGTTTCATGTTTCAGTTGTGGTTGTGGGTTCCCCTTATGGTCTGCGCGTTCTGCGTAGCCCTTGCCAAGGTCATGCCGAAGTCTCTTGTCCAAGCCTTTGCATGGATGGGCGGCATCTCGGCAGCCCTCTTTGTGCTCCATCCCATCACACGAAAGATTTTCATTCCCATCAGTCATCGTGGTGACATCTACACCGGTTTGCTGCTCTATGTGGTGGCATCGGTGGCGATAGCCTATTTCTATCATTCCCTCCGCGGCTATTTCCGCAAGACAGACAAGTCAATAATGCTCTCCGAAAAACAATAAAGGTGGGTTCTAAAAATTCCCACCGTAAAGAATAAATAAAAATGAAAGATAACGTTTTGTCATCCTGCGGTCTCTTTTCGGTTCAATTTCTTTGTTCGTTCAGTCGTATAGCCCGCTATACTCCTTCACTCTCAAACAAATTGAAACTCGAAAATAGTTCCGCAATCTGACAAAGCCAATTTTTAGAACCCACCTAAGATGAAGAAGATTCCCGACATAGAACTGGCACACATCAGTCGCTTTCGCGGCGAACTCATGGGTTTGGCGATGCTCTTCGTCATCCTTTTCCATGTGTCGCTGAGTCGCGACGACCCCTTCTACGGACTCCGCCGCTGCGGCAATGTGGGTGTCGACATGTTCCTGTTTCTAAGTGGCGTGGGGCTGTGGTACGCTTGGTCGAAGCAGTCTTCCGTCAGAACCTTCTACCGTCGCCGCCTTCTCCGCATCCTGCCCACATGGTTTCTCGTTGCCGGAGTGTTCTACACCGCCGACTATCTGGGACCGCGCCGCTTTTCGAAGAGCATTGTTGACCTCATCGGCGATGCCACCGTCAACTGGGATTTCTGGCTTCATGACGAGCTCACCTTCTGGTATGTGCCCGCCATACTTATGCTCTACATCTTCGCGCCCCATTACATGCGCCTCATCTCCCGGCATCCTCTCTACCGCTGGTTGCCCTTGCTTATGGTGGCATGGTGCATCGTTGTGCAGTGGGTAACGCCCATTCACCGTGCCGTAGGACACTTGGAAATCTTCTGGAGTCGCATTCCCATTTTCTTCATTGGCATCAATTTGGGGCGCAGTGTCAAGGAGCAACGCACCCTCGAAGGCTCTTCCCTATGGCTGTTGCTGCTCGCCTTCGCCCTACCCTTCGCCACTTCCGTCTACCTCGAACAGGTGCGTCACGGTCAGTTTCCCCTCTTTGTGGAGCGCATGCTTTACATTCCGCTCACCGTTTCAGGCATAGTCCTGCTCACATTCGTGCTCCGTCGGTTGCCGCAGTGGGCTAACCGTGCCCTCCACTTCGTGGGAATGGTGAGTCTGGAAGTCTATCTGCTCCATGTGCAATTTGTCCTTCTCCCAATAGAACGCTATCATCTGGGCTACTGGCCCACGTTCCTGCTCACCGTGGCGATAACGCTTCCCGTGGCATGGGCACTGCAAAAAACCATCAATTACGCAACCAAGAAAATCCATATAAGTCTATGATAAAGAGCATCCTGCGTCTCGTTCGCCCCACACAGTGGATTAAGAACCTCTTTGTTTTCATACCAATGTTCTTCGCCGGCGAACTCTTCAACCTCCATTCCCTATGCCTTTGCGCCGTTACCTTCATGGCTTACAGTCTCATGGCATCGTCGGTCTACTGCTACAACGACATCGTCGATGCCGATGCCGACCGCCGTCACCCTGTGAAATGTCATCGCCCCGTGGCTTCCGGAGCCGTCTCCGTGCGTCTGGCCTACACCATGATGGCAGTCATGGCAGCCCTCTCGGTGGGACTTCTGCTGCTGTTGCCGCCCGAGGTGATGCCCGAAGTGCTCGCCGTGGTGCTGTTCTACTATCTCCTTAACCTCTCCTATTGCTCCAAACTCAAGCAGTATGCCATCGTCGACGTGTGCGTTGTGGCTTTCGGTTTTGTGTTGCGCATCCTCGCCGGAGGCTTCGCCAGCGAGGTGATGCCCAGCCACTGGCTTGTGATAATGACCTTCCTGCTCACCCTCTTCATGTCGTTTGCCAAGCGGCGCGATGATGTTCTGCGAATGAACGAGACGGGAGAGGCACCCAGAAAGAACACTGTGCGCTACAATCTCACCTTCATCAACCAAGCCATCACCATTACTGCCTCCGTCACCTTGGTGTGCTACATCATGTACACCGTCTCCCCCGAGGTGACAGAACGCTTCGACACGCCTTACCTCTACCTCACCTTCGTCTTCGTTCTCATCGGGCTTCTGCGCTACATACAGATTGCTGTGGTGGACAAGAAGAGTGGTGACCCCACCAAAATCATTCTCCACGACCACTTCTCACAGATGATTGTGGTGGCATGGGGGCTTTCGTTCCTGCTTATGATTTATGTGTTATGAAGAAGAGATTGTGGCTTTTCGACTTCGACGGCACCGTTACCACTGCCGACACGCTGCTCCTCTTCATTCGGCATGCGTGCGGAACGGCGCGCTTCCTTACGGGTTTCGCGCTGTTCAGTCCGCTCCTCGTGCTGATGAAACTGCACCTTTACCCCAACTATAAAGCCAAGCAACGCCTCTTCGCCTGGTTCTTCAAAGGCATGGAGGAGAAGGAATTCAACACCCGTTGCCGCGCCTTCGCCGCCGACAGCAGGCACATTCTGCGCCCCGAGGCAATGCGACTCATAGTGCAATATATAAACGACGGCGACGAAGTGTGCATCGTCAGCGCCAGCATCGACAACTGGGTGGAGCCTTTTTTCCATGATTTCAATGACGGAGGACAGCGTGCTCCCGTCATCATAGGCACACAGGTGGAAGTGCAGGACGGCGTACTCACCGGCCGTTTCCTTACAGACAACTGCTACGGGGCAGAGAAAGTGCATCGCGTTGAAGCCCTCTTCCCCCAGCGCAACGACTATTATATCACTGCCTTCGGCGACAGTCGGGGCGACAAAGAAATGCTTGATTATGCAGATGAAAGACATTTTAGACCGTTTAGACGATAAGCACCGCCAACAACTTGGCGAGATTTTGCGCTTCGGAGTAGTGGGAGTGGCAGCCACTTTGCTGCAATATCTCATCTACTGGGTGCTCATCTTCGTGCTCAACCCCACGCTGTCGATGGCGATAGGCTATGCCATCAGTTTCGGATTCAACTTCCTTGCGAGCACGCGTTACACCTTCCGTGTGAAGGCATCGGCACGCCGTGGTGCCGGCTTCGCCTTCTCCCACGCCGTCAATTTCCTCTTGCAGATGCTCACACTCAACCTCTTCCTCTGGCTGGGCATGTCGAAACAGTGGGCTCCGCTGCCCATGTTCTGCATCTGCGTGCCGGTGAATTTCCTCTTGGTGAGATTTTTCCTGAAGAACAAAAAAGACAACGATGAGCAATAATCAAAGCCCTTCCTTCTGGCATATCTTCGCTTCCATCTTCCGCGTCAAGCGCGAGGAGCGCCGCATGGCAGCCGTGCTGCTGACGGTGTTCGTGCTACTCAATGCCCTCGTCATAGCCCATTATTACGGCATCTTCACCCCCATCACCGACCGTTATTGGCGACTTTTCATCGGCAACTTCCACATTTCGGGTTTCGACCCCATCACCTATTCCGTCGTAAGCAACTGGTCGGAGGGTTACAATGTCTACCGTCACCCGCTGCTTGCCTACTTCATGTATGTGCCATACCTCATCAACCAGGGTCTGATGTGGCTCACTGGCATCAACTGCGCCATCTTTGTCGTTGCGGCAATCCAACTCTTTTGCGCCTTCTATTCGGCACTGTTCCTTTTCAGAATCTTTCGCGAAGTCATTGGGTTAAGCCACCGTCAGTCGGTGCTGCTCACCTTTTTCTTCTTCTCTTTCGCCTTCGTCATGCTCACCACGATGGTGCCCGACCATTTCGTCTTGTCCATGATGCTCCTGCTTCTGGCTCTCTATGTGTCGGGAAAACTCATTGCGAAAGGACGGAAACTCACGCTCTGGCAAGCCATTCTCTACTTCTTCCTTACGGCAGGCACATCGCTCAACAACGGACTTAAAGTGTTCCTCTGCGACCTTTTCGTCAATGCAAAGGGTTTCTTCCGCCCGAAATTCTTCTTCGGGGCAGTCATTCTGCCCGCCGCCCTCATCTGGGGAGTGAGCCGGATGACCTACGCTTACCTCGTCTGGCCTAACGAAATGGCGGCGAAGAAAGCGCGCGCCAAGGCGAAAGCCGACAAGGAGGCGAAGCAGAAGACACTCATGCTGGCGCAAACCAAAGCCGATTCCATTCGCATAGCACATGGCGACACCGCTGTAAAAAGCACCGCCGCACCGAAGGCAAAACCCAAACGCCGCCGCGTGACAAAAGGAAGACCCATAGTCCGGGGCGAGTTTATGGACTGGACCGATGCCACCACCTCGCGCACCGCACCCGTTGTGGAGAACCTTTTCGGCGAGTCCATCCAACTGCATCAGGACTATCTCCTCGGCGACCTGCTCATCTCGCGCCCCGTGGTGGTGCATTACAGGTCGGCATTCAACTATGTTGTGGAGGCCGTCATCGTCCTTCTCTTTGCCATCGGCATCTGGTGCGGCCGCCGCTCGCGCTTCTTCTGGCTTGCCATGTCGTTCTTCGCGCTCGACATGGTGCTCCATGTGGGACTGGGTTTCGCCCTTAACGAAATCTATATAATGGCAGCCCACTGGATTTACATCATCCCGATAGCCGTGGGCTATGCGCTGAAGGCGTTGCCGCGGCGCTGGGGTGTGGGCGTGACGTTGCTTGTCGGCGTGCTCACCCTGTTCCTGTGGGCATGGAATGTGGGCCTCATCGTCAACTATTTGGCATAAGAAACCTCTTCGAAACATGATTCTGCGAATACGGAAACAAGAGCGTTGGCTCGCCCTCGGAGCCTTGGTGGCATTCACATTGCTCAATGCTCTGCTCATATACAACCATTTCGACCGCTTCACACGCGGCGCACATGTGGGCTTCTGGTCGCTCTTCTACAACCACCTCAACGTGTCGGGCTACGACGTTTTCTCGCTCATCACCATCTCGTGCCTGCGTGTTCACTACATCGTGCTGCGCCATCCGCTGTTCATCGCCATCCTCTTGCCGTTCTATTGGCTTAACCATTGGCTCATGGGCATGACTGGATTCAACTTCGCCATGTTCTTCATGGCTGCCGTGGTGATAGTGGCTGATGTCTATGGCTTCCTCTTTCTGCACCGCATCTTTACTGAACTTATGAAGTTGCGGCGTGCCGATGCGCTGCTGCTTTGCACGATGTTCTATTCCTTTGCGCACATCATGCTCGCCGCCATCGTGCCCGACCATTTCGCCATCTCACTCGCCCTGCTCACCGCCACGCTCTATCTCATGGGGCGGCGCATGCAGGAACGCAAACCCATTAAGTGGTGGGAGGCAGCCATTCTGTTCTTCCTCACCGCCGGCATGACGCTCACCAACGGCGTGAAGACATTCATCGCCGTCGCCGCAGCCAACGGAAAGCGCATCCTCTCATGGCGTTTTGTCGCCGCTTTCGCAGTGCCTGTGGCTGTGTTTGCCGTCCTTGTGGTGTGGCAAAACAAAGCAATCCTCGAGCCGCAGGCACGCAGCATCAAGAAGATTGAGACGGAGGTGGCGAAGAAATACCCCTCGCGCGCCGAGCGGACAAAGACCCACAACGAGTGGGTGAAGCGGCAGAACGGTGCCGCCCTCACCGACAACGTGCCGCTCCTGGAATGGAGCGACATCACCACCTCGCGCTGGCAGACCGCCGTGGACAACCTCTTCGGCGAGTCACTCCAACTCCACCGCGACCACCTTTTGGAAGATGTGCAGGAGACACGCCCCGTGTTCGTGGCTTACCGCTCCTTCGTCAATTATTTCGTTGAGGCTGTTGTCGTTCTCTTGTTCATCGCCGGCGCGTGGGCGGCACGCCGCAACCGAATGTTCCAAGTGGCGTTTCTATGGTTCGCCTTCGACATGCTGATGCACCTGGTCTTTGGTTTTGGCATCAACGAGGTCTACATAATGACAGCCCATTGGGCATTCATCATCCCCATAGCAATAGGCTTTTTGCTTAAAACTTTGTCGCCGCGAAGAGCCGAAGCAGTGCGCTATGTGGTGGCGGCAACAACAGTCTGGCTGTTTGTCTACAATGCTTCAATTATCGTGCAATATTTCCTTGCGTGACAGTTTTCGCAAGATGAAAAACAAAAAAATCAAGGAAACAATAAAAAAAGTTGCTAAAAAATTTGGTGGTATAGATAAAACTACATACCTTTGCAACCGCTTACAAGAAGCAAGGGCGTTTAGCTCAGCTGGTTTAGAGCATCTGCCTTACAAGCAGAGGGTCGGCGGTTCGAATCCGTCAACGCCCACAGGGGTGTTTCCTCGCGGCTTTCTCTTCGGAGATTCCGCGGGGATTTTTTCGTTTACAGAGGCTGCATCGCAATCCATAAAAGCCACAAATACACGCACATAGACGCAAAAAGAAGTGCAAACCGTAGTAGGCGCGAATCGCCGAGGCGCGCCCCTCACGCAGCGTTGCATACTTAGGAGGACGGGCGTCCCCGCTCGACAATAATCCCAAGAAAACAAACTGCGCTTACAGCGCGATATTTACCGGACTTGCATCGGGCGCGTCTCGGAGATACGCGCCTACTAGAATTGCTCTCGTTTGCACTATCTTTGTATCCAAAATTAACTTCTATTAACCTCCAAAATCACGAAATTGCGGGCGGGTCGGGCTCCCGGCGGTTTCGATATGTAGAGATTGCACGGTATGTTTTAAGTACTGACAATCAATGGGTTGAGTTGTTTTGGCAGTCAGAATGGGCACTTTGGCTATGCGAAACGGACTTCTTTGGCGTGCAAACAAGGCTTAATCGCACCTCAAACAAGGCTTGTTTGCATTCCGAAAGGACCTTGTTTGCAATCCAAAAGGACTTTGTTTGCAATCCGAAACAGGCGCAATTTGCAAGAAAAACGGGTGTTATCGGGATAAAATCGTGCGCAATTTGGATTTTCAGCATGACCTCATCGCCTTGAAACCCGATTTTTGCTGCCTTTCAATCTCTATTTCGCGACTTTCCGCCAGACTCGTTTTTCGCCATTTAACATTCCTTAAAAACGATATTTGCATAGTTTGAAAGGTTTGTTAACAAATGACGTTTCTCTCCCGATTTTCACATTTTCCTTACCTTATAATCCTCTAACCCCGCTCTTTTTATTAACTTTGCAAATTATAACAAACATTCTATCGCACATTAAAAGAAACAAAACAATAACGATGAAAAAGATTTTTACACTCCTTTGCGGCGTCGTTTTCGCAGCGCAATCAACCATTTCGCTCGCCCAGACAACGACGATGCAGATTTGGAAAGACGGTAAAGTGACATACAACCTTGAGTCCACCGAAGTCGACTCCGTGACGTTTGCCACCGAAGAAGAGCCCTCCGACGACGGCATCTACACCATCGACGGCCATGAATTCGTGGACCTCGGCTTGCCCAGTGGAATACTTTGGGCTACCTGCAACGTGGGTGCCGAGAAGCCGGCAGACACGGGTTACTATTTCGCTTGGGCTGAGACAGAACCCAAGGCGACGTACACTTGGGACTCATACGCTTATGGTTGGCAGAACAGTTTGACAAAATACCAGTCGACAGAAGGCTCGCGAACCCTCGAAGCAGAGGACGATGCCGCCACGGTGAAATGGGGTTCGTCGTGCCGTATGCCCTCACAAGACGATTTCGCAGAAATCCTTGACGAGGCAAACTGCTCTTGGGAGTGGACCACCCAGGAGAATTCTTCCGACGAAACGATGAATGGCGCACTTGTGACGAGCAAGACAAACGGCCGCAGCATCTTCCTCCCCGCAACGGGATATTATGACGGTACGACCCTTGAGAGGTTCGGCACGATGGCTTACTATTGGTCGCGCACAATGTCCTACAACTACGCTGCCGCCATCCACTGCCTGTACTTCAGCGACAGTCATTTCTACGTCGACACCCACTACCGCCAGTATGGCGAGGTTGTCCGCCCTGTTGCTGAGGCTAAATAGACAAGGCGGAGCCCTTCAATCACATTTTTTCGCAAGCAAAAGAAACAAAAACAATAACGATGAAAAAGATTTTTACACTCCTTTGCGGTGCCGTTTTAGCAGCGCACTGCCCGCAGGTCTCCGCCCAAAACGCAAAGGTGGAGATGTGGAAAGACGGTAGCGTGGCATTCTCCTATGCCCCCGCCGATGCCGACTCCGTGACTTTTGGCTACGAATATGAGAGTCCGGAAGAAAACGTTTACCTCGTGAACGGTCACCGGTTCATTGACCTCGGCTTGCCCAGCGGAACCCTTTGGGCAGAGACAAACATCGGTGCTGAGGGGGCAGCCGACGATGGCGAGTACTTCGCCTGGGGCGAGACGGAGGTGCAAAGCGACGGCACTTACCTGTGGGAGTCCTATCGGTTCGGTTCCTCAACATTGTCGAAATACAACCGCACCGACAACAAAGTGAACCTCGACAGAGATGATGACGCCGCAGCAGCAGTATGGGGAGCACCGTGCCAAACGCCCAGCAACAACGACATCAACGAACTCCTCAACAGCAACAACTGCACATGGAAGTGGTCGAGCAAGACCTCCTCTACCCTGAAATCGGTGCGTGGCTACCTCGTGACGAGCAAGAAAAACGGCATGAGCATCTTCTTCCCCGCACTGGGATATCGCTACAACAGCAAGACCAACTATAAAGGCTCCTACGGCAGTTATTGGTCGAGAACCCTCGATGCAGTGGGTTCCTACAACTCCTTCTACCTCGGTTTCGGCAGCACAAGTTATGGTCTGAGCAGCGGAAGCCGTTGCGACGGCCACACCATCCGCCCTGTAGCAAGGCATTAAAGACGTATGGCGGAACATCGTAATCGCTGCATTTGTTTCTCGCAACTTATCATTAAATAAAGAAAAAGTTGTAATTTTGCATCCGTAAATAAGTGTTGCGCGATTATGACAAAGACGACAATGGGCACGAAGTTGCCGCGAAAACTGGAACTCAAGATGCAGGTTGTGGGCGAGCAGATAAAATTGGCTCGCCTGCGACGCAATCTTAGTGTGGCTCAAGTGGCAGAGCGTGCCACATGCTCTCCGCTCACCGTGGCACGTGTAGAAAAGGGTGCCGCCACCGTTGCCATGGGCATCTACCTCCGCATTCTCTATGCCCTACAACTCGATGACGACATCCTTCTCCTCGCGCAGAAGGACGAAATGGGGCGCGCCCTCCAGGACTTGTCGTTAAAGAAAAACCGCGAACGCGCCTCGAAGAAAGGGTAATGATGGAAGTGTTGTATGTCTATGCCGATTTTGATTGGCTCCAACGGCAGTCTGCCGATGCTGAGTCTGCCTCACCGATGCTTGTAGGAGAGTTGGGCTATAAGTCATTGCGCGGTTCCGACTCCTACTCTTTCCGCTTTGATACGGAGTGGCTCCGGCATTATGGCAACATCATACTGAGTGCCGACATCAACAATTATCCCGGGCAGCAATACGCCCACCAGGGCAAGGACATCTTCTGTTGCTTCGCCGATGCCTTACCCGACCGCTGGGGACGAACCCTTCTCAACCGTCGCGAACAGATACAGGCGCAAGAGGAACATCGCCCTGTCCGCCGCCTTTCTTCGTTCGATTACCTCGTTGGCATCGATGATGCATCGCGCATGGGAGGTTTCCGCTTCTGCCGGGAGAAGGGTGGTGCGTTCATCAACAGCGATGCCTCGCTGCGCATTCCCCCAATGACCGACATCCGCTCGTTGGTGGCTGCCAGTCGGGAGATAGAACATTGCGAGGAGGAGAACGCCCTGCCCGCGAAGAAATGGATACAGCAATTGGTGCATCCGGGAACATCGTTGGGAGGCGCACGACCCAAGGCCGCGGTGATGGATGAACGCAAAGTGATGTATGTCGCTAAATTTCCTTCGTGCAAGGACGACTACGATGTGGCACTGTGGGAACATCTCTGCCTTCTGCTTGCAGCGAAAGCAGGCATCAACGCCGCTGAGAGCGGTGTCGTCGCAGTGGGAGAAAAACATCATGTGCTGCTCTCACGGCGTTTCGACCGTGACCAGAACGGGCGGCGCATACATTTCGCCTCCGCCATGACGATGCTCGGGCTGACCGACGGAAGCGATGCACAGAGTGGCAATGGCTATTTGGATATCGTAGATTTCATGGTGCAGAACTGCTGCAATGTGAAGGAAAACCTGCACGAGCTGTATCGCCGTGTGGCATTCAACATCGCCGTTCGCAACACCGACGACCACTTCCGCAATCACGGTTTTCTGCTAACTCCGCAAGGGTGGACACTCTCTCCTGCCTACGACATAAACCCCACGCTCAACGATTATCAAAGTATTCTCATCAATTCCACAACAAACAAGTCGGATTTGCAGACTCTGGCAGAATCTCACGAAGACTATCTGATAAATCAAAATGATGCCGAAAGGATAATAGAAGAGGTGGTGGGAGCCGTCAAACAATGGAAATCCATGGCGTTAAAACTCGGCATCAGCAAGCGGGAAATGGATATGTTCGAGATGAAATGGGACTTGCTGTGAGTTCTGTGAAAGAATTGTTGCGTTGTAATTGCGAAAAGGAATGATGAAGAAGACAATTATCCTCATTTGCGGTGCCATAATGGCGCAATGCTCTTTGGTGTCAGCGCAGACCGTCAAGATGAAGATATGGAAAGGCGGCGACGCAACGAAAATCTTCCGAACTGCCGATGTCGACTCGGTGACATTCATAATAAATGAAGACTATTGCGCCGAAGAAGACCTCCATATCATTGATGGTCATAAGTTCGTTGACCTCGGTCTGCCCAGCGGACTCCTTTGGGCTACCGCCAATATCGGTGCTGCCATGGCTGCCGACGCGGGCGATTACTACGCTTGGGGAGCCACGGAGGCACAGTCATCTTACGATTGGAACGCCTACACGCACGGCGGTTCCGCTTCAATTTTCACCAAATACAACTCCACAGACGGCTTGGTCACCCTCGAAAAGGGCGACGATGCCGCCACAGTTCTGTGGGGCTCGTCTTGCCGTATGCCCACCATCACAGAGATGGGCGAACTCCTCGACCCCAGAAACTGCATCTGGGCGTGGGTGCAGCGGACCACTTCTATGGGCGAAAAGATGGAGGGCTACAGGGTCACCAGTAAGTCGAACGGCAACAGTATTTTCATTCCTGCTGCGGGATGCCGCTACAATGGCGACCTATACTACCGCAGCATGTTCGGCATCTATTGGTCAAGCACACTCTATTGCGACGATACCGACGGCACCAACTACGCCTATTACCTCAACTTCAACAGTACCGTGCACTACCAAGACTACTTCGCCCGTTGCTTCGGGCGCACCATTCGCCCCGTCGCAATGCCTTAACAGAAAAGCGAAAATAACGCCAAAACGCGCGTAATGTGATTTTTTTGTGCTAATTTTGTGGCTTGAAACTCGTCCAACCGACGGCATCATGGTGCGCATAAAAAAGTTAGACATATTCATCGCAAAGCAATTCGGACTGCTTTTCGTAGGAACTTTTTTCATCTGCCAGTTTGTGCTGATGATGCAGTTCCTGTGGCGCTACATCGACGAACTCATCGGAAAGGGACTCTCAATGGATGTCCTCGCCGAGTTCTTCTGGCACATGGGCCTTATGCTTGTGCCTCAGGCACTGCCCCTCGCCATATTGCTGTCGTCGCTGATAACCTTCGGTAACCTCGGAGAGAGTTCCGAACTCACTGCCATCAAGGCAGCAGGCATATCGCTGATGCAGGCTTTCCGCTCGCTCATTGTCATCTCCGTGGTGATATGTCTTGTGTCCATCTACTTCCAGAACAGCATCGGTCCCAACGCCAACCGCAAGTTGGCTCAGATGCTGATGGCAATGAAACAGAAGAGTCCGGAACTCGAAATCCCCGAAGGAATATTCTATGACGGCATCCCAAACAGCAACATCTATGTGCAGAAGAAGGACCTTGAGACGGGCAGACTCTATGGCATCATGATTTACAGAATGACGGGAAGTTATGAAGACCAGGCCATTATCCTCGCCGATTCGGGTATGCTGCAAGCCACAGCCGACAAGAAACACCTCCTCATGACGCTTTGGGCAGGCGAGTGGTTTGAGAACATGCAGTCACAAACATTCGGCAACACCGCCGCAGTGCCCTATCGCCGCGAGACCTTTGTCAGCAAACGCATAGTGCTGGATTACGACGGCGACTTCAATATGGCAGATGCAACGGCACTCGGTAATGATGCCCGCGGAAAGAGTTTCGCACAGATTAGCCACGACCTCGACTCAATAAAACATCAGTATGACAGCATCGGCAGAGCCTTCTATGCCAACGACCGCGCCACATTCTTCACCCTTCCACGGGCTTCGCAACGCGACTCGTTGAGGGCGTTGAAACTCGCTGCCACGACGAAATACAATGTTGACTCGGCGTTCTCACACCTCACCGACGACCAGAAGCGCACGGCTCTCTCGCAGATGAACATGAAGGTGCAGTCGCGGCTGTCCGACCTTAACTTCCGAAGTTTGGTCACCTCCGACGGCGACCGCATCATCCGGCAACACAAGATAGAGGCAATCGGCAAACTGACGCTGGCTCTGTCGTGCCTCATCTTCTTCTTTATCGGGGCTCCGTTGGGTGCAATCATCCGCAAAGGAGGGCTTGGTATGCCGGTGCTCATATCGGTGTTGGTGTTCATCATCTACTACATCCTCGACAACTCAGGCTACCGCATGGCACGAGGAGGAATGTGGCCGATATGGTTTGGCAAGGGTCTTGCGCCCGGAGTGCTCATCCCTATGGCTGTGTTCTTCACCGTCAAGGCCACCAACGACTCGGTGGTGTTCAACGTGGACTTGTACCGTGAGATGCTGCGCCGGCTCCTTGGACTGCGCGACGCACGCCATATAGCACGCAAGGAAGTGATTATCAACGACCCCGACTACACTGCCGATGCCGCCCGCCTCGCCAAGGTGAGCAGCGACGTGGCCACCTATTCGAGCGAACATCACCTTAAGATGGCTCCCAATGTGTGGAAGGTGTTCTTCCGCTATGAGCCCGACCATGAGATAGAACGCATCTGCGAAGAACTGGAACAGGTCATAGACGACCTCTCAAACACGCGCGACCGCGTGGTGATGACAGCCATCAACCAATATCCCATAATGTCGGAGAAGGCGCACACACGCCCCTTCGAGCGGCGGTGGCTCAACATAGTGGCGGCGGTTCTCGTGCCTTTCGGTGCCGTGCTCTACCTTCGCATGTGGCGTTACCGGCTCCGACTGATGCGCGACTTGAAGGTGGTGGTAGCCACAAACGAAACAATCATAAACCGCATTAACGAAAAATACGCCGGCGGAGGCAATAAATAAACCGTTTACACATTATATAATATAAAGACCGTCCGGCACCGGCAAGAATGGAAAAGCGATGCCGCAAGGATGGCGACAAACAGGAAACAAAGAATGAACAACAAAGATATGGGTGATTTCAAACTAAGCAGCATCGAGGAAGCGGTGCAAGACTTCAAAGAAGGCAAGTTCGTAATCGTGGTCGACGATGAAGACCGCGAGAACGAAGGCGACCTCATCATCGCCGCCGAGAAGATAACTCCGGAACAGGTAAACTTCATGCTGAAGAACGCACGCGGCGTGCTCTGCGCCCCGATAACGCTGTCACGGTGTGAAGAACTCGACCTGCCGCATCAGGTAAGCGACAACACCAGCATGCTCGGCACGCCCTTCACGGTGACCGTCGACAAACTGGAGGGATGCACAACGGGCGTTTCCAGTCACGACCGCGCGGCTACAATCCGCGCCCTCGCCGACCCCAACGCCACTCCACAGACCTTCGGCAGACCCGGACATGTCAATCCGCTCTATGCCCAGGACAACGGCGTACTGCGCCGAAGCGGGCACACCGAGGCTGCCGTAGACCTCTGCCGACTCGCCGGGCTCTATCCCGCAGGAGCCTTAATGGAGATTATGAACGAGGACGGCACAATGGCTCGGATGCCCGAACTGCAGAAAAAGGCAGCGGAATGGGGACTCCGCATCATCACAATCAAGGACTTGATAGCCTACCGTCTCAAGAAGGAATCAATCATAGAAGTGGGTGAAGAGGTGGACATGCCAACTGAATGGGGACACTTCCGACTCATCCCTTTCCGCCAGCAGAGTAACGGTCTGGAGCATTTCGCACTCGTTAAGGGCGAGTGGCGCGACGACGAGTCGGTGCTGGTACGCGTCCATTCGAGTTGCGCCACAGGCGATATACTCGGTTCTTTGCGCTGCGACTGTGGCCAACAGTTGCATAAAGCTATGGAGACGATAGAAAAAGAAGGCAAGGGAGTGGTTGTCTACATGCAGCAGGAAGGCCGCGGCATAGGTCTGATGAACAAGATTGAGGCTTACAAACTGCAGGAGGAGGGCTACGACACCGTTGATGCCAACATCCATTTGGGATTCAAACCCGATGAGCGCGACTACGGTTGCGGAGCGCAGATGCTGCGCCATCTCGGCATCCATAAGATGCGCCTGCTCACCAACAACCCCACAAAGCGCGTCGGACTGGAGGCTTACGGACTCGAAATAGTGGAGAATGTGCCCATCGAAGTGGTGCCAAACCCCTACAACGAACGCTATCTGAAGACCAAACGCGACCGCATGGGGCACACACTTCATCTGAAATAACGCAACAAAGGAATAAAACAAACAAATAAAAGGAATATGACACAACTATCGGAACGCCTTAACCGACTCGCCCCTTCTGCCACTCTCGTGATGTCACAAAAGAGCAGTGAGATGAAGGCTCAAGGCATTGACGTTATCAATCTGAGTGTCGGCGAGCCCGACTTCAACACCCCCGACCACATAAAAGAGGCTGCAAAGAAGGCCATCGACGACAACTTCTCGCGCTATTCGCCCGTACCGGGCTATATGGATTTGCGCAAGGCTATCGTCGCAAAGTTGAAGAACGAGAACGGACTCGACTATTCCCCGAATGAGATTCTCGTCTCAAACGGTGCCAAGCAGTGTGTCTGCAACACCGTCATGGCACTCGTCAACGACGGCGAAGAAGTGATAATCCCTGCCCCCTATTGGGTGAGTTATCCGCAAATGGTGAAACTCGCGGGTGGCACACCGGTGATTGTGAGTGCCGGTTTTGAGCAGGACTTCAAGATTACTCCGCAACAACTCGAGAAAGCCATAACCCCCAAGACACGCCTGCTCATACTCTGTTCGCCGAGCAACCCGACGGGTAGCGTCTATTCCAAAGCCGAACTCGCTGCCTTGGCAGAGGTGATAAAGCACCATGAAGGGCTTTATGTCCTCGCCGACGAAATCTACGAGCACATCAATTATGTGGGTCATCACGAAAGCATCGCGCAGTTCCCGGGAATGAAAGAACGCACAGTTGTGGTGAACGGAGTGTCGAAAGCCTACGCAATGACAGGTTGGCGCATAGGCTTCCTCGCCGCTCCCGAGTGGATAGTAAAGGGTTGCAACAAACTCCAAGGACAATATACGAGCGGTCCCTGCTCGGTAAGTCAGAAGGCGGCAGAGGCTGCCTACACCTCGTCGCAGGCGTGTGTCGAGACCATGCGCAAGGCTTTCGAGCGCCGCCGCAACCTCATCGTGCAACTGGCAAGGGAGATTGAGGGTCTGGAAGTGAACTCACCGCAGGGTGCTTTCTACCTCTTCCCGAAGTGCAGCAGCTTCTATGGCAAGACCGACGGAACGCGTATCATCAACAGTTCCACCGACTTAGCCCTCTATCTGCTTGAAGTGGCACACGTTGCAACGGTGGGTGGCGATGCCTTCGGCGACCCCGACTGTTTCCGAATGAGTTACGCCACCAGCGATGACAACATCCGCGAGGCAATGCGACGCATAAAAGAGGCGTTGTTACAATTGCATTAAAACCGCTGTTAAAACTCGTTAATTCGCCTTGTTGTATACCATTATTTGTTACCTTTGCCACGCTGAAATGGCAAAATAACGATAAAATCGAAATCTAAAAGCGAGAAAAACGTGAACTTTTGATATTTATATCAGAAATACATTTCAATTATTAATAACTTAATTTATTTTAAAAATCATTATGGCAAATGCACAAGCTAAAGTGAGTCCGAAGAAGAAGTCTTCTGGATTCCAGGGTGTTAGAGACGCAATTTGGATTATCATTGCATGTTTCGTACTCGCAGTATGTTTCTACAAGTTCGTGTTGGGTAACCCTGACAACTTCGTTGGTGGTGACCCTGCAAACGCAGTTAAGGACGGCAGCCTCCTTGGTACCGTTTACAAAGGTGGTATCGTCGTTCCTGTGATTATCACATTGCTCTTCACCGTTATCGCTCTTTCCATCGAGCGTTACTTCGCTCTTCGCACCGCTTTCGGTAAGAGCTCTCTCGGTAAGTTCGTCATCAACGTTAAGCAGGCCATCAATGCCGGCAATATGGAGAAGGCAAAGGAAATCTGCGACAAGCAGCAGGGTTGCGTGGCTAACGTAGTCGGTGCTTCCATCGCAGCATACAAGGAGATGGAGAACACTCCCAACTTGAAGCGCGCACAGAAGGTTGCCAAGATTCAGCAGGCACACGAAGAGGCCACTCAGCTTGAGATGCCGACCCTTCAGATGAACATGCCTATCCTCGCAACCATCGTAACCCTCGGTACTCTTACCGCCCTTTTCGGAACTGTGGTTGGTATGATCCGTTCGTTCGCCGCTCTTGCTTCTGGTGGTGGTGGTGACTCCCTCCAGTTGTCAGAAGGTATTTCTGAGGCTCTTGTAAACACTGCATCAGGTATCTTGACTTCTTGGTTCGCCGTAGTTTCTTACAACTACTATTCTAACAAGATCGACAAGCTGACATACGCTCTCGACGAAGTAGGTTACACTATTGCTCAGACATACGAAGCAAACCACGCAGAAGAGGCTTAATTTTACTAACCCTTTAAAAAGTTTATCATTATGGGTAAAGTAAAAGTTAAGAAAGCGGACATTTGGATAGACATGACTCCTATGTCTGACGTGATGGTGCTCCTCCTCACCTTCTTCATGCTTACGTCTACGTTTGTGAAGAATGAGGCAGTGAAAGTCGTTACGCCGGGCTCGGTATCCGAGATAAAGGTGCCGGAGAATAATGTCTTGACATTGCTCTGCGACAAGCAAGGCCGCATCTTCGTGGGTATGGATACCCCAAAGAAGATGGAAGACTTGATTTCTGGAATGGCATCACAATATGGTGTGAGCCTCACTAAGAAACAACTCGAGGATGGCCGTGGCGCAGCCTCAATAGGTGTGTCAATGCAAGACTTGACAGCCTGTCTGAACGCTGGCGAAAAGATGAATGAGTATATGGCCGATAAGGGAATTCCCACTGACAGTGTCGATGGCAAACAGAGTCAGTTCCAGGATTGGGTGCAGATGGCACGCGACAACAATGGTCCTGACATGAAAATCGCCATCAAGGCAGATGCCAGCACCCCTTATAAGGTTATAAAGAAAATGATGTCGGAACTTCAGGATATGAGCGAAAACCGCTACTTTCTGATTACGGCGCTTAAATCAAATGCGGAGGATTAAGACATGGCAAAGAAAAAAGCAAGCAGACAGAAAAAGATGAACACCCGCGTGGACTTCACGCCGATGGTGGACATGATGATGCTTCTTATCACGTTCTTCATGCTCTGTACATCGTTGGCAAAGCCCCAAACGATGAATTTGACCATGCCAAGTAACGACAAGAACATCTCTGACAAGGATCGTAATGCCGCCAAAGCATCACAGACCATCACTATCTATGTGTGCGGAAACGATAAAATCTACCACGTCGACGGTATCCCAAAGTATGATGATCCTAACTGCCTGAAAGAGACAACATGGGGAAAGACAGGCATCCGCGATGTGCTCATCAAGCACGTCACCGAGGATGGCTCCACTCCTGTTGCCGACATTATGGCAGCAAAGATAAAGCTCGACCAGAAGAAGTTGGAGAAGCCGGAGGCTTATCCCGACAGCGTCTACGACCGTGAGTTGAGCAAAATCAAAAAGGGAGAACTCGAAAGCGGCAAGGTTCCGACGATGACTGTCATCATCAAATGCACTGACACGGCATCTTACAAGAACATGGTAGACGCTTTGGACGAAATGACTATTTGCAGTATTGGTACTTATGTCATCGACAAGATTAATCCCGATGATGCTGCCCTCTTGGCAAAACGCGGTATTAAGTAATCTCATCAATGACTAACATTTAAAGAAAGGACGTACAAATGTCAAAAATAGATTTGATATCCAATGAATGGACTGACCTCGTTTTTGAGGGCAGAAACCAGGCATACGGAGCATACAAGTTGCGCAAGGGCACTTCCAAGCGTAACATTTGGTCCCTCATTATAGTAACCCTTGCTGCAGTACTTCTCTTCCTCGGACTCCAAGTTCAGCGTATGGTGGAAGCCAACAAGACGGTGGAGAACACCCAGGCTGTCGAACTCTCTGCTCTCGAGCAGAAGAAGAAGGAAGCCAAAGTGGAGAAGAAGGAAATCATCAAGACCGAGCCTGAAAAGGTGGTCGAGAAGGTTAAGAGTTCTGTTAAGTTCACCGCACCTGTCATCAAGAAAGACAACGAGGTGAAGGAAGAGGACGAAATCAAGCTCGAAGAGGTGGAAAAGAGCAACAAGTCCATCGGTTCGTTCAACGTTGAAGGCAACGATGAGGTAGGTGGCGAAGTGCTCAAGGCCAAAGAGGAAATCAAGGCTCCGGAACCTCCAAAGCATGAAGAGAACAAAATCTTTACTGTTGTGGAACAGATGCCTATGTATCCTGGCGGCGACGCTGCCTTGATGCAGTATCTGAGCAGCAACATCAAGTATCCGACAGTAGCAGCCGAGAACGGTGTTCAAGGCCGTGTTGTTGTGGGATTCGTGGTAGAGAAAGACGGTTCCATCACCGATGTGAACGTCATGCGCTCTGTTGACCCATCGCTTGACCGTGAAGCCATGCGCGTGGTTAAGAACATGCCGCGCTGGACTCCTGGTAAACAGAACGGTTCGGCTGTGCGCGTGAAGTATCAGGTGCCTGTGATGTTCCGACTCCAGTAATAACTCAAGCGTTACTAAATGACAAGAAACGTATCTTACTTTTTAGTAGGATTGACATTGGCAACCATCCTTTTTGCTTCATGTTCAGAACAGAAGCGGAAGGATGGTCGCACAGATACTAATTCGTCAGGGGCGATAACATTCGCCTCTGACGAAAGTTTTAGTCCCATAGTGGACGAGCTCGTGGATGTGTTTCAAGCACAATGCCCACAAGCCAAACTCACGCCGGTCTACACCAACGAGGTGGATGGCGTGAACATGCTTCTTAACAACAAGGTGTGGCTTGCCATTACATGCCGCAACTTCACCAAGAAGGAATTTGATTACCTTAAAGGGTCCGACCAGTTGCCGGAAGCCATTCCTCTGGCTTACGACGGTATGGCTCTTATCTGCAACAACCAAAACACCGATTCGTGCATTACCGTCACCGATGTGCAGCGCATATTGGGAGGCAAGGTCACGAAATGGAACGAAGTGAACGAAGGTTCACGACTTGGAGAAATATGGGTGTGCTTCGACAACAGCAAGTCGAGTGCCGTCCACTTCTGCGTGGACTCCATCCTTGGAGGCAAACCCATTAACAGTCCCAACATCTTCGCCGCCAACGACAGCAAGGATGTCATCGACTACGTAGAGCGCACGCCGAACTCCATCGGCATCATCGGCAGCAATTGGCTCAACGACAAGCGCGATTCTACAAACACCACCTGGAACAGAAACATCACCGTCATGTCTGTAAGCAAGATGAAGAAGGCCACTCCAATGAACAGTTGGAAGCCCTATCAGGCATGGCTGTTGAATGGGCGTTACCCTTTCGTGCGCACCATATATGCCTTACTTAACGACCCCAAGCGCGGTTTGCCGTGGGGCTTCGCTCATTTCATTGAGTCGCCGCGAGGACAACTCATGATATTCAAGGCGGGTCTCCTGCCCGTCCGTGGCGAAATAGCCATAAGGGACGTTAATGTAAGCAGTGACTATTAAGACAACAAATTT
>CAYXGN010000007.1:23171-24679 GCA_964464505.1 uncultured Prevotella sp.
CGAAATAGCCATAAGGGACGTTAATGTAAGCAGTGACTATTAAGACAACAAATTTAGAAACCACCTTAAAACAACAACGATTATGAAAGCAATTAAATATCTCGTAGCAGGGGTTTTGGCACTGAGTATGTCCGCCCCGGCAATGGCACAGGATGTCAAGTCACAAGTTGATGCCATCACAAAAGTCGTTATCGATGCCAAGGGCGATGTGAATGCAACGAAGTCGCAGGTCAAGGCATTTACCAAGATGAACAAGAAGAATGCCGCTGCCCTTGCAGGTCTGGGTCGCGCCTTCCTCAGAGCAAAGAACTACGACCAGGCACATCTCTACGCTGACATGGCAATCAAGGCCAACAAGAACTTGTCTGACGGATATATCCTCCATGGCGACGCGTGCGCAGCACAGGACGATGGCGGTGCCGCCGCTTCATGGTATGAGCAAGCCACTTACTACGACAAGCAAAATCCTGAAGGTTATGTCAAGTATGCCCGCGTTTACCAGAAGGTAGACCCCGATGGCGCCGTTGCCATGCTTGAAAAGCTCCGTCAGGTGAAGCCCGACTATCCTGTTGATGCTGCCGCCGGTTACATGTATTCCAGCAACAGCCTCCTCAAGACAGCCATCGACTACTACGACAAGGTGAGCGATGTCACCAAGATGGAGGACTACATCCTCTACGACTACGCTTCCACGGCATACGTGCTCGAGCAGTATGACAAGGCAGTCAACCTCGCTTCGCAGGGCATCCGTAAGTATCCCAAATATGTGTCTTTCAACCGTGTGGGACTCTATGGCAGCGACAAGTTGAAGAAATATGACGAGGCTGTGGTCTATGGCGAAAAGCTCTTCAACACCGTTGACACTTTGAAGTACACCGCCAACGATTACACCTATTATGCCGACGCCCTCAGCAATGTAGGCCGTTACGACGATGCCATTGCAGCCTTGAAGCACATCTCCGAGGTTGATGCCGACAACAAGAACGCCGACAAACTCATCTCCGATGTCTATGTCAAGGCAAAGCAGTTCGACAAGGCCGTCGCTTCTTACAACGTCTATCTCAATGCCATCGGCGATGCCGCCACATACAAGGACTACGATGCCCTTGCCGACATCTACATCGACGAGAACATTGCCGCCACCGACAAGGAAACCAAAGTGGCTGCATTGAAGAACGCCGACAAGGTGTATGGCACCATCGCAGAGAAGTACGACTATGCCCGCACCTACGCAGTGTGGAAGCGCGCCCTCCTCAACCACCAGATTAACCCCGATGTCAAGGAAGGCCAGGCTCTTCCGTTCTACCAGCAGTACATCTCACTCTTGGAAAACAAGGCGGACCGCACTGCTTCGGAGAGCAACAAACTCGCCACTGCCTATCAGTATCTCGCCGTTCACTATATCCAGAACGACCGCGTGGCAGAAGCAAAGAACTTCGCCGGCAAACTCCTTCAGCTTCGCCCCGAGGACGAGACAGCAAAGCAAATCATAAGTCTTAAGTAGTAGG
>CAYXGN010000008.1:0-13955 GCA_964464505.1 uncultured Prevotella sp.
ATTTTTCTACTTTTTAAAGTGTTAAAACGGTGTAAAGTAAATCTGTATTAAGTCACAATGCGTAACAGAGGCAAATTTCTTGCGGATTTTTCGCGCATTATTGTTGCTGTTTCAATCTGTTTTAGGAGGGTTCCGGGCAAGGGTTTCTTGCATTTTTTTGGAAATTATTTCGTGAAACCGACAAATTGTTCGAAAAAGGTAATTTTTTACGAAAAAAATGTAAGAAAAGTTTTGGAAATACAATTAAACCTTTTATCTTTGCACTTGTAAAGACCTAGAAACGGGAGCAGAGGCTCCCCAACGAGTAACTTAAATGATAAACATCAATATGGATTAAGAATACTTTTTCATTTTTATTCACCTGTGAGGGTGATACGAAATCATTTTTTAATGTGTGAATATAAGTCTTTTTTAAAGATTGTCATGGTACTGTCCAGTTTAATCTGAGAGGTAAATGTGATCTGTAACAGGACTAATAACGCGAACAGCGATTTCTATTTTTATTTAAGCGAGGCCTCGCTCCCTGTGTAGGGCGCGAGGTTTTTTTGTGTTTCGGTGGGTTCAAGAACCCACCTCTTCAATTTTCCTCCCACACGAAGTAGCGCATTATTCGGCTGATGTCGTGCGCCAATAGCGTGGGTTCGGCGTTGTGATAGTGCTGCCATGTGGCGCGGCAGGCATTGCTGAGGGGGCTTTCGGGTGCGGCATCGCGGCGGAGGATGGGGTCGAAAGTCTGATAGATGGCGAGCACTTCCACCACCTCTTCTGCGCTTACTCCGAACTGTTCGGCGAGTTCCTTCACTTCCGGTGTCTCCTTAACCATTGTTGCGGGGATGAGGCGGAAGTATAGGTCGAGGATGAAGACGAGCATTGCGCGGCTCATCTTGGTGTCTGTGGCGATGGGACGGAAGTTGTCGGCGAAGACATCCACCACTTCCACGCCATCATAGAACATGTTTCCGGCTCCGAAACAAAGCATCTGTTCCACCCGTTGCAAGTCGCGTTTGAGTCGGCGGCGGTTGCGCATGTATTTGTTCCAAAGGCGTTGCAGCGACGGTGTGGTGTGGTCGTGGAGCCGCTGCATCTGCGTGATGACGACTTTGGGAGGCAGGTGCAGGCGGATGCTCAAGTCGATGACGGACGGCGCAAAGAGCGGTTTCACGCCTGCGGGCTTGCTTGCATAGAGTTGGACGATGAGTGGCCAGTAGTCGTCCGACCATTGAGGATGGATTGGCATAGGCTTGGGGTTTAAGGTGTTGCAGTGGTGTCTATTCTTTCTTCCCGCCCACATTGCGCTCCTCTCCCACGAGATAGACGGGGCGGTGCTTTGTCTCATGGAACACGCGGCCAAGGTATTCGCCGAGTATTCCGAGCGAGAGCAGTTGCAGACCTCCGAGGAACAGGATTACGATGATGAGCGTGGGGTAGCCCTGAACGGGGTCGCCCACGATGAGAGTCTTTATCAGCACATAGAGCATATAGAGCAGAGCGGCTGCCGAGACAATCACTCCCATCACCGTACTTATGCGCAGGGGTGCTGTGGTGTAGGATGTTATGCCTTCTATGGCGAGGTCGATGAGTCGCATATAACTGAACGACGAGTTGCCTGCGGTGCGCCCCTGCTGGCTGAATTCGATGCTTTTCTTGCGGAAACCTATCCAGCAGTAGAGTCCTTTCGTGTAGCGCTGCGTCTCGCGGAGCATCCGCATGGAGTGGATACACTTGGCATCCAGCAGACGGAAGTCGCCCACATTGGGTAGCACATCGATGCGCGCCATGCGCTGCAACAGGCGGTAGTAGACCATCGAGAGGCGGCGGCGCAGCCACGGTTCTTTGCCCCTTGTGGCGCGTTTGGCGTAGACATCGTCATAACCCTCTTTCCATGCAGCCACCATTTCGGGGATGAGCGTCGGCGGATGCTGCAGGTCTGCGTCCATGATTACGGCACAGTCGGTGTCGGCGCGGTCGAAGCCGGCGAGCAAGGCGTTCTCCTTTCCGAAGTTGCGCGACAGGCTGATGTAGCCGAAGCGAGCGTCCTCCTCGGCGGCGCGGCGCAGGCATTGCAGTGTGCCGTCGGTGCTTCCGTCGTCAATGAGAATCACCTTCCAGAGGTACTCCTTATTGTTGGAGAACATCGTGCGCAGTTCCCCGCACAGCCGTTCAATGTTGTCCTGCTCGTTGTAGCATGGGATGATGATGCTTATGGAGTCCATTTCTTCTTTATTTTTCGTTGGAAATCACCTCTACTTTGTCGTTCTCCACCACCCAGGCGTAGCGGTAGCCGCCGCTGTCGATGGCTTGCCGGGCAAGGCGGAGCGCCTCATCGCGCTTGCCGGCATCGACGTATGCCTCGTGGATTCGCATTGGCCAGCGGTAGTTGTTGAGCCAAAGCACAGCCTGACCGTTGCTGAAAGCGTCGACGGGCAGCACATGGAACGACGAGTATTTGCGCTCGGTGGGCGTGACGCTGACGCAGAACACCTCGTCTATGGGTTCGCGTTCCCGGCATTGTTTGTCCACCTTTTGCGCCATCTCTATGCCCTTTTGCGATGTGCTCACGGCTTCGTTCACATGGTGAAAGTTCACCAGCATGGCGGCAAGGAGCAAGTCGAGCACGGCGTGGGAGATGTCGTTCTTCTCCGCTTCGCTCTTCTCCACAAGCATGGCAACGAGCATTGCGGCGAAGCAGAGGCCTGCATAGGCGTTCATCATACTCAGCGTGATGAGCAGATTGGGTGACAGCACCACCACAAACACGGCTGCCAGCACCCATGTGCGGCGGTCTTTCAGTGTGCTTTTAATGCTCGGAAGGAGAGTGGCATAAGCCGCAAGGGTGAGGCCGCAAGTAAGGATGAGGGTGAACCATCGCCTTGCCTGGGCGCAGAAGATGCTCATCCAGTCGATGGGTACGAAACTGTAGCCAAGGAGCATAGCCACTTCCCGCAGTTTCTTCAGGATGGAGAAGGAGGAGTATTCGGGGTTGGGGATGACGGTGTAAGGCAGCGACAGGCGTACGGCTCCATAGACAATGGCCATGAAAACGCCGTAGGCGAGGCGGCGGGCAACGGTGCGTGTTGAGTTCTCCTCAGTGAGAAGAGCCACCAATGGCGGCACCACTGCCCATGCTATTCCGTTGTCCTTGGCGAGTGCTGCAAGCCAGACGAGCAACGGCCAAAGCAAATAGCGCACCTTGTGGCGAACGGTTATGAACGCCAGTGTGGCTGCCAAGCCGAACATAAGACTCAACGACTGGTTGATGGCATCGCAAGCAAAGACCGTCGCAAGCATACAGGGCGAGACGCAGAACAGCGCTGCTGCCAGGTTGACGGCGGCATCCTTGCGGAACAACCGCCGCGCCAATGCCCACACCATAAGCCCGCTCAGCAGGTGGGCGCAGACGGTGATGATGTGGTTGTAAAGCGGAAACGTGGTGGCATCTTGCGACACATAGCCCATGAGAGCATCTATCGGGCGCCACACACTGCCGTAAGGCAGGAAGAACTTCTGCCACTCCGGGTCGCGGTTGGGCGAAGAAAGGGTGTACCAGTCGTCGTAAGTGGGCATCACATCGAGCGCGGCGGTGAGGAAAAGCCCACACATTATTATATTAAAGGGCACTGCCCAGTGGCTGCAAAGCCATCCCCTGAGAGTCTGTTTCCCTGTTGTTGCTGTTGTCGTCATCTTATTTTGTTTTCTTTATTTCATTGCAATGGCGGGGTTATAGTTGCCCTTACAGGGCGCACCTCCACCTTTTATTTGTCCCCAGGGCGTTGCCCTGGGCTGGAGGATAATTGCGCTTTCAGCGCGTTTTTTCTCTTCCCTTTTTACTTTTTTCCTCTTTTACCTTTTTACTTTTAACAATTTGAGTTGCCCCAACTGCTGCGAGTATGGTGAGATAAGGCATATATGGGGCTTTGAATCGTGCTTCGCCCTGCACCATAAGCACTGTGGCGAGGGTGACAAAGACGATGGTGAAGGCGGTGATGAAGAGTGCTTCCCACTGCTTTCTCCGTGCCAAGACCACGCATCCCGCTATTGCCAGGAGCACAAGCAGATAGTAAGCGGCGGTGCAGAGGAACGCCATTCGCTGCGCAAAAGTCATGGAGTGCCACTCAGAGAACACGTGCCGGTAAGGCACAGTGAGTGCGTCGGCACCATCGGGGCGTTGTTTCTCCGCCTTGGCTATGAATGCAGCGGCGTTGTCATTGTCGTTGCTGAGCATGTAATAGAGTCGCCACGGCACCTTCTTCAGGTACTCCCATTTGTGCGACAGGAGCCATTCCATGCAGCGTTCGCGCCAGATGTCGCTGCATTCGAAGCAGTTTTTCTGCTCCATATTCTCGATATAGCGCGGCGTTCCTTTCTTGAACAGAGGCTCGCCGAAGTGCGCATCGGGCGTAGCTCCGTCGTAAGCGTCGTCCGCCATGTTGTACCAGAACGAGTCACATTGGTAGATGAAGTAGCCGGTGCGGCTCCATGTCTCGGTGCCTATGATGCAAACGGTGACGGCATAGCCTGCCGCGAGCATGAGGATGTGGCGCAATGCGTCGCGACGGAAGAACAGAATGTAATACAAAGCGATGATGACGGCGAACAGAACGGCAATGGGCCGGAACCAGTTGGCTATGCACAGCAGCACGCCTGCGGCTGCGATGCGCGCTCCCGAAGGCTTCTTCACGGCCAGAAGCACTGCCGCCGTGGCGAAGAACACCATCGGTATCTCGCTCAACAGAGTCGTGCTCTGCCCCCAGTTGTTTGGATAGAGCATGCAAAGAAGCATTGTTGCCACTGCAGTGCGGTCGCCGATGAGCGTCTGTGCAGTCTTGGCGGCGAACAAAGCCGTTGCCGCTTTCATGAGACAGAATACAATCAGGAGTGGCGCGATGCTGCCGGTGAGGGCGAGGGAAGCCTCGATGAGGTTGATGCTACCAATGTTCCAAAGGAATGGCGTGCCTTCTATGGTGGCTGTGCAGGGATAAGGCTGACCCTCGGCGAGGCATTTCTGCGCCATGGCTATGTAGCCGTCGGTGTCGGGACCCGGTGTGTAGCCGAAGACGGCGAGCACTGCGAGCAGTACGGCGAGATAGAGCAGAGAGAGCGAATAGAGCCAGATGTCGGTCTTTTTCATGCGCTGTTGTTATGTTGTCGTGATGTTGTTGTCGCGGCAGGGCATCATCTTACGATGGCAATCTTGCAGACAGTGCCTTTCTTTCCTTCTGCCGTTGCCGTTTCCACCATATATATTCCGCTCACCACGCTCTTGCCGTTGAGGTCGGTACCGTCCCAGGTGAACGAGCCGCCGTTGCTTCTTCCGCTCTTGACGAGGGTGCCGGCGGGCCCCACAATCTTTATGTCGGCATCGAGAGTAAGCCCCACGATGGTGATGAGTCCGTCATATCCCGGTTCCACGGGGTTGGGATAGGCATACACATTGGCTTTCGTCATCTCCTCGGCAGCCTCCGTTGCGTCGCTCATATAGGAGCAAAGGCCGTTGTCGGTGCCGAAGAACACCTCGCCGGTCTTGTCGTTTACGCTTATCGACTCGATGATGTCGGAGAGCAGCGGACTGTTGTCCGTGGTGAAATGTTGCAGTTGTTCGAGGTTGTCGGCACTGATGAGATAGACTCCGTTGCCCGATGTTCCGAACCATTTGCGGCCTGCTCCGTCGATGCAAATCGATGTGATGTAGACGTTGCTGAGCAAGTAGTCGGCGAGGTTGGTGCCGTCGTTGCGTGGCACCTTCACCTGTTCGAAGGTCTCGCTGCCGCTCGTTATAGCGTCGGCGGTGAGCATAAGGGGACCGCCGATGGTTCCAATCCAGATGTTGCCGCTCTTGTCTTCCACAGCGCATGTCACTTGTCCGGCATTCACTGTTGTTCCATCCTCGTTGACAAACGAACTGTAGACGTGGCTCTCGCCGCTCTGGATGTTGTAGCGGACGAGTGCCGGCAGTCGCCATTCATCGTTCACAAACCACATCAGTCCGCGACTGTCCACCATCATACTCCGCACATATCGCATCGAAGCACCCTCGCTGTCGACGAACGACGGGCTGTGATGGCTCGTCCATTCGCCGTCCTTGAGTTGCAGAAGCGATGATGTTCCCTCCTTGGCGTTGCTGTTGAAGCACCACAGACTGCCGTCGCTGGTGGCTTTGAGAGCCGTTATCAGAGTGTAGCTGTAGGGTGAAGAGGAGGTCGCCGCAGCGAAGGGAGCGTTGTCGATGGTGTATTGTTGCGTCATCTTCCCGTCGCGAAACTCGAAGAGTCCGGCTTGTGTTCCGGCGTAGAGATGGTTTGCATCCGAAGGGTCGATGTCCAGGCAATAGGTGGAACGGTAGTTGCCTTTGATGGAAGAAGCGAAGGAATCGTCGTAAACGGTCCATTCGTTGCCGTCGAGAATCTGTATGCATGCCTCGCGTTCCGGCGATGACTGTCCGCCGCCGGTGTAGAGCATGCCGTTCATGTAGCGCATAAATCCGAAATAGTTGTATTTCGGTCCGTCGGTGGCGATGCCGCTGCTCAATGGCGTTGCGGTGCCTTCCACGCCGCTGGTGCGCTCTATCTTCAAGTTGCAGAGCATTTCGTCATCGTCCGGTCCCCAATAGGTATCGGTCTGGGGGTCGTATCCCAAGCCTGTGAAAGTCTTGCGGACGAGGGTGTAATCGGTCGCGGTGTTGTAGATGTAAGTGAGGTTTTGCGCCCCGGTGCAGATTATTCTGCCGCCGCTGAGATAGGCTTTTGTGAGCCAAACCTTTGTCACAAACTCCGTTGTGCCGTCTTCTGTGCTGACGTTATAGAGTTCGCCGTTGTTCAGGCCTTCTATTCTTCCGTTTCTATAGAAAATCCATTTGAAGGCCTTTGAAGCCACCGTTGCCCACTGACTCTTGTCGGTGAGGTTGCCCGAAAGACTGCCTTTGAGTATGCCGGAAGGCGTGGCGGCATAGAGAAAACCGTTTCCTATGGCAACGGAATTTACCGCAACGCCGAGGTTATAGGTGTCGCTGATGGTGGCATTCTGCACGTTCACCACCACAACGCCGAAATTAGTGGCGAGGTAAGCACGCGTGCCGCTCACGCAGAGTTGGTTGATTGTCTTGTCCACGGTGAGCATTTTGTTGGCGTAGTCGGGCAGATTGGTGCAGTTGAGCGAGTTGTCCAGTATGTCGATGTTGCCGTCGTTGTAGAGCACTATGAGCCTGTTTGCGCCGTCACACCATTCTATGTCGGCGATGCCGCAGTCGCTAAGGAGATTGGTTGTGTCGAAAGTTTCTACGCTTTTGTCGCTTGTGTTGTAGGTGAAGAGGTCGCCGGAGGCGAGCACATAGAGCATGCCCGCGTGCTTGACCACCTTCTTCACGGTGTGATACGACATGTAGGCTTTCCATGTTCCCACTCCCGTGTCGGCGCGGAGCAGTGTCTGTGGCGCGGCGAAGAGGAGTGCGGCGGCTGCCAGTGCTATGGTGATGATGCGTTTCATGAGTGTTGTTGTTTTATTTGTTGTCGGCTTGGTGGAGGTAGCGTGCGAGTTTCTCCACGGCGCGGGCACGGTGTGAAATGCTGTTCTTTATGTCTGTTCCGAGTTGCGCAAACGATGCGTCGTAGCCCTCGGGGACGAAGATTGGGTCGTAGCCGAAGCCTTCCGTGCCGTGCTTCTCGGTGGCGATGGTGCCGCGGACGATGCCTTCGAAGAGGGTGAAGTCGGCGTCATCGGCATGGCGTGCGAGTGCTATGACGGTGCGGAACTGTGCCTTTCGCTGCGTGTTGCCGTCGAGTTCGCGGAGCAGTCGGCGCATGTTCGCCTCCGAGTCGTGGTCGGTGCCTTCGGCATAGCGTGCGGAATGCACTCCCGGAGCGCCGCAGAGAGCCTCCACTTCGAGTCCTGTGTCGTCGGCGAAGCAGTCGGTGTGGAAGTGTTCCACAATGTAGCGCGCCTTTTGAATGGCGTTGCCTTCGAGGGTGTTTGCCGTTTCCGGGATGTCGGCGTGGCAACCGATGTCAGCCAATGAGAGCACCTCGTAGCGGTCGGCGAGTATTGCGCGGATTTCGTCGAGTTTATGGGCGTTGTTTGTTGCGAAAACTATTGATGGCATGATGTGTCGTCGTTGTCGGTTGTTTGGGTTTGTCTTGTTGTTGTGTCCTCGTCTTTCGGCGCAGCGTGGAGGGCTTTGTCGGAGGGCTTCACTTTCACCTTTATCTGGTCGAAACCCTCGCCATAGACACCGATGACACTGCTCTGCGAGACGAAGGCGTGCGGGTCTATCTGCTTGATGAGGCGGAATATCTGCACACTCTCGCGCTTTCTGGCAAGCAGGCAGAGCACCTTCATGTCCTTGCCGGAGTACCATCCGTGGCCGTCCAATATCGTCAGGGTGTGGTCGGTTTGCTTCGTTATGGCGTCGGCAATCTCCATGTGCTTGTGGGAGAAGATGAGAAACTGCACCGATTCACGCCTGGCGTTCATCACATAATCGAGCATGAAGCACTCGATACCCATTGTGCAGAGTCCGAAGACTACCTTATGGCAGCGGTGGAGTTCGTCGCCGAACTGCGGAACGAACAGACATGAGCCGATGATGCCAAGGTCAATCATTATCAAAACGGTGCCGAGCGAGTAGTCGTGGAATTTGTTCACCACGGCAGCCACGATGTCGGTGCCGCCTGTAGAACCGTTGTTGAGGAACACCACAGCCAATGATGTGCCTGTGAGCAAGCAGCCCACGACGAGCGACATGAACTCCTGTCCGGGTCCGAGCACCTGTATGAAGTGGCCGTCCGCGCCCATCATCAACTTCTGTGCAGCCCAAAGCATGATGGAAAGGGCACAGATGGCGTAGATGGTCTTCATCATAAACTTCAGTCCCAGCACCTTCAGCGCCACGGCAAGGAGCAGCACATTGATGAGGAAATAACTCGTCTCAATGGGCACTCCCGTTGCGTAGAAGATGATGGCTGACAATCCTGTCACCCCGCCCGTCACTATCTGGTAGGGCAGAAGGAACACCGTCCATCCGAAGGTGTAAAGCAACAGGCCCAGAGTGATGAAGATGTAGTCCTTCGCTTCGCTCCAAATGAGTTTGTGATTGATGTTCATACAGCCTCCCGCTACTTCACCACGATGTTCACGATGCGCTTCGGCACCACGATTACCTTCACCACTTGCTTGCCGTCGAGATACTTCTTGCTCTGCTCGTCGGCGAGGGTTGCCGCCTCGATGTCGGCGTTGGTGGCGTCGGCAGGGAACTTCTTCTGGAAGCGGGCCTTGCCGTTGAAGGAGACGGTGAGTTGCATTTCGTCCTCCACAAGGAATTTCTCGTCATACTGAGGCCATGCTGCATCGCACACGGTGGTGTCGTGTCCGAGGGTGTGCCACAGCTCTTCGGCTATGTGGGGAGCAAACGGTGTGATGAGCACCACGAGCGGTTCGAGCACCGATTTGGCGCGGCATCGCTGCTGCTGGAGTTCGCTCACGGCTATCATGAATGCCGACACGGAGGTGTTGTAAGAGAATTTCTCGATGTCGTCGCTTACCTTTTTGATGAGTTTATGCAGACTCTTGAGGTTGTCCGCCGTCGGTGTTGCGTCGTCTTCGGGCAGGAATTCGCCGCTGCGGTTGTCGTAGAAGAGAGCCCAAAACTTCTTCAGGAAGCGGTGGCAACCGTCAATTCCGTTGGTGTCCCAGGGTTTGCTGGCTTCCACCGGACCCAGGAACATCTCGTAAAGGCGCAGTGTGTCGGCACCGTATTTGTCGACAATCATGTCGGGGTTGACCACATTGAACATGGATTTCGACATCTTCTCCACTGCCCATCCGCACACATACTTGCCGTCTTCGAGTATGAACTCGGCGTTCTCGTATTCCGGTCGCCACGCCTTGAAGGCTTCGGTGTCGAGGATGTCGGCGGAGACGATGTTCACATCCACGTGTATCGGAGTCACATCATACTGTTTCTTCAACCCCGCACTCACGAAGACGGGAGCCTTGTCGTGGTCGTCGGAGTTGACGCGATAGACGAAATTCGAGCGGCCCTGTATCATGCCTTGGTTGATGAGTTTTTGGAACGGCTCCTCCTTGCAGCTTACGCCGAGGTCGAAAAGGAACTTGTTCCAGAAGCGGGAGTAGATGAGATGGCCCGTGGCATGCTCGCAACCGCCAACGTAAAGGTCCACGTTCTGCCAGTATTCATCGGCTTCGCGCGACACGAGGCAATCGTTGTTGTGCGGGTCCATATAGCGGAGGTAATACGCCGATGACCCTGCGAAACCCGGCATGGTGTTGAGTTCGAGTGGGAACACGGTCTTGTTGTCCACCAAATCCTTGTCCACCACCTTGCGGTTCTTTTCGTCCCACGCCCATGTCTTAGCTCTACCCAATGGCGGTTCGCCTGTCTCCGTGGGCTTGTAGGTGTCGATTTCGGGCAGCAGCAAGGGCAGGCAGTCCTCCGGCACCATCTGCGGCATACCGTCTTTATAGTACACCGGGAACGGCTCGCCCCAATAACGCTGGCGCGAGAAGATAGCGTCGCGCAGGCGATAGTTCACCTTTACGCGCCCCATTCCCTTCTCTGTGACAAACGCTTTCGTCTTGGCTATAGCCTCTTTCACGGTCAGTCCGTTGAGAGAGAAGCCGTCGAGGGTCTGCTTTCCTGCCATTGGCGAGTTGCACACGATGCCTTCCTTGGCGTCGAAACTTTCTTCGCTGACATCGGCTCCCTCAATAAGCGGGATGATGGGAAGATTGAAGTGTTTGGCGAAGGCATAGTCGCGCGAGTCGTGGGCAGGCACCGCCATGATGGCACCCGTGCCATATCCGGCGAGTACATATTCCGAAATCCACACCGGAATCTTGTCGCCCGTGAAGGGGTTGATGGCGTAAGAGCCGCTGAAAACGCCCGTGACGGTGTGGTTAGCCATTCGGTCGAGTTCCGTGCGCTTCTTCACATAGGCGAGATATTCGTCCACAGCGCCGCGCTGTTCCGGCGTAGTGAGTGTCTCAACGAGTTCACTTTCGGGAGCCAGCACCATGAAGGTGACTCCGAAAATGGTGTCGGCGCGGGTGGTGAAGATCTTAATGAGCCCCTCTCCAACTCTCCCCACCGGGGAGAGGGCTTTTTGGTATGCTGATGCTTCTTGCGCTTCCTTGTTCTCATCGGTGCGTAAGTTGAGGTTTCCCTTTATTTCATTGAGAACTCTGTCTGCATCGTGCAGCACATCATCGTTGCTGAAACGTATAACCTTAAATCCTACCTGATTGAGGAATTCTGTGCGCAGACGGTCGGCTTCTTGCTGTTCTGGAGTGTTATGATAGCCGCCATCAACTTCTACTACAAGTTTACTGTGCAAGGCAACGAAATCAACGATGAAGTCGCCGATGATATGTTGTCTTCTGAATTTGTCGCCAAGGGCGTTTCCACGAAGCAATTCCCAAAGTGCGGATTCGGCTTCTGTGGCATACTGTCGATTATGTTTGGAGTTCTCTTTCAGTATTTCATAGTTGAAAGGATAAGCCGTTTTGAACTGGTCCCACGCTTTTTTAAGGTCTTTCTCTCTCTCGTTATTTGGTTCGCAGCAAGCCTCAGCATTTTTGACCTCTCCCCCGGCGGGGGAGTCGGAGGGGGCTAGCTTGAACTCCATCTCCGTTCCTTCTGAACGGCCTATCCAATTCTTTTGCGTTTCCTTTATGCTTTCGCTCCACTCCACGGTGTCGAGACCGTCGAGCAGACGCTGCGAGTAGGCCGAGGTGCGAAGGCACCATTGCTGCATCTTCTTCTGCACCACAGGGTAGCCGCCACGCTCGCTCACGCCGTTCACCACCTCATCGTTGGCGAGCACCGTACCCAAGCCGGCACACCAGTTCACCATCGTCTCGCCCAGATAGGCGATGCGATAGTTCATCAGCACCTGCTGCTTGCGCTTGTCATCGTAGCCGCGCCACTCGTCGGCAGTGAACTCCAAGTGCTCGCTTTCTGCCACATCGAGACCCTCGGTGCCCTGCTTTTCAAAATGAGCGATGAGATTGTCGATTGGCTGCGCCTTTTGTGTTGCGTTGCAGAAATACGACTGGAACATGCGCTGGAAAGCCCATTGGGTCCAATGATAATAGTTCGGGTCGCACGTGCGGACCTCCCTGTCCCAGTCGAAAGAGAAACCGATGTTGTCCAACTGCTGCCTGTAGCGGGCGATGTTGGCCTCCGTTGTCACTTCAGGATGCTGTCCGGTCTGGATGGCATACTGCTCTGCGGGGAGTCCGTAAGCGTCATATCCCATCGGGTTGAGCACGTTGAAGCCCTTCAAACGCTTGTAGCGCGCATAGATGTCGCTGGCTATATAGCCCAAAGGATGACCCACATGGAGACCCGCTCCCGACGGGTAAGGGAACATGTTGAGCACATAATACTTCTTCTTCGAGGCATCCTCCGTGGTGTGGTAGGTCTTGTCCTCCACCCAACGGCGTTGCCATTTCTTCTCGATTTCTCTGAAATTGTATTCCATTGTAGTGTAATTGTTTTTCCGATTGTGTGATTTCGCTGTTCCATGTGAAACAGCATCGCCCCCGTGCAGCCTGTCTTCTGCAAAGTTACGATTTTTAGTTTAGAAGATAAAGAAAACCTTTGCAAAAAGGCAAAAACATCGTGTGCGACAACACTTTTTCCCCATTCGAGTCACTCCTTGCGGTTTGGAAGGGCAAATTGCAGTAGGCGCGTATCTCCGAGACGCGCCCCTAAAAATGGCATCCGATTACCCCAATTTTTCAATAATTATTCCTTCGCTTTTCAAACAAGCCTTATTTGCCTTCCAAACAAGCCTTGTTTTGCAACTCGCTCAAAATCAACGGGTAATCGTAGTAGGCGCGAATCGCCGAGGCGCGCCCTTTTAATAGCGAGGGAAAACATTTTCGTTTCGCTAGGGCGCGTCTCGGCGATCCGCGCCTACTACAGTTTCCTTTACGAGGCGAAGGGTGACGCTCGACCTCCTGCAATTATCAATTTCGGTTTCGCAAATAACCCCATTTTTCAGGCGCGAAACTTTAGTTCCGGTGCATTTATTCACTGCATTGAGTAAAATTACTCATTCCATTGAGTAAAATCCGAATGCCGATGGTACAAAGACAGTGCAAACGAGTGCAATGAAAGTTTACTTTCTGGTTGCCGAGTGCAGCCTGTCTTCTGCAAAGATACACTTTTATGGGGAAATCATAAAACTTTCGCCGCTTTTTCGTTTACAACCATTTCATGAGGATATCCCACACGGCGACGATGTGGCAGACGCTGCCGGCGAGGACACAGAAGTGGAAGACGGTGTGCATGAAGCGTTGTTTGTTGAAGCAGTAGAAGGCGGCTCCCGTGATGTAGCACACTCCTTCGGCAACAATCCACACCACGGCGGCGGTGCCGACACAATGGAGCAGGGGTCCGAAGGCTACAAGGACGCTGAGTCCCATACCCACATAACAGACGGTCTCGACGATGCTGTGGCCTTTCAGCGAGCAGAAGGTCTTCACCGTTCCGGCGATGGCTGCCGTCCAGATGAAGATGAACAGCGCCCAACCCCACATGCCGTAGTCGCGCAGAGCCACAAGCGTGATGGGCGAATAGGAGCCTGCTATGTGCCAATAGATGGCGGCATGGTCCCACCGGCGCAGCCTCTGTTTCCACGGACTCCATGCCGAAAGGGCGTGATAGACGGTGCTGGCGACATAGGAACTGAGCATGCCGAAGAGGTAAAGGATGATGCCTGCCGTCGCCCAACCGTTGCGTTGCCATCCGCACCACACCAGGAACACCACGCCGATGACGATGCCAAGGATGACACCGGCAGCATGCGACCATGAGTTCCACAGCTCTTCCTTATGGTTAAAATAGATTTTCATAAGTGGAAAACGCCTCCGAGAGTTATACTTGTGCAAAGATAGTGCAAACGAGTGCAATGAAAGTTTACTTTCTGATTGCCGAGTGC
>CAYXGN010000008.1:14055-22972 GCA_964464505.1 uncultured Prevotella sp.
TGCAAAGATAGTGCAAACGAGTGCAATGAAAGTTTACTTTCTGATTGCCGAGTGCAGCCTATCTTATGCAAAGGTAATCATTAAAAACTCATGTCATCTTCTTTTTCAATGAAATTTATGTAACTTTGCAACTGCAACGGTGGAGCGGTGGCGCGAAGAGCAGATGGCTCCGTAGCGACACTCCTCCTTAAAAGGGAAAGAGGTGGAATTCCTCTACTGTCCCGCAGCTGTGAGCCGCCCTTAACACGGGGGTGAACACGTAAGCCACTGGCGTTCGGACTCAGATTGCAGCATTTTGGCGCAATCAATGGGTCATGCCGGGAAGGCGTTCACCACTCGGGCGGCGAGTCAGAAGACCTGCCGAACCTTCTTTTGCAAGCATCGCCGCAAGGTAAAGCCCCGTGGAATGGGCTCCGGCGGCACCATCATCACCATGCCCCCAGCGTGCATCCCGACTTCGAAGAAAGCCCTCATTGCGACTTGTCGCGATGTGTCGGCAGTGTGGAGGCGGTGCATCGTGCGGCTCACGACATTTATTTTCTCACATAAAACAACAAAAACATGAGACATTCTACATTTCAACGCTCCGTGGCTGCAGCGTTTTTCGCAGCCTTGACGAGCCTCAGCGCGACGGCACAACAGACCGAGTACACCGACGGCGTGTTCCTGCTTAACGAGGGAAGTTACGGCAGTGAGCTCGCAACAGTCAATTTTCTCGACAGCGACGGCAACTGGCATTATCGCGTAGGAACCAATGCCGACGCCTCATCCATGGCTCTCGGCACCACCGGTTGTTACGCCACCATCAGCGGAGAGCGCATGTTCATCGTCTGCAAGAAGAAGAGTCTGGCTGACAAAGAGACTGCCGACCCGACGCTGACGGTATGCAACGCCCGCACAATGGAGGTGATAAAGCAAATCAACACAATTACCGACAGTGAGGGAAATGCCGTCGACGGCCGCTCGTTCCTCGTTATCCCGGGTCAGGAGAAAGGCTATCTGAGCACAACAGGGGGCGTGTATGTCATCGCTCTCAACGACCTTTCCGTCAGCGGAGTCATTGCCGGCACCGACGGACTTACCAACAATCAGACCGGCAATATGATTTATCACGAGGGCAAGGTGTATGCTGTTGACGCACAGCGCGGTCTCCTTGTCATCGATGCCAACACCGACACGCTCCTCAAAACCGTAAACACCGAAGCCGAGGGCTACACCTATTGCGCCATCGTGGAGGCAAAAGACGGTTCCATCTGGCTCACCGTGGGAAAGACAGACGGCTCCACTGCCGACCACATCGTGAAATACAACCCTTCCAACGACACCACCACAGCAGTGGCATTGCCCGACGGCGTGTATGCCCCAACGAGTTCGTGGGGAGCCTGGAATCCCGATTGTTTCACCGCTTCCACAACTGAAAACGCCCTCTATTGGAACGGAGCCACGGGCGCATGGAGCAATGGCCAGCACATTTATAAATATGATATAGACCGCGGCACCACTACCCTACTCCTCGATTTCACCGCTGCCGCCGCGCCGCAACCTTACGTTTACGGTGCCGCTTGCCGCACGCATCCCACCACAGGCGACCTCTATCTCAGCGTCACCTTGGGTTCGGCATGGGGCAATGACAGCGAGCTCCGCATCTATTCCGCCACCGACGGCACCCTGAAGTCGGCTTATCCGATGGAGCAAAACTATTGGTTTCCCGAACTCCCCGTGTTCTCTCTCGCCGGCAATTCCGACGGCATCACATCGCCGGAAACATCTGCCAGCACCCGCGAAGTGGCACGCTTCACCCTCAACGGCATCCGCATCAGCCACCCGCAGCGCGGCATCAACATTGTGAAAATGGCGGACGGAACGGTCAGGAAAGTGACGGTGAAGTAAAGGAAAAGGCTTCCTAAGCAAACGGATAAGCCAGGAGTAAAAATCATGAACCATTCTTTCGCCCTCTCCATCAGCATCATTCTCTCCCTCGGCACGCTTTCTTTGCCCTGCCGGGGGCAACATTCTGTGGGGATGACCGACTCTGTCCATATCATCAACGATGTGGCGGTGGTGGGCGAAAGGACGCATTTCCTCACTCCGTCGCAGGAACTCTCGGGGGCGGCGTTGCAGAGTCTGAGTAGCACTTCCATTGCCGATGCACTCAAATACTTCTCCGGCGTGCAGATAAAGGACTATGGCGGACTTGGCGGATTGAAGACAGTGAACGTCCGTTCATTGGGTTCCCAGCACGTGGGGGTGTATCTCGACGGCATCAGGATAACCAATGCGCAGAACGGACAAGTGGACTTGGGGCGCTATTCGCTGCAAAACATGGAGGCAGTGGCACTCTATAACGCCAACAGAAGTGAGCGTCTGCAGTCGGCAACGGAGTATGCCTCGGCAGCCACGATATACATGCGGACGCGCCGTCCCGACTCCACCGCGCTGCGACTGGAGTATGGCAACGGTTCGTTCGGGCTCAATAAGGCGAAGGCTTACTTCTCCTACAAAAGCCTTTTCTTCGTAGATGCAGAGTGGCAGCACACTCGCGGCGACTACCCTTTCCGCTTCCTTTCTGAACAGGAGGACACCGTCGGGCGGCGAGCCAACTCCGACATCACCTTCATCCGCACCGAGGCGGCAGCCTTCTTCCGCGACTTTTCCGCCCACATCTATTATTATTCGTCGCGCCGCGGACTCCCCGGTCCGGTGGTAAGAAGGCTTTCCGAGCAGTGGGCGAGCACCGACAGGCAGTGGGACAAGAACTTCTTCGTACAGTCGTCCTACCGACATTCGTGGCGGAACATCGCCGTGAAAGCCAACGCAAAATACTCCCTCGACCGACTGCATTACCTCCAAGACCCCTCCACCAACGCCGCGACGATGCGCTGCGACAACCATTACACGCAGCAGAGCATCTATGCTTCGGCAGCGGCGGCATGGAACACGCAGTGGCTTTCAGTCACCGCCAGCACCGATTTGACATGGAACGACCTCCGCAGCGATGTCTACCGGTTCTCTTATGTGTGGCGGATGGACTCCAAGACGGTGCTCTCCGCCATCGCCGCCTACAAAGGGTTTGAGGCCAACGCCGCCCTACTCTACACCCACATCAGCGACCACTCGCGCAACGCCGCGCCCACATTGAGCCGCCTTACACCCATGTTCATGGCATCATGGCACCACGATGCGTGGACCATTCGCGCTTTCCACAAGCGCATCTTCCGCGCCCCGACGCTCAACGACCTTTATTACACGCTCGTGGGAAGCACCAGTTTGAAGCCGGAATATGCTTCACAATGGGACATCGGCACCGACTTCCGCGCCCACGGACTCCACTTTGCAGTAGATTTCTATCACAACCGCATCACCGACAAGATTGTTGCCATTCCCATGAAATGCCAGTTCCGATGGTCAATGGTGAACTTCGGACTCGTGAAGTCGTTGGGAATGAGTGCCACAGCAGGCTTCGACCACCGCTGGGGAAGGCTTGCCCTCTCTGCAAATGCCAACTATACGTGTCAGCGCGACCTTGACTTTACGTCGCCCAGCGACCCCGAATACCGCAACTACCTGCCTTACTCGCCCCTCCATTCCGCCTCCGCCATCGTGTCGATAGACTATGACGGTTGGCAACTCGGGGCTTCGTGGCTCTACACCGGCAACCGCTTCGCCCTCATCTCCAACAACCGTGACGACATGCTCGGGGCGTGGCAGACCCTCGACCTCAAACTGAACAAGTCGCTGCCATTGCGCCGTTGCACCCTCAACTTCACCATTGAGTGCAACAACGCCATGAATTCGCGCCACGAAGTGGTGAAGCGTTACCCCATGCCGGGACGCAATTGGAAGTTCACTGTGGCGTGGACAGGATTTCCGGCAAAGAAAAAATAAGACGACAACATCACACGACAACGACGCATGAAACACTTTCTTACAGCCGCATTTTGCGCAATTCTCCTCGCAGCCTGCTCTCTGCAGCCTGCCGATTACGATGAGAGCGACCTCCCGACAACGGACGGCGACCGTGTCATCGTGCTTTGCGAAGGACTCTGGGGAATGGACAATGCGTCGCTGGCATTGCTCGACCACGGCGTACTCACGAGCCAATGGTTTCGCAATCAGAACCCCGGCGAGCACCTGGGCGACACTGGCAACGACATAATCCAGGTGAACGACACGCTCATTGCAATAAGCGTGAATTGGTCGAACATAGTGCAATACATCCGCACTGACGGCATTTCCGTCGCCGCAACGGAGCAGATTCCCAACAACCGCCGCCTTGCCAGCGACGGCAAAGACTTCCTTTACGTCACCTCCTACGCCGACAACGGCTATGTGGCAAAGATAGATTTGCGGACAAAACAAGTGGTGGACACCTGCCATGTGGGTTTCGAACCCGAGGGATTGGCACTCCGTGGCGGACTCATCTACATTGCCAACACGGGCGGTTATGCCGCGCAGGACAAGACACACGGCTATGAAAGCACCGTATCGGTGGTGGATGCAGCCACCATGCGGGAGTTGAAGCGCATCGACACAGGCTGCATCAACCTTTATGGAAGGCTTGCCCAGAGTGGCGAATGGCTGTGCATCAACTCCGCCGGTGACTTCTACAGCACGGAGCCACGCACCGTTGTGATGAACATGGACAATGAAGAGTTTCGCGTTTTCCCCTTCCCCGCCACGCTCTGCTGCGCCTATCGCAGCAGGTTTTACCTCATCGGGAGTGCCTATTCTTACACCACTGCCACATCGTCGCTGTCGCTTCACACCGTCAGCGTGCCTTCGATGGAGACAGAAGAAGGACTCACAGGTTACGAAAAAGCCGAGGAAACCATCCTACAGATGCAGTCTCCCTACGCCATCGCCATCTCTCCGGAGTCGGGTCACCTTTATGTCGCCGACGCACGGGCATACGCCACCAACGGCTATGTGTATGAGTTCGACCGCGACGGCACCCCCCTTCGCAAGCATCTCTTGCGCGGTGTGAATCCGTCGGGATTTTGTTTCGTAAACGAATAAAAGGAAACCACCAAGAAAACAAGATTTTTATGACACGCAAAACGCTCTCTGCCCTACTCCTTCTAACTCCCTTTACTGCCGCTTTTGCACTCGCTGATGAGGCTGAAAAGCAGTTCACTGTGGTGGAATATCATCCTGCTCCGGGTCAGTTTGTCAATGTGTTGCCCGCCTATGAAGACGGCGACACGCACGAGACGATGTGCCGCCGCTGCGAGGAACAGCTTCAGGACGGCAACCCAGTGACCCTCGGCGCACTCGGAGGATACATCACTTTCCGCTTCAACACGCCCATACAGAACCTCCGCGGCAGCGACATCCTCATCAAGGGCAATGCCTATTACGCCGCCAACGACCCCAAATACGGCAGCGAAACGATTGGCGGAAGCATAGAACCCGGCACAGTCTGGGCTGGAATAGGGGCTTCGCCGGAGACAGCGGAGTGGTATGAACTCGCCGGTTCGGAATATTTCACTACAGAACGCCGCAATGCCACCATCGCCTACACCAAACCTTCGGCGGAGAGCGGCGACCACACTGCGCCCTACTCCACCTACGACCGCTATCTCGCCTTCACTCTTTCGTGGACCGAAGAAGGCGGCATGGCGCGCGACACAACGGGCTTTTTCATGAAGAACACGTTTCATCAGCAATCCTATTGGCCCGCTTGGGAGAGCGATGAAGTGATGTCTTTCAGCACATCGCGCCTTCCCGACAACGCCATTAACTACGGAGGGACGGGCGAGGATGCCCAGAACCCGCAGTATTGGATTACTTATCGCTACGCCGCCGACGCTTACGGTTACGCCGACGCAGCCCCCAACGCCGACGAAAGGAGCAACTCCTTCGACCTCGACTGGGCTGTCGATGCTTCGGGGAAGAGCGTTTCTTTGGAGCAAGCCAATTTCATCCGCGTGCAGACTGCTGTACTTCAGGAGTGCGGATGGACTGGCGAGACATCGACAGAAGTGTCGTTCATCGAGAACCTTCACCTGCGTTCGGGCTACGATGCAGACCCTATCGTAATCACGCCGCGCCCCCACCCCACTGCCATCCTTGCTCCCCATGCCTCCGAAAACCTTTTCCCCACATTTTATTATATAGACGGCACGCGCATCAACGCGCCCCGAAAGGGCATCAACATAGTGCGACTCGCCGATGGAAGCGTGCGCAAAGTGGTGACGAAATGAAAGTTTTCGCTGCAAAATTTGCACAAAACGAAAAAAAAGAAGACCTTTGCGAGAACCCCCTTTTTCGTTGATTTACACATTTTATTAAGCGTTACTGCCATGTCACAAAAGCCAAAGGACGACGGACTCACGCCCATGATGCGCCAGTTCTACTCCTTAAAAGAGAAACATCCCGATGCTCTGCTGCTCTTCCGTTGCGGTGATTTCTATGAGACCTATGCCGCCGATGCAGTGGCAGCAGCAAAGATTTTGGGTATCACTCTCACACGCCGCAACAACGGACGACAGCAGAACGACACGGAAATGGCAGGGTTTCCGCATCACGCCCTCGACACTTACCTCCCCAAACTCATCCGCGCCGGACGGCGTGTGGCCATTTGTGACCAACTGGAAGACCCCAAACTCGCAAAGACTCTTGTAAAGCGCGGCATCACAGAATTGGTAACTCCGGGTGTGGCGATGAGCGATAACGTGCTCAACTACAAGGAGAACAATTTCCTCGCCGCCGTTTGTTTCGACCAGAAGAAATGCGGAGTGGCGTTCCTCGACATAAGTACGGGCGAGTTTCTGACAGGAGAAGGCACCTTCGACTACATTGACAAACTGCTCGGAACGATGCAACCCAAGGAGGTGCTCTACGACCGCCAGATGAAGAAACAGTTTGAAGAGCACTTCGGTTCGCGCTGGTGTGTGTTCGAACTCGACGATTGGATATTCACCGAACAGAGTGCGCGGCAGAAGCTCCTACGCCATTTCGGAACCAAATCGTTGAAGGGTTTCGGTGTGGAACACCTGAAACTCGGAGTCATAGCAGCCGGAGCCGTCCTCCAATACCTAGACATTACGCAGCACACGCACATTTCCCACATCAACGTTCTCTCCCGAATTGAAGAGGACCGCTATGTGCGTCTGGACAACTTCACCATACGTTCGCTCGAACTTCTCAACTCCATGCAGGGCGACGGGTCCTCCCTTCTCGATGTCATCGACCACACCATCACGCCCATGGGAGGCCGTATGCTGCGCCGGTGGGTGGTGTTTCCGCTGCTCGACGCAACGGCAATCACGCGCCGGCAGGATGTTGTGGAGCACTTCTTCCGCTCTCCCGACTTCCGCAACACGGCTGACGAACTCCTCCATCGCATTGGAGACATGGAGCGAATCGTGTCGAAAGTGGCTGTGGGCAGGGTTTCTCCGCGCGAGGTGGTGCAACTTCGGACAGCCCTCGAAGCCATCGCTCCACTCAAGGCAGCATGCCTTGCCAGCGGCAACGACGCTCTCATAAGCATCGGCGAACGCCTGAATCCCTGCGAGACAGTGCGCGACCGCATAGCAAAGGAGATACAACCCGACCCGCCGCAACTCGTAAACAAAGGCGGAGTGATAGCCGACGGATTCTCAACGGAACTCGACGAGCTCCGGCGCATATCGCGCGGGGGCAAGGATTTCCTCATAGAGATACAGCAAAGGGAGGCGGAACGCACCGGAATCCAGTCGCTCAAGGTGGGCTACAACAATGTTTTCGGCTACTATCTGGAAGTTCGCAACATGTATAAGGAACTCGTTCCGGCGGAATGGGTGCGTAAACAGACTCTCGTCAACGCCGAACGCTACATCACACAAGAACTGAAAGAGTATGAAGAGAAGATTATGGGTGCCGACGAGAAGATTCTTTCGCTCGAGGCGCGACTCTTCGCCGAACTCGTGACAGCCCTCCAGGAATACATCGCACAGATACAAACGGATGCCAATATCATTGCGCGCATCGACTGTCTGCTTTCCTTTGCCTGCTCGGCAGAGGAACACCGCTATGTGCGCCCCGTCATTTCGGCGGACAGCGATGTGATAGACATCAGCCAGGGACGCCACCCCGTCATCGAGACGCAGTTGCCCCCGGGCGAGAGTTATGTGCCCAACGACATCCATCTCGACACCGACACGCAGCAGATAATGATTATCACGGGTCCCAATATGGCGGGAAAGTCGGCCCTTCTGCGCCAGACGGCCCTCATAGTGTTGATGGCACAGATGGGAAGTTACGTTCCTGCCGACAGCGCAAACATAGGACTTGTGGACAAAATCTTCACCCGTGTGGGAGCCAGCGACAACATATCGCTGGGCGAGAGCACCTTTATGGTGGAGATGACCGAGGCTGCCAACATCCTCAACAACGCCACTCCGCGCTCCCTCGTGCTCTTCGATGAACTCGGACGCGGCACGAGCACGTATGACGGCATCTCCATTGCGTGGGCGATTGTGGAGTATTTGCACGACCATGTAAAGACCCGTGCGCGCACGCTCTTCGCCACTCACTATCACGAACTTAACGAGATGGAGAAGAGTTTTCAGCGCATCAAGAATTTCAACGTGTCTGTACGCGAGGTAGACGGAAAAGTAATCTTCCTCAGAAAGTTGATGCGTGGGGGTTCGGAACACTCTTTCGGTATCCACGTTGCAGAGATTGCCGGCATGCCGAAAGAGATAGTGCGCCGCGCAAAGGACATTCTCAAGCAACTCGAACAGGAGGGCGCGCAGGTGGGGAACGACTCGAAACGCGCAGCAAAACCACACGCCGAGCGAATACAAACGCCTCAGGGCGGCATGCAACTGAGTTTCTTCCAACTTGATGACCCCGTACTTTGCCAAGTGCGCGACGAGATAAACGGTCTCGACATTGACAATCTCACGCCTATGGAAGCCCTCAACAAACTCAA
>CAYXGN010000009.1:0-5645 GCA_964464505.1 uncultured Prevotella sp.
GGGTGCATCTCGGCGATCTGCACCTACTATGGCTTCCGTGGGAGAAGAGGTTTCGTGTAATACGCGTAATTCGTAGTTTATATGCTTGCAACCAATTGAAAATCAATGTTGTGTTGCATAAGAAAGGCTGCACTCGGCATAGTTCAAGCGAGCTTGACTCTGCCCTCGCTTGCACTATCTTTCAATTTGTTACTTTTTCGGTCGAAAACGTAACAAATTTTTGAGCTCTTTCGGTGTTACCCCGTTTCGAAGTCCAAAATACGACATTTAGAACACTAAATGTGAAATAATTTAACTAAAAAAGACCTCCGTTTCACAGTTATTAAGAAAGAAGAGCAAAATACTGCGTCTTTGTATCTGTTTGATATTCAGGACATTAGAAAGGTGCGGATTTGCTCATAGAAAAGCGGCACTTTTCTGGGAGAAAACCCCTACTTTTCGAGGAGAAAACCCCTACTTTTCGAGGAGTAAAGTAGGGACTTTCTATTTGAAACTTTTTGGCTTAAAAATGTAACAATTTTGTAATAGGAAATTTAGAACACTAGGGGAGAAACCTCTCCCTCGCGAGGGTGCGCCTCGGAGATGCGCACCTACTAAAAAAGGGAGTGTGTCGTGATGACACACTCCCTTGTGCTTATCGTTACGGTGAATGATTAACCGTTGTGCTTCTTCATGATCTTGATGAGCTCAACAACCTTGTGTGAGTAACCAATCTCGTTGTCGTACCAAGAAACTACCTTTACGAAGTTGTCTGTGAGATAAACTCCTGCGTTGGCATCGAAGATAGATGTCAAAGCGCAGCCGAGGAAGTCGGAAGAAACAACTGCGTCCTCAGTGTAGCCGAGTACGCCCTTCAACTCGCCCTCAGAAGCAGCCTTCATGGCAGCGCAGATAGCTTCCTTGGAAGCCGGCTTCTTCAAGTTTACAGTGAGGTCAACAACAGAAACGTCGAGAGTGGGGACGCGCATCGAGATACCTGTCAGCTTGCCGTTGAGTTCGGGAATAACCTTGCCTACAGCCTTGGCAGCACCAGTAGAAGAAGGAATGATGTTGCCTGCAGCAGCACGGCCACCGCGCCAGTCCTTCATTGAAGGTCCGTCAACAGTCTTCTGGGTGGCTGTTGTAGAGTGAACGGTTGTCATAAGACCGTTCTCAATGCCGAAGTTGTCGTTGAGAACCTTGGCGATAGGAGCCAAGCAGTTGGTTGTGCAAGAAGCGTTGGAAACAATCTTCTGTCCGTTGTACTTGTCGGTGTTTACGCCGCAAACGAACATGTCAGCCTGATTGCCATTAGCGTCAGCCTTGGAAGGAGCGGAGAGCACTACATACTTGGCACCAGCCTTGAGGTGCTTCTCAGCCTTGTCGTAAGCGAGGAACAAGCCGGTAGACTCAACAACATACTCTGCGCCAACCTCGTCCCACTTCAAATTCTCGGGATCGCGCTCGGCTGTAACACGGATGTGGTTGCCGTTTACGATGAGTTCGCTCTTTTCTACATCAGCCTCGATAGTACCGTCGAACTGGCCGTGCATTGTATCATACTTGAGCATGTAAGCCATGTAATCCACCGGGCACAAGTCATTGATAGCTACTACCTGAACTTCCTTTGCGTTCTCAGCTTCTACTGTAGAACGGAAAACGAAACGACCGATACGGCCAAATCCGTTAATACCAATTTTAATCATTTTTACTTTATTTTAAATTAAAGGGTTAATCCTATTTTCCTAAAAACATATTTTAACGTTACCGTTGTTCTTTAAGAGTCCAAAATGCTAAAAATCAAAGTCCTTTGAGCATTTTTTCTCTTTTTCGCTGCAAAGGTAATATTTATTTTCTAATTTTGTAGGCAAAAGCATTATTAAAATAATTAAAAATGCGTTATGTAACAATTATTTGGAGAGAAAGAACGCATTTTGCTTTATGCACATTGCAAAACGGCTCCTTAAATTGGATTCGTGGGTGGTGATGCGCGTGCGGAAGAAGGAAAAATGTCATCCGCAGAACGGCGATTTTATATTTTTAACATTTTAATACTATTAGAGATTATGAGTAAGATTTTGAATGAGTTTAAGGCGTTTGCAGTGAAAGGCAATGCCGTGGATATGGCGGTCGGTGTAATCATCGGAGGTGCTTTCGGAAAGATTGTTTCTTCGATAGTGAACGACATCATCATGCCTCCGATAGGATGGCTGATTGGCGGAGTGAACTTCAGTGACCTGAAATTCCAACTTCCGCAGGTTGAAATCGGTGGGGAGGAGTTGCAGGCAGCGACAATCAACTATGGTGCTTTCATCCAGACCGTCATCGATTTCGTCATCATCGCGTTCTGCGTGTTCCTTCTTGTCAAGGGCATCAACAAACTCGCAAGCATGAAGAAGAAAGAGGAAGAGGCTGCTCCAGCACCGGAGCCAACTCCAACAAAAGAGGAACTCCTTCTCACAGAAATACGCGATTTGCTGAAAGAGAAGAAGTAATCGTAGTAGGCGCAGAGGCTTTTCTTCCTCCCCTAAGGGGAGGTCGGGAGAGGCTTAGGTGCGCCCCTCAAAATGTTTTCTCGCTTCAAAGGGTGCGTCTCGGCGATCCGCACCTACTACATTTGCTATGCCTCCTAATTATCATAGCCACGGGGCCAAGAGGTGGGCGAACCATCCCACAAACTTCTGCCAGGGGGTGCGGAATTCGTCCCAGGTCTGCGGCGTAAGGCGGAAACTTTGTTTCTTGTCGGCATCGAACATGTCGCTCAGTTCCTTTGTCGTGCCAGGGTCGATGATGACAGCATTCTCCTCATAGTCGAAGCGAAGGCTGCGCGCATTGAGGTTGGCGCTGCCCACAGTACAGAACTTTCCGTCCACCATTATCACTTTGGTGTGATGGAAACCGGGCTTGTAGATGAACACGTCAACACCGTGCTTCATGAGCCGGTGGACATTGTAGAACACGCAATCGGGAGTCAAAGGGATGTCGCTGTGTGCCGACACCATCACTTCCACCTTCACTCCGCGCTTCACCGCATTGCGAAGGGCGCGCTTAAGTGTGGCGTTGAGGGTGAGGTAGGGGTTTATTATCTTTATGCTGTCTTTGGCTTCGTTGATGGCGTCGGTATAGAACTTGCGGATAATCTTGTTCGACGTGCGCGGCTCGCGGTTGATTATGCCCACCATCTTTTGCTCTGCCGTGGCGCAGGTGTCGGGTTTCAGTCCTGTGATATAGTCGGCACCGTGGATGCCGCGGAAGTATTTCGCGCCGTGGACATTCTGCCTTGTCGTCTTGTTCCAGATGCGCAGGAATATCGATTGCAGAGTGTTCACCTCGTCACCCTCTATCCGGCAGTGCATGTCGCGCCATTCTCCCACCTGCTCTGTGCCGTTGATGTAATAGTCGGCAACGTTCATCCCGCCAGTGTAGGCTATCTTCCCGTCGATGACGACAATCTTTCTGTGGTCGCGGTGGAACACGTGGTTTACCCAGGGGAAGCGCAGACGGTCGAAGGCATAGATTTCTATGCCGTGGCTGCGCAACTCTTCGAGATGGTGTTTCTTGAGAGGCTGGTTGTTGGAGGCGTTGCCGAAGCTGTCGAACAAAGCCCTCACCTCCACGCCTTCGCGCACCTTCTGCACAAGAATCTCAAACAGACACGAGGCGATGGAGTCGTTGCGGAAGTTGAAATATTCCAGGTGGACACTACTTTTCGCTTGCTTTATGGCGTGGAACATGTCGTCGAACTTCTCCTGACCGTTCATCAGCAGGGTCACGCTGTTGTTGCGCGAGAAGGTCACTCCGGCTTCACGCAGTTTGCCGACGACAATGGAATCGCTTGTGACAGCATTTGCCGCCACGGCGAAGCAATATATTAATAATGTGAAAAGTGGTTTTAATCTCATGCAAACACGTCACACCATGCAACTGTAATGGTCGACAACGCCGAGCAAGTGCATCTCGTCGTCGACGACAAGGACTGTGTGTATCTTGTATTTGTTCATAATTTTCTGTATCTCACTGATTTTCGTTGTCGGGGCAACGGTCTTTGGCGTGCGTGTCACGATGTCGTCGACGGTCTTGTCGAAGAACTTCTCTTGCCATGTCTCCATCGCCCTTCTGATGTCGCCGTCGGTGATGATGCCCGTCACCTTGCCGTCCTCCAGAGTCACGCCGAGTCCCAGTTTCCCTTTGCTCACAAGGATTATGGCTTCGCCGAGGTGCATGTCCTTGGGCAGGACAGGCATGTCTTCGGTGCGCATCACATCGCTTGCCGTGGTGAGGAGCCGCTTGCCGAGTTCGCCGCCCGGATGGAACTGTGCGAAGTCTTTGGGCTTGAAGTCGCGCACTCTCATCAATGCCACTGCCAAGGCATCGCCCATTGCGAGCGTGGCGGTGGTGCTGCTCGTCGGTGCGAGGTTGAGAGGACACGCCTCTTTCTGCACCCTCACGTTGATATGAACGGTGGAATACTTGGCGAGCAGCGATTCCGGGTTGCCGCTCATCCCTATGATTGGGATGTTCATGTGCAGCACCATCGGGATGAAGCGAAGCAGTTCGTCGGTCTGCCCCGAGTTGCTTATGGCGAGGACTACATCGTCAGGGGTCATCACTCCAAGGTCGCCGTGGAAGACATCGAGGGGATTGATGAAGAACGACGGCGTGCCTGTGCTCGAAAGTGTCGCTGCCATCTTCGCACCTATGTGTCCGCTCTTGCCCACGCCGGTGACAATCACTTTGCCGTGGCAGCCATATATCAGTTCGACAGCCTTGTTGAAGTTGTCGTCCAACAGCGGAATCAACCCCAACAAAGCCTCGGCTTCATCGTGGATGCAGTGTGAGGCGTATTCCCTCACGTGCTTCAAGCGTTCCATTGCTTTCTCGTCCATGTTCAAATCAGTCATTTAGTGTTTTGATGAGCGGTTCCAGTTCGTCGAGCGGCAGCATGTTAGGTCCGTCGCTGAGCGCCTCGTCGGGGTTGGGATGCACCTCGAAGAAGTAGCCTGTGGCACCGAAAGCCTTCGCCGCCTTCGCCATGGAAGGCACGAAACGGCGGTCGCCCGAGGTCTTGCCTCCGCCTGCTCCGGGGCGTTGCACACTGTGCGTGCAGTCCATAATGACGGTTGGAAGGATGTCCAGCATATCGGGGATGTTGCGGAAGTCCACCACGAGGTTGTTGTAGCCGTAAATGTTTCCGCGCTCGGTGAGCCACACGTCGGAGGCACCGGCATCGCGCGCTTTCTCTACCGGGTAAGCCATGTCGGCACCGCTCAGAAACTGTGCTTTCTTTATGTTCACCGTCTTTCCCGTCCTCGCGGCAGCCACAAGGAGGTCGGTCTGTCGGCAGAGGAAGGCGGGAATCTGTATCACATCCACCACTTGCCCCACGGGTTCGGCTTGCCAACTCTCATGGATGTCGGTCAGGAGGCGCAGCCCATACTTCGTCTTCACGGCTTGCAGCATCTCCAAACCCTTCTCCAGTCCGGGACCGCGGAACGAGCGAATCGATGTGCGGTTGGCTTTGTCGAACGATGCCTTGAAGATGATGTCCACGCCAAGGTGGCGGTTTATCTCCACGAGGCGTGCAGCAACGGTGTCAAGAAGTTGCTCCGACTCAATCACACAAGGTCCTGCTATAAAAACTGGTTGCATAAATTCCGATTATCAAT
>CAYXGN010000009.1:5745-21610 GCA_964464505.1 uncultured Prevotella sp.
AAGGGCTTATATTTCTGCCACGTCCACATAGCCGTGCATGACGGCATAGATGGTGAGTGCCGACACACTCTTCATTCCGAGTTTGTCCATCACGTTCTTGCGGTGGGTGATGACGGTGGGGAGGCTTATGTTCAGTGCGTCGGCAATCTGTTTGTTCAGCAAGCCTTTTGCGACGAGGGTCATCACCTCCGTCTCCCGTTTCGTGAGGATGCTGTCGTGGCTGTCGTGTGGAGTGGGGGACGGCGGCAGGTTGCGCCCCTTGGCGTGGGCGTGCTGCTCCAAGGTGAGGATGGAGCGGACGAGTTGCTTCTCCGGCTGCGCCACGCAGATGGTGTGGAAGTTGCCCACTCCCGAGTTCTCGGCGGTCAGTTGCGTGAGCACAATGGTCTTGTGGCGGTTGGCAGCAAAGAATGCTTTGTTGGCAAGCACCACGCGGGTGTCGGCAAAATAATGGAAGTATTGTTCGGGATGGTTGGCAGAGAGTTCGGCAAACGAACCGTAGGTGTCGGTCTGCATTGCCGGCATCACCGATTGTAATATATGCTTCAACCCTAACACTGCCAGAGTGTTAGGGTCGATTATCGCTATGCGTGGTGCTTTTCCTTCGTGTTGCATGCTCTTATGGCGTGTTTCCAGCCCACCTTATTTCTTCCAGAACCGTGGCGTGATGTCGGTGAAGTCGTCGCCCACGGCACGCTTGTAGAGGCGCTGGTTGGTGGTGCGTTCCTTCAGGCAACCGAGGTGTTCGATGTATGGACCGAGCTTGACATAGTCGAAAGCCTTTTTGTCTATGCCTGCCGGGATGCGTTGTCTGCCGCTATACCAAGCCACCTTCATCTCCGGATGCTCGCGGTGCATGTGGTTGGCGAGGCGTTCCACATAGGAGGGTTCGGCATCTCCGCCCATGAAGCACACGCAGGTGATGTCGTTCTTATACTCGTTCATGAACTTGTCGAGCACCATAGGCGTGAGCGGTTCGCCTATGTCCTGCCACAGATATTGGCTGTGGCAACTGGGACAATGGCAAGGGCAGTTGGTGATGTTTATGGAAAGCGTCACTTCGTCGGGTATTTCCTGAAAGACGATTCCCGTGTTAAGGTATTTCAGCATGGTGTTTACGCCTCCGTATATTTGCTCTTTTCGGCATAGTAACGACGGTGTGCCTCTTGCTGACGGGGCTTCGAGAAGTTGCTGATGCGCTTGAGATAACCTATGATGCGGGTCATATAGTCCACGTTCTCGCTGCCGCAATGCGGGCATTTCTTGAGGTAACGCTTGTCTATGTGTCCGCATTCGTTGCAGATGGTGTTGGGGATGTTGAACGTGAAGTAGTTGCATCCCTCCTTCGCTGCCACGCGCAGCAACTGGCGATACTGTGCTTTCGAGAGGTGCTCTTCGAGGTTCATGTGCAGTGCCGACCCTCCCGTGAGGTGCTCAATGTAGGGTGCTCCGTGCATCTTGAACTTGTCTACGATGTTCAGACTGTCGTCCTCCACCACGTAGAAATAGCTGTTGTAGCAGTCGCGCGGCACGAAGTAGCCGTCTTCCTTATCCCATTTTGCGTGCTTCACACCCACGTTTTCGGCAGGAATCATCTCGCAGTTGAAGAGCACATCCTTTGTGCGATACTGTTTGTTGTATTTCTCCACGAGTCCGAGAACGGTCTGGACGAAAGCCAGATAGTCGGGGTTGTCGCTTATCTTGAGTCCCATAAACTCGGCTGCCTCCACGAGTCCGTTCACGCCGATGGTGAGATACTGTCGTCCCATGGTGATGTAGCCGGCGTCGAAGAGCGGCAGCATGCCGTGAGCCTGGAGTTCTTTGAGGTTCTCGTTGTAGGCGAGTTGCACTTTATGGCAGAGGTCTATCACTGAGCTGAGATACTCTTTGTAGTCGAGTTTATTGTTCACGGCATACTGTATGCAGCGGTTCAGGTTGATGGTGAGCACGCTCTTCGAGCCTGTCGACACGCCTCCTGCACCGAGGGTGTAGCTGAATCCGTTGTCCTGGATTTCGTTGCGCAGACGGCAGCACGAACTCAGCGAGTCGGCGTTGTCGCTCATATAGGTGAAGAAGGAGTGGCCTTCGGCGTACATCTCAGCGGTGAAGTCGCCCCATTCCTTGTCTATCACATCGCCGTCCTTGGCGAGCAGTGCCATCGTCTCCACGGGGAAAGTGAGCACCGCCTTGGTGCGTTCCTTGTTAAACCACTTCATGAAGCGTTTCTGAAGCCATGACAGTCCGTCCCAGTCGGGGCGCGAGCCGTCGGGGAAGCGGAACTCCCCGAAGAGACTCTCGAAATAGGGTTTGTCGTAATAGGCTATGTTCCAGAACACTGCCTGATAGTTGCGTGCGCCCGTGGGTTGGTTGATGGAGTAGACTATCTGCTCGAAGCAGTCGGTGATGACCTTGTCGATGGAGCGTTGTTTCACAGAGAGGTCCACCTCCTTTTCCGGGTCTTTCCAGTAGTCGGCACCATACTCTTTGCCGATGAAGTAGTTGAGGTACATGAGGAACTCGGGGGTGGCGCAGGCACCGCTGAGCATGCTCGACACCATAAACACCATATTGACGAAGCCTCCGCAGAACGATTTGAGGTTGGTGGGAGCGGTGGAGTTGCCGCCAATCGATGTCGTGCCGCCGATGAGCCAGGGATACATCGTTATCGAAGCGCAGTAGTTGGCGAGCGAGGTCTCGTCGTTCTTGTAAATGAAATGATGAGTGAGTTTGTCGATATATTCGTCGGCGAGTTCCTTGCCGTACATCTTCTTGATGCGGTCGGTGAGCAGGCGGCGGTTCAGACGGATGAAGCCCGACTTGGGGAGTTCGCCGATGAGCGTGGCTATGTTCTTGTGCTCCACGTTGGCGTTGGCGTCATACTTGGAGCCGGTGGCGGCATTCGAGGCGTTGCAGTAGTCGGTGAGGAATTTCAACTTCTCCATTGTCTCGCGGTCTTCGGTGTGGCGTTGGCGGTAGAGCATGAACGACTTTGCCACCTTGAAGTAGCCTTCCCTCATCAAGGCTTCCTCCACCTGGTTCTGAATGTCTTCCACGGTGATGCCGTCGTGCATGTCGAGCCGACTGATAATCTTCGAGATTGCACTGAGGTCAATCTGCTCGTTCACCGACTGGAACGCCTTTATCACAGCGTTCATTATCTTGTCTAAAGAGAAGCGGTCCTGGGAACCGTCACGCTTGGTAATTTTGAAATTCTCCATTTCTATTTTTGTTTATTGTTAGTTTCTTTTAGTAGGTGTGGATCGCTTTTCCCCTCCCTTTTAGGGGAGGTCGGGAGAGGCTTAGACGCACCCTTTTGTAGTAGGTCTGGAGAGGCTCAGACTTCTCCGTTTTGGAAAACTTTTCTGTTCTCTTTTTTCAAAAAGTTTTCCGTTTTGGAAAACTTTTCTGAAAGTCCGATTGAGAAAGACTTCCAAAAAGAAAAACGAAAGAACGGTTGCAAAGATAATAAAAAACGCGTTTACGACAATAAAAAACCATGAAATAATCATCAAAAAAATCTTTCCTTTCTCTCCTCGAAACACTCCCTTTTTGCAGTAATTATTTCAGCAAAACCCTCATCCCTCGTATTTACAGCAAGTTAGCACCGCCGCCCCGTAAAAACCGGTTTTTCCTTTTTAAGGTGGGTTCTAAAAATTGGCTTTGTTAAATTGCGAGGCTATTTTCAAGGACAATTTGTTTGCGAGTGAAGGAGTATAGCGGGCTATACGACTGAACGAACAGGCGAATTGAATTGAAAAGAGACCGCAAGATGACAAAACGCAACCCATTATTTTTTAATATTTTTACGGTGGGAATTTTTAGAACCCACCTAAAATGTTCTTTTGCGTCATCAAAATGCGAAAACCCATTTATCGAGAAAATAACATGACGGACAAAACAAAATACCGATGCGATTTCAGCATTTGCCGGATATTATGTAAATTTGCGTTCTGACTTACACATTATTTAATATATAGCAACCTTGAAAACAACAAAACTCTTCAGCCTTGCGTGCGCCGTGATGCTCACTTTCGGCATACTACCAGTCGGCGCACAGTCGCTCTCGCCATCAACGAAATGGCATTGGAACAACGGAAAAATTCAGATTGAGTCGCCCGCGCGCCCTGCCGGACAAAAGGATGTCATCGGTCTGCGACTGCCAAAGATGAAGACGGTGCGCGTGGGCTTCGTCGGTCTGGGTATGCGCGGCACAACAGCGGTGGCTGACTTCTGCCTAATACCGGGTGTGCAGATTGTCGCCCTCTGCGACTTCGAGCAAGAACGCGCCGAGCAACAGAACGAGACGCTGCGCAAGAACGGTCTCGCCCCTGCCGCCGTCTACTACGGCGCGAAGGGCTACGAAGCCTTATGCCAACGCCCGGACATTGACCTCGTCTATATAGCCACCGACTGGAAGCATCACGCCGAAGTGGCGAAGTGCGCCTTGCAGAATGGCAAGAACGTGGCGAGTGAGGTGCCTTCGGCAATGAACCTCGAAGAGTGTTGGGCACTTGTCAACCTCGCCGAGCAGAAACAACTGAACTGTATGATTCTTGAAAACTGCTGCTACGACTGGTTCGAGATGCGCACTCTCAACATGGCACAACAAGGTGTGTTCGGCGAGATAATCCGTGCGCAGGGCGCCTACATCCATAACCTCGATGAATATTGGGACCTTTACTGGAAAAATCCTGACGGGTCGGACACCGAACAGCTGGGTTGGCGACTGAAATACAACCGTGAGAACCGCGGTGACCTGTATGCGACACACGGCTTAGGTCCCGTGGCTCAGGTGCTTGACATACACCGTGGCGACCGCATGGCAATGTTGGTGGCAATGGACACAAAGAGCATCAATGGCAAGGCATTGGTGGAACAGCGCACGGGTAAGACTTGCGACAACTTCCGTAGCGGTGACCATACCACCACGCTAATACGCACTGCCAACGCGAAAGTGATTGAACTCCAGCACGATGTGATGACACCGCAGCCTTACAGCCGACTCTATCAGCTCACTGGCACAAAGGGTTTCGCCAACAAATATCCTATTGAGGGCTATGCCGTGGACGGCAATCAACTCCTTGCCACAGGCAATCAGCCTGTCGTGGACAATCTGTCGTCGCACAGTTTTATGCCCGAAGAGCAGCGCAAGGTGCTCGAAGAGAAATACGAAAGTCCCATTTTAAGGAAGTTCGGAGCCCTCGCAAAGGTGGTGGGAGGTCATGGTGGTATGGACTTCGTGATGTCGGCGCGCCTCGTCTACTGCTTGCAGAACGGTTTGCCACTCGATATGGATGTGTACGACTTGGCTGAATGGTGCTCCATCGGCGAGCTCACCGCCTTGTCTCTCGACAACGACTGCGCCGCCGTCGCCTTCCCCGATTTCACTCGCGGACTCTGGAACAAGACGCATGGCTACCGCCACGCCTATGCCACCGCCGAAGAGGAGGCAGCTACGGAAGCCACCGCCACGGCCTTCACCACAGCGTTTAAGGAAGCCACCAAGGCTTGCCGCCTCTGGCAACTCTACGACAAAGTGAAGTCAGCAAAGAAGTCTGCCGCCAAGAATAAAGCCCAGTCCGCCCTCGACAAGGCCAAGAAGAAAGCCATGCGAATGGTGGAAGAAGCCACGAAGTAACTCTTCGCTTTTCGAACAAGGCTTGTTTGTGTTCCGATTAAGCGTTGTTTGGACTCCAACCAAGCCTTGTTTGCAATGCAAAAGGTGCTTGTTTGCAAAGTGCTCGGTATCAATGTGATAGAGAGGCATTATAAGAAAAGGAGCGATGCATGGCATCGCTCCTTTTGTATTAAGACTTAAATGGATTCCGGTTTAGAAGAAGAGGTAACGCTTGTCCACGACTTTTGCTTTGAGGTAAAGCTCGTTCATGGAGTTGGAAGCCATCTGCATGGCTTTCTGACTAAGTTTCTGCTCCTCTGTCTTTGCGTCGAACTTGCCGGGGCGCTGTGTCTTGTTCACCACCTGGAAGAGGTAAACGCCGCTGTTGCCCTTGACGGGTTTTGCAGAGAACTTACCCTTTGCCACTGCTGCAACGGCACCGCTGAGAGCGGGCTCCTGTGCTCCTGTGGCAGCGATGAATACCGGTGAAGCGAAGGTCACCTGCTTAACTTCCGTCACCACTGCGCCTTTAGCCTTGGCAGAGTTGATGTCCTTCACGCCCTGTGCCTTGGCAATAAGCATCTCTGCTTTCTTGTCCTTGATGACCTCGCTCTTGACGAACTCCTTCAGCTGTTCGTTCTCCAAGGAGACGTAACCTTCCGGGTTCACGCGGTCGAGGATAACGAGAAGCATGTGGTCGTTGTCTCCGCACTCATACATCGACGACACGTCGCCAGCCTTGGCATCGAAGAGCCAGCGCAATGCTTCGCGAGTGCTGCGGATGCCTGCCAGGTCGTGTGTGGCGGTGGTAACGTCCTTTGCCTCCTTAACGGTGTAGCCAGCCTTTTGCGCATTCTTCACGATTGCCTCGGCAGTGGTGTTTGCGCTGATGAAAGAGCTGAACTTATTGAAGGCTGCGGAATAGGTGTCGCGCGAGAAGGTGATGTTCTTCTTAACGACAGCGGCAACATACTTGGAGACCATTGCCTTGCGGTCAACCACCTGAACGATGATTGCTCCCTGTGTGAGGGAGATGTTCTTCATCTCGTTCACAGCCATTGTGTTGAGACTGTAAAGATAGTTCTTGGTGTCCTTGTCGAGTGAAGCGGCATGCTGATACTGGTTGGTGGTGAGCCAAGTCTTCTCGCCTGTCTGACCATATTTCTTTGCCAAGGCTTCGAAGTCGGCACCGGCGCTGAGTGCTTTATAGATGGAGTCGGCGCGGGTGGCAGCCTCCTGTGCTGTTGTTCCGCCCACTTGAATCTGGCGATACTGCACCGAGTCGGGCAACTGCTGCTTGGAGACGAGTTTGACGAGGTTGAGGGTGTTGTCCTGCTTGTTCTCCGTCACCTTGCTTGTGCTGCCCACTGCCATTGAGTCGAGACGCTGTTGTATGTCGTACGGGAAAGCGTTCTTTGTGACAGGAACGCCGAGGTAGCTGACGAGGGAGGCACTCTTGCGCACCACTTCCGTGGGGTCGGCAGCGGCAGCGAGGTCGTTGCTGTAGCCTTCGAACTCCTTAAGGAGGGCTGCACGGTCGGCACCGGAAGCCTGAACCTGCACGTCGATGTACTTGATGTCGCGGCTTTCAACGGGCTGCTTGAAGCGGCTCTTCATCTCGTCGTACTTGGCCTTGATGTCGGCATCGGTCACTTGAACCTTCTTGTCGTCAATGCTTGTATAGGGGAATGCTGCAAGCTGTATCTGGCTTTCCTCATTCTGGTCTTTGAAAGCCATCTTTGCTTCCACCTTGTTGGAAAGCAGACAGTGGAAGAAAAGGCCCTGATACTTCTGTGCAAGCAACTGGTTGCGCAGTGTTTTCTCTATGAACACCCAGAACCTGTAAATCGTTTCATACTGTTTTGCAAGCTGCGGGTTGGCGTTTTTCTGTGCCTTATAGTCTGCGAGGAACTTCTTGAGGGCGTTCACATCGAAGCGTCCTGTCTGCTGATTGACGAACGGTGTCTGCATGAGCATGGGGTTGGTGCCCTCTGTGAGCACGTTCTGCATCTCGGCATCGGTAACGCACAGACCGAGTTTCTTTGTCTCGTTCTCAATGATTTTGGTCTGAACGTAAGTGTTCCAAACCATGTCCTTCACCTGATTGAGTTGTGCGTCGTTGAGGTTCTCGGTGCCTTGCTGCATCTTAACCACCTCGCCGTACTCATCGACAAGCTTCTGGAAGTCTTGCACATTGATTTTTTCACCCAACACTTCGCCTACTTGCTGTCGTCTGTCGTTATTGGTAGACTCGCAAGAACGGAACATTTCCTCAGCGATAAATGCAAAAAGGCCCAAGGCGATGATGCCTATCAGCAGGGCTCCTTTGCTTTTGATTTTTCCTAATGCTGCCATTATTTTTATTGTTTTATTTGTTGTTTTTTCTTTCTCTTTGATGCTAACCGTGTGGCTGACAGTGGTTTTGACACACACAAAGCCTGCGGCAAGCCGTTGGGGGTGCTGCAAAATGCGTACAAAAATACTAATTCTTCGGCAAACAAGCGCAACTTTGCATAAAAAAATCCCTTTAAGGGTGAACTTTTAGCCTTACGAGTTCGATTTTTGTCATCGTGTTTTTGACTATGCGGAACTCAAAATGCCCGATGTTGATGACCTCATTGAGTTTTGGAAAACTCTGATATTCGTGGAGGATGTAGCCTCCTACGGTCATGTATTCGTCGCTCTCGGGCAGGTCGAGGCCGAACATTTCGTTCACCTTGTCAATCTCGAGGCGTGCCGAAAGAAGGTATTCGCCGTCGCCCAACTGCTTGGCTATGTATTTGAGGCTGTCGTGTTCGTCCTCTATGTCGCCGAGGATTTCCTCCACGATGTCTTCTAGCGACACGATGCCGCTGGTGCCTCCGAACTCGTCGACCACCACGCCGAGACTCTTCTTCTGTTGCAGGAAGATGTGCATCAGTTTCTGTGCCGCCATCGTTTCGGGCACGAACGGCATGGAGCACACGTTGTTGCGCCATCCGTCGCTGTTGCGGAACATCTCGGAGCTGTGGATGTAGCCAATAATATGGTCGATGTCGTCCTTATAGACAATGATTTTGGAGTTGCCGCTTTCTATGAACTTCTGCATCAGTTCTTCGAGCGAGCAGTCGTTCACATCCACCGCATTGATTTCCGTGCGGGGTATCATGCAGTCGCGCACCTTGGTGTCGGAGAAGTCGAGGGCGTTCTGGAAGAACTTCACCTCATCGTTAATCTCCGTTTCGTCGGTGGCGTTGTCGATGCTCGACTGCACGAGATAGTCCAAGTCGACCTTTGAGAATCCTTCGTCATCGGTCTCCGTTTCTATCTTCTTCCCGAACAGCCGGAGGATGCATCGCGACAGGAAGGTGGAGAAACGGCTTATAGGCCAGAGCACGACATAGAAGATGTAGACCGGCACGGCGAAGAAGGTAAGGAGTCGGTTGGCGTTGTTCTTGAAAAGCGTTTTTGGCAGGAACTCGCCCACGAAAAGCACGATGATGGTGGAGAGGATGGTGTCTGCCGTCACGCGGATGCCTGCATCGAGCGACTGGAAGATGGTTTTGTCGAAGAGGTTGGCTATGAGAATGCCATAGACCACGAGCACGATGTTGTTGCCGACGAGCATCGTACTTACAAAGCCGTTGGGATGGGCATAGAGCGTGGAAAGGATTTTCTGGGAAAGCCCCTTTCTGCCTTTGTCCATTTCCACAAGCATTCTGTTGCTTGACACAAAGGCTATCTCCATGCCGGAAAAGAATGCCGACAACACCAGGGTGATGGCGATACTAATTAAAAGAGGTATATCTGCTGCCACTTTTTTATGTAGTTGATTATAATTTGTTGTAATAGTCGAGTCGCGTTTACCTTCCCGTCTTGCGCTGAGGCAGTGCTTGCGGGCGTATGGAGGCCTTGACAGTGTCGGGTGCTGTGGCGACGGTGTCGCCCGAACCCATTATGTCTGCCTTCTCGAAAGCCCCTTTGCTGTTGGAGACATAATACTTCGTCATCCTCTCGTCGCTGCGGAAATAAGTGCCTTCCAGCACACGGTCGGGGGTTACAAGTTTTGAGGGGACGAACGAATAGAATTCGTGTGCCCCGGTGTCCCAGAACAGTTGCTCGCTTGTGAAGCGCACGCCGTCCTTCGTGAGGATGCTCACACGGCTCCGCAACTCCCACAGCCGGCGTTGGTCGTAATAGTAAGCCGTGTCGCACTGGGCGTAGGCCTGCACATGGAATTTCTCATCGAACTGTTCGAAGAAGATGCCCTTCTCGAAAATCCATCGCGACGGATTGCGCACCGTGTTCACCTCCCACCGCTCGCTGACGATGCGGTATTTTATCACGCCGGAGTCGGAGATGAGCGTGTTCACACCGTAACTCGTCATCATCGACACTGAGTCGCGGTCGCGAATGGCGGAAGCCGTGTGCTCCTTCTGCTCCTTGCACGAAGCAATGAACACACAGCCCAAAAGGAAAGGGAGTATATATCTGATGCAGTTCAAACTTCAATCCGTGAATAAACAGAACCCGTTACTCCATCTTCCATTTCGCAAACCACCGCTCGTTGAACGTAAGACCAATGTTGATGCGGAACGAGTTTTCTGTAATGAAGGCTTTGGAGTCCTGGCGCACCCACTGCGCCGAGATGTTGAGCAGCGAGCGGTTGTTGTAGGTGTTGACAATTGGGATGCCGAAACCAAAGCTCACGCTGTATTCTTTCGGGCCGTCCTGCCCTCCGATTTTCAGGTAGGGGGTGGCGTAGGACGCTCCCAGACGATAGTGAATGCGGTGGAAGAAATTGCGGCCGTACTCATTGGGGCAGAACTCTCCTCCGAGCGTCACCTTGTGCCGGTCGGAGAATGCCGCCGTGGAAGCCTTGTACTGGGGAACGTCATTGACGATGGCGTACTGCGGGAACGATGCGGATGACCATTTCTGCAGCGAGTAGTCCACGCCCACTTTCCACTTGCCGCTGTGCTCCCACGCCAAGCCCGCGCCGAGGACGGCAGGAATCTCGAGACCCTTGTCAGCCTTGTAGACGGTGGTGTCGGAAACGGATGTCTGCGCATTCTGCGAGATGACCTTGCACTCGGGATTGCCCCCGATGCTGTGGCCAAGGCTGTAGGTGAGGCCTATTGTAAGTTTGTCGTTCTTGGAGAGGCGTGCGGTGTACTGCGCGCCGAAATCGAGCTTGTAGCTGTTTACCGAGGCTGTGTAATACTTCGAAAGGGTGTTGACATAAGTGTCGCTGTAGGAGTTGACCACCGAGCGGGTGTAACTGCCCCAGAGGTAGCCTCCGTTCACGCCGACGGCGAAGCCTTTGAAAGGCATCCAGCCAAGACCGAGATAAACCTGATGGAAACCGCCCGAGCCGCTGTAAGTGTTGTAGTAGACGGTGGAGGAATTGTCATCGGAGAGGGTACCGACATTCGCCGAAGAGGAATAGTCGTAGCCCACATTGGTGAAAGGAAGAATGCCGAAACTCAGTCCGAGGCGTTTGTGCAACTTCAACCCTGCCACCACATATTCCAGATTGGCGTTCTTGGCGTTCACCTTCGTGCCGCTCTCATTGAAATTGGTAATCTGCCCGGAGACACCGGCATCGAAGATGAAAGTGAGAGAATCGAGCGAGGCATAGGAAGCAGGGTTGAGGAAGTTCACCTGATTGTGCTCGTGGAAACCGTAACCGAGTCCGTTCATTCCACGGTTAAAGCCGCTGGTCTGGTCGCTGAGCACGCCCAAGCCATACTGACTGTAAGGAGAATTGGTGCCACTCTGAGCCTTCCCCGCTATCGAAACAACGAGCATCAAAGCGGCTATGATTGCTTTCTTCATTTGCTTTCTGCCTTTATAAATATAATAATGTGGAAAACGCAAACCCGTGACGGGAGGCTCTCATTCCACTTTCAAACAACAATTGGCTGCAAAATTATCGAAAAAAAATGAAACAATGGCACGATAAGTGGGAAATTAAAGTTATTTTTGCATCGTGAAACATTTTAGGCGGTTTTTAAGTTATGCTGTGCTGCTCTTTTGCTTATTGTTGACAACAAAGACTGCACAAGCCCAGAACCCTGCGGAGAGAACAAACGCCAGTGGTGACTCCGTGCGCGTCAGTCTGCTCACCTGCGGGCCGAGACAGAATGTCTACAGCCTCTATGGGCACACGGCGTTGCGCTATGAAGACCGCGGGCGCGGCATCGATGTAGCCGTGAACTACGGAATGTTCTCTTTCGACAAACCCTTCTTCGTGCTGCGCTTTGTCTTCGGGCTCACCGATTATGAAATGGGAATAGAACCCTTCGAAGACTTCAAACGGCATTATGCTCCCTCGGGCTGCGGCATCTGGCAGCAGCAACTCAACCTCACTGCTGACGAGAAAGAGGCGTTGGCGGCAGCCATCGCGCTGAACTATGAGCCGCAAAACCGCGTCTACCGTTACAATTATTTCTTCGACAACTGCACCACAAGGGCGCGCGACATAATAGAAAAGAACATCGACGGGCGTGTGGGCTACGGCGAAACGGCAGAGGGGCATCCTTCGTTCAGGGAGATGATACATTCCTACACTGCCGCGCATCCGTGGGCGGCGTTCGGCAATGACCTCCTGTTGGGAGTGAAAGCCGACCTCCCTGCAAGTTATGAAGAGCAGCAGTTCCTGCCGTTCAACCTGAAAAAGGATTTCTCCCATGCAAGGATTTTCAATACCGACGGCAGCGACCGTCCCTTGGTGACAGGCGAAGGGTGGCTCCTCCCACCCGAGAAACGCGCGCACGACGAGGGCTTCCCCTTTACCCCCATGCAGTGTGCCGTGGCTTTTGCCGTCGCCGTGGCAGTGCTGACGCTTACGGAATGGCACACAAAGAAGAACTTCTGGGCGGTGGATGCAGCCATCCTCACCGTCGATGCACTCTGCGGAGTGATTTTGTTTGCGATGATATTCTCGCAACACCCCACCGTAAGGCTCAATTTCCAGATATTCCTGCTCAATCCCCTTTCCGCCGTCTACCTTTGGCCGGCGGTGAAAAAACTGCGGAAAGGCATTGTAAGCAAATGGATTTACGGTTGGATGATATTCATGCTGCTGTTCTTTTTAGGCGGGATTTTCCAAACCTATGCGGAGGGAATGTACATTGTGGCATTGTCTTTGCTGTTTAGATACGCAATTAAGTCAGTGCAACTGATAAGACAAAGAAATGAAAAGATATTTATCGACAATTGTCACGCTCGCGGTACTGAGTGGCATTGAATTGCAGGCCCAGAGTCTGCAACCTGCTCCGCGGCTGGTGGTAAATATCGCCATCGACCAGTTGCGCACCGATTACATAGAGCATTTTTCTTCACTTTACGGTGCAGACGGCTTCCGCAAGCTGTTGCAGAACGGTAGTGTCTACGAGGCAGCGAGTTATCCTTTCTCCCCCGTGGACAGGGCTTCGGCAATAGCAACGATAGCCACCGGCACCACGCCACATTATAATAATATTGTAGGCACGCAATGGCTCGACCGCGCCACACTGCGCCCTGTGCAGTGCACCGACGACGAGACCTTCGGCACCTCGCCGCAGAAGATGATAACATCCACCGTGAGCGATGAGCTGAAGGTGGCTACCAAGGGTGTCGCCATCGTCTACAGCGTGGCTTACGACAAGGACGCTGCCGTGCTCTATGGCGGACATGCCGCCGACGGGGCGTTCTGGATAAACGACAGGACACGGCGTTGGAGCACGTCATCCTATTATCCCAAGACAGCACAAAGCCTTATCCGCGCCTACACAAGTGCCAACGCGTCGACGCAAGACAACGACGATGTGGCTAATTTCTCCGTCGCCTGTGTGGAAAACATGGCTATGGGGCGCGACGACATCACCGATATGCTGTCGGTGACGCTCTCTGCCAAGACCACCGACATCACCAATTGGCAGACGGCGATGGAGATAGTCTATGTAAAACTCGACAAGACCCTGGCTTCGCTCATAAAGCGGATTGAGGACAAAGTGGGCAATGACAATGTCCTCTTCGTCCTTACAAGTACGGGTTACACCGCCGATGAGCCCGTGGACTACGGGCGTTACCGCATCCCTTCTGGCACGTTCTACATTAACCGCACCTGCAATCTGCTCAACATGTACCTTGGTGCCATTTACGGTCAAGGGCAATACATCGAGGCAAGCTATCGCAACCAGATTTACCTCAATCACAAACTCATTGAGCAGCGCCGCATAAGTTTCACCGATGCCGTGGTGCGTTCGAAGGAACTCCTTGCGCAGACGGCAGGAGTGCGCAGCGTCACCACCAGTCCTTACAACCCCTCTGTAAGCGGCGACCTCATCATAGAGACTGCCCCGGGTTGGCAGATTGTCAATGAGGACAACAACGAAAGCTATTATTCCCGTGCCGCTTTTGTGCCTTTCCCAATCATTTTCTACGGAGCAGGCATAAAGGCTTCGCACAACAACCTCCCCGCAACAGTCGACCGCATTGCTCCCACTGTTGCCAAAGCCATCCGCATTCGCGCGCCGAACGCTTGCTCTTCGGCACCCTTGCAATAGCGTGGTGCACTGCCGTCATACTGTTGTCAAAAGCATGAAAAGCGCATAAAAACAGCCTTTTATGCTTGATAATGGGGCGCGAATGGAAAATTATTAGTAATTTTACACCCCAATTGGCGAAACAAGAAAAAATAAAAACAACATAAGCAATGAATTTCAATAACTTTTTACAGTCATTGTTTGGCAACAAGTCGTCGCGAGACATGAAACTCATCCAACCTCTCGTTGAGGAAGTGAAGAAGGTGTATCCCGAGATTAAGGCTTTGAGCAATGACGACCTGCGAGCCCGCAGCAAGCAACTGCAACAGTATGTGCAGGACTCTGCCAAAGAGCAGAAAGCGAAGATAGAAGAGTTGAAGGCGAAGATTGAGGACACTCCCATTGATGAGCGCGAGGCAATCTTCAACGCCATTGACAAACTCGAAAAGGAAATTCTCGACCTTTATGAGAAAGCCCTCAACGACGTTATGCCGGTGGCTTTCAGCATCATCAAGGACACGGCACGCCGCTTTGCGGAAAACGAGGAGACCATCGTCACTGCCACCGACTTCGACCGTGAGTTGGCAGCAAACCCCAAGAACGACTTTATCACAATAGAAGGCGACAAGGCTTACTATCACAACCATTGGACAGCAGGCGGCAACGACCAGAAGTGGGAGATGATTCACTACGATGTCCAACTCTTTGGCGGTATCGCCCTGCACCAAGGCAAGATTGCGGAGATGGCTACCGGTGAGGGTAAGACTCTTGTTTCCACGCTCCCAGTGTTCCTCAACGCGCTCACAGGCAACGGCGTTCATGTCGTCACCGTGAACGATTACCTCGCCAAGCGTGACTCCGAATGGATGGGGCCTTTGTATATGTTCAACGGACTCTCCGTCGACTGCATTGACAAGCACCGTCCCAACTCTCCCGAACGCCGCAAGGCTTACATGGCTGACATCACCTTCGGTACCAACAACGAGTTCGGTTTCGACTATCTGCGCGACAACATGGCTCTCTCTCCTGCCGACCTCGTGCAGCGCAAACACAACTACGCCATTGTCGATGAGGTGGACTCCGTGCTTATCGATGATGCCCGTACACCGCTTATTATATCGGGTCCGGTGGCAAAAGGCGACGACCAGATGTTCGAAGAGTATCAGCCCCTCGTGGAGCGTCTTGTCGATGTGCAGCGCAAACTCGCCACACAGTTCCTGGCGGAAGCAAAGCAACTCATCGCCGAGGGACAGAAGAACAACGACCAGAAGAAACTCGAAGAAGGTTTCCTCGCCCTCTACCGCTCCCATAAAGCACTGCCAAAGAACAAGCCTCTCATCAAATACCTCTCCGAGGAAGGCATCAAGGCAGGCATGCTCAAGACGGAAGAGCACTACATGGAGAACAACAACCGCCGCATGCCGGAGGCTGTCCAGCCCCTTTATTTCGTTGTCGATGAGAAACTCAACAGTTGCGACCTCACCGACAAGGGAACGGATTGGCTCGCCAATCAGGTGAACGACAAGGAACTCTTCGTGCTCCCCGACATCACTTCCCAACTCTCTGCCCTCGAGAATGAGGCAGGTCTCAGCGAGCAGGAACGCCTCGACAAGAAGGATGACTTGCTCAATCATTATGCCGTTCAGTCCGAACGCGTACACACTTTGCAGCAGTTGCTCAAGGCTTACACCATGTTCAACAAGGACGACGAGTATGTCGTGATTGACGGCGAAGTGAA
>CAYXGN010000010.1:0-21417 GCA_964464505.1 uncultured Prevotella sp.
TCTCTATATTTTAAGCGGAGTTCACCAAGTCTTCGACAGTTTAAAATCTGTGTCGTCCGTGCAATCTGTGGGAGACTTATATTTACGTTCGATTTGTGGGATTTAGTCCCATTTCCTTCGCCTTTTGGAGAAGGAGTTGCATGAGGGGTTCGCGCTCGTTGGCAACGCGATTATCGAGGACGGCATCCTTGAGGGTCTGTTTCAGCGTCCCCACTTCGCGGCAAGGCTGGAGGTGGAACATTTGCATTATCTCGTTGCCGTCAATCACGGGTTGCAGCAGTCGCTTGTAGTCGCGTTCCTGAAGGTCGGCAATCTTCTCGCGAACCATACGGAAGTTCTCGAGGAACTGGCGTTTGCGGCATGCGTTCTTGCTTGTGATGTCAGCCTCGCAAAGCGTCATCAGGTCGTCAATGTCGTCGCCGGCATCGCTCACCAAGCGTCGCACGGCACTGTCGGTGACCTCCTCGTCGGCGATGACAATGGGCCGCATGTGGAGGTCTACGAGTTTCTGGACATACTTCATCTTCATGTCCAGCGGCAGTTTCAGTCGCCGGAACATCTCCGGCACCATCCTTGCGCCCACGGAGTTGTGGTTGTGGAACGTCCATCCCACGGCAGGCTCCCACCGTTTCGACTTCGTCTTGCCCACATCGTGGAGCAGTGCTGCCCAGCGAAGCCACAGGTTGTCGCTCTTGGCTGCTACGTTGTCGAGCACTTCGAGAGTGTGATAGAAGTTGTTTTTATGTGCCCTTCCGTTGCGTGTCTCCACTATGTCGAGAGCCGACAGTTCCGGCATTATGAGTGGAAGGAGTCCGCAACGCTGCAGTTCCATAATGCCCCGGCTGGGTTGTGAAGCCAACATTATCTTATTGAGCTCGTCGGCTATTCGCTCGCCGCTTATTATCTTGATGCGCTCTGCGTTGCGGGTGAGAGCCTCAAAAGTCTCGTCGGCGATGAAAAACTTGAGTTGTGTGGAGAAGCGCACGCACCGCATCATGCGCAAGGGGTCGTCGCTGAAGGTGATGTCGGGGTCGAGTGGCGTGCGGATTATGCCGTCTTCGAGGTCGTAGATGCCGTCGAACGGGTCGACAAGTTCCCCAAACCGCTCTTTGTTCAGACACACCGCCATGGCGTTGATGGTGAAGTCGCGCCGGTTTTGGTCGTCCTCGAGCGTGCCGTCTTCCACTATCGGCTTGCGCGAGTTGCGGTTGTAACTCTCGCGGCGAGCCCCTACAAACTCCACTTCGGTGTCGCGATACTTCACTTGCGCAGTGCCGAAGTTGCGGAAAACAGACAGGTGTGCTTTCCAAGCGCCAGTGTGGGGGTTGCGCCCCAGGCGTTGTTGCAACGCCTTTGCCACCTCGATGCCACTGCCTACAACCACTACATCGATGTCGTTGGTGGGGCGTTCGAGGAAGATGTCACGCACATAGCCGCCCACGAGATAGCATTCTTTCTGCATCCCGTCAGCCACTTCGCCTATCTTATGGAATATGTCTTTATCGAGAATCTGTGCCAGTTCGGCATCGGTAAAAATCTTCATCGCTTTGGGTCGTGTCGTTGTATGACGTGCAAAATTAGCAAAAAGAAATGGCACAGGCAAGTTTTTCGCAATAGGCGGGTCCTAAAAATAATTGTTCGAAAGTGACGCAAAGTCGCAATAAAACACTACTTTTGCATAAGATAGTGCAAACCATTAAGACCTGAAATCTTATTACACACATTATGAAAAAAGTCATTTTCACGCTCTTGCTTATAGTGCAAGCCATCGTTGCCAATGCCGGCGATGTCATCACCTATGAGCAATTGAAACAGCAACTCACCGAGAAGTCATTGCCAATTGTCAATCTGTCGGTGAACCTCTCCTCTGTGTCGAAAGACAACTACACCAATGCCACCATCGAGATTGCCGACCCGCAGAAGCGCACCGACGGCAACACGGTGACGACATTCAACTGCAAGGTGAAGTATCGCGGGGCTTCTTCGATAAACTACAACAAGAAGTCGTTCGCCGTGAAACTCCTTGACGACAGCGGCGAAAGCCTCGATGCGACGGTGCTTGGCATCCGCGAGGACGACTCATGGATTCTCAACGCCATGGCGATAGACCGCGTCCGCATGCGCGACCGCCTCTGCTTCGACATCTGGAACGACTTCTCCACCGTGCCTTACGGCACCGACTTCGGCAACAGGAACGGCACAAAGGGCTACTTCGTGGAACTCTTTGTCAACGGCAACTATCACGGCCTTTACTGCATGACCGACAAGGTGAACCGCAAACTCCTTGGCGTGAAGAAGGTGAAGACCGACGACAGCGGCAACCCAATCATCAACGGAGTGCTCTATAAATGCGGAGACTGGGGCATAGGAGCCTATCTCCAGGGCTACTACTCGCAGTCGATGTACAACTCATCATGGAACACATGGGAACTCGACTACCCCGACGACTACCCCAACGAAACCTCCTACACGCCGCTGAAGAACTTCATCGACTATTGCGCCTACACATCGGACGATGACTTCACAAGCGGTCTCGACGAGAACCTTTACATGCAGAACGTCATCGACTACAATGTGTTTTACCTCGCACTGGGGCTGCGCGACAACACGATGAAGAACTCCTTCCTCAGCATCGTGAACATAAACAAAGGCAAACGGATGCTCATCACGCCGTGGGACTTGGACACTTCGTTGGGCGGAGAATGGGAAGGCTCTTACCATGACTATGTCGCCGACAACGACATGATAATGAAAGTGATGCTGTTCTCACGCCTCTGGTACGGCAACATCAACAAGTATCAGACCTCCGTGGCAGACCAATGGCGCACCCTCAGCAAGACAATCCTCTCCAAAGACGCCTTCAACGAGCGGGTGGACACCTATGTGTCGCAGTTCAAGGAGTCGGGGGCGTGGGAACGGGAATACAACGCATGGAACGGTAACCCCGTGACCCTGAAGAAGGATTTGGACGAAGAGGCGGACTACATAAAGACGTGGTACAGCACCAATTTCGACAATCTGCAGAACAACATGTTTGCCGGCATACCCACGGAAATCGTGGAAAAGAAGAGCGACTACGAGACATTGAGTGCCACCCTCAACGAAAACTCGCTCCCACTCATCAATCTCACCGTTGACAAGGAGTCGCTTTCGGGCGACAGCTACGCCAACGCCACAATGGAGATAAACGACCCCCAGAAGCGCACCAACGGCGAACAAACAGCAAGTTTCAGCTGCAAGGTGAAGTATCGCGGCGAGAAATCAACCCTCTACGACAAGAAATCGTTTGCAGTGAAACTCCTCAACGAGAGCGGAAAGAGTCTTGACGCGGCTGTCTTGGGCATCCGCGAGGACGACGCCTGGATACTCGATGCCATGCAGACCGACCCTGCCCGCATGCGCAACCGACTCAACTTCGACCTCTGGAACAGTTTCTCCGGCACTCCCTACGACACCGACTACAACTCCCGCAACGGCACGCACGGCTATATGGCGGAACTCTTCATCAACGGCGATTATCACGGGCTGTACTGTCTGACCGACAAAATCAACCGCAAACTCCTTGGCGTAAAGAAGGCAAAGACAGCCGATGACGGCAGCCCTATAATAAAAGGTGTGCTCTACAAAGCCGACGGCGACTGTGCTGCAACGCTCCTCAACGGTTACGAAACGGAACAGATGGACGGCGAGGCATGGAACAGTTGGACGCTGGAATACCCCGACGACTACCCCTGCGAAGCCTCCTACACGCCGCTGAAAGACTTCATTGACTTCTGCAACAGCCCTTATGACGACACCTTCGAAGCCTCCGTCGGCGACAACATCCACGAGCAGAACTTCATCGACTACCATGTGTTCTGCCTCTCGCAAGGATTGAACAACAACGCGATGAACAACACCTTCCTCAGCATTAAGGACCTGGGTGACGGCAAGCAGATGCTCATCACGCCGTGGAACCTCGACGCTTCGCTCGGTTGGAGCGTAGACAACGCCTACGACAACAGCCTTGCCGACAACGCGACACTCCTGAATGTGAGCATCTACAACAAGTTGTGGAACAACAAGACAAATGACTATCAGTGGAATGTGGCGCAGCGTTGGAGAGCACTCCGACAGTCATCGCTCTCCGACAACATGTTCTCTGCGTGCGTGGACAACTACGTCAGCCAACTCACGGAGTCGGGAGCGTGGGCGCGCGAATATGCCGCATGGAACGGAAACCCCATCACCTTGAAGGAAAACCTCGCTGAAGAGGGAGCCTATATGAAGGAGTGGTACGCCCGGAACAACAAGAATCTTGGCGACGTGGTGTTCAAAGACATCGTCTCAGGAATAAGCGACATCAGCGCAAAGAGCCAGAGCAGTGCCGCCACCTTATATAATCTGCAAGGGCAAAAGGTGACGCGAGGCTATAAAGGCATCGTCGTCACGAAAGGCAAAAAAGCGTTGTGGCGCTAATAAGTAGTAGGCGCGGATCGCCGAGACGCGCCCTTAATATAATGCTTAGACGCGCCCTTAATATAATAATGTGGAACCCTTTTTCGGGTTCCACATTTTTTGTTTTTCATTCACTTTTTACACACAAATAAACAAAAACACGGCTACTTATGCCGCCATTTCACAAAAAATGTATATTTTTGCAAAAAATTTTTCAGCCGTCATTACACATTGAAGCATATTATTTTTATTCATTAATTACAATCATTACAATGAAAACTAACAAGTTTGTTATGACCATGGCGCTTGTTGCCATGCTGTTCATGGGCGTTACAAAGGCGAACGCACAAGTAAACGCTCAGTTATTCTACGATTTCGGTAACGACAGAGAGTGGATAACTCTTACCCTCGAAATGTTCAAACAGGACAAATGGGGTAGCACTTATTTCTTCGTTGACCACGACTTCCACTACGATGCAGAGGTGAAAGGTCAGATTAAGCGAGTTGCCCCCGGCGGCACCTACACCGAGATTGCCCGCGCTCTCAACTTCTGGCAGAACACAAAACTCAAGGACTTGAGTCTGCATGCAGAATACAACGGCGGCATCGCACAGTATTATGGCATCAACAACGCATGGCTCTTCGGTGTGGAATATTTCCTTCACGACAAGGCTTACAAGAACACCCTTAACCTTGAGTTGCTTTACAAGACCATCCGCGCCACCGACCAGGACGCTCCCTTGCAGTTCACCGCAGTGTGGGCATGCAACGACATCTTCGGTGTTAAGGGACTTAAGTTCGACGGTTTCGCCGACTTCTGGTGGGAGACACACGGAGTTGTCAACAAAGACGGCGAAGCATCGGTTGCCAAGACAGTGTTCATCACTGAGCCACAATTGTGGTACAGAGTAGGCCAGCACTTCGGTGTGCCTAACCTCAATGTCGGTACCGAAATTGAGTTGAGCAACGATTTCGGCTCGACAAGCGGTTTCAAGTGCCGTCCTTGCCTCGGTGTTAAATGGGACTTCTAATTACATCTAAAATAAAACATAATGTTACAGAAACTTTTCGGGTTTGACCCCGCAAAACACAATGTAAGGACCGAGATTATCGCAGGAGTGACCACCTTCCTTACGATGGCTTACATCCTCGCCGTCAATCCCAGCATCTTCAGCAACCTTGCAGGACAGGGAATGGACACCAACGCTGTGTTCACAGCAACAGCCCTCGCCGCCATCGTCGGCACCCTGCTGATGTCCCTTTATGCCAAGAAGCCTTTCGCTCTGGCACCGGGAATGGGTCTCAACGCATTCTTCGTGTTCACTGTTTGCCTTAGCATGGGCTACCCATGGCAGTTCGCCCTCACGGCAATCCTCATCGAAGGAGTGCTCTTCATCATCCTTACGCTGACAAAGATTCGCGCCCTTATCGTCGATGCCATTCCTACATCGCTGAAGAGAGCCATCGGAAGCGGTATCGGACTCTTCATTGCTTTCATCGGACTTAAGAACGCTTGCATCATCGCCCCCAACGATGCGACATTCATCACAATCGGCAACGTGACCGAGGGCAGCGCCCTTCTCGGCGTCATCGGCATCATCATCACTGGCGTTCTCACCGTCAAGAAAGTGCCGGGAAGCCTCCTTTTGGGTATCCTCATCACTGCCCTCATCGGCATTCCTATGGATCTTGTGGATCATGCCAAGTTCACAGAGTTTGTCAGCGCACCGCCGAGCATTGAACCCATCTTCTGCCAGTTCCAATGGCACGACATTTTCACTCTTGATATGGTCGTGGTGGTGTTCACCTTCCTCTTCATCGATATGTTCGACACCATGGGAACCCTCGTTGGCGTGTGCACAAAGGCACGCATGATAGGTCCCGACGGCAAGATTCCCGGACTCGACCAGGCCTTCATGGCTGACGCCGTAGCCACAGTGGCAGGAGCATGCTTCGGCACCAGCACCACAACAACCTACGTTGAGAGTGCCGCCGGTGTAGCACAGGGAGGCCGCACAGGTCTTACCTCGTTCACCACAGCCGTTTGCTTCATCATCGCTCTGTTCTTCTCACCGCTGTTCCTCAGCATCCCTGCTGCCGCAACAACACCGGTGCTCGTCATCGTGGGACTCTTCATGCTCTCCCCGATAAAGGACATCGACCTCGACGACTACGCTGAGTCAATCCCTGCATTCATCACCATCGTTATGATGCCCCTTACTTACAGCATCTCCGACGGTATCCTCAGCGGTGTCATCAGCTACGTTGCCATCAACGCTCTCTGCGGCAACTTCAAGAAGATGAACATCACAATCTGGGTGCTTGCCATCATCTTCGTGCTGAAATATATCTTCATCTAAGAAAGAGAAGCATTGGCAAATTGTAGTAGGTGCGGATCACCGAGACGCACCCCTAAAAAGGCAATGCCAACTTAATACTAACTTAGGAGGTTGAGCGTCTGGCTCGACCTCCTAAGTTTTATTTTTTTCAGTCCAAAGGGCGCATCTCGGCGATTCGCGCCTACTACGGCTTTTTTGTGCTCTCCGTTCCTCCTTAAAAATAATTAAAACAATGCGATAATGCTTAAAATGGAGGTGGAAAGGAGTAGTATCGGCGGAGAATAGCGTACTTTTGTTGTCGCAATGAGATATTTAGCGATTTTTGCTCTCGCCCTGCTTATGGCGGGTTGCACACAGACAGAAGATGAGAAGGCGGCTCCGCTGCTCGCCGAAATCAACACCCTCTACGAGAAGGGCGACTACCGCGCCGCGCTCGACTCCATCACTTCGCTCCGCGAACATCATCCCAAGGCGGTGAAGGCACGCAAGGAAGCCCTCACCGTGTGGCAGAACGCGTCGTTGAAAATGGCACAGGACGACGTGGCAAAGACCGATGTGCTGCTGCACGAAGCCACGCAACAATGGAACAACGAGACCGACCTTTACAAGAAAAACATGCTCCGCGTGCGCTGCGACTCGCTCCAAGCACGCTACGAAGCCATGTGCGGCGTAGTGCGCATGATACATCTCCGACAGAAGCAGGCACATCGCAGCCCCACCCCATCGGAAACTCAGCCATAATGTTTGCCATCTCGCAGGATTTTAGTATTTTTGCAAAGAATTATGGACACGACAAAAACAGAAGAACAGTTTAAGACGGCAATGAGTGAATGTCGCGCTCTCTTCGAGAAGAAGTTGCACGACTACGGCGCATCATGGCGCATCCTGCGCCCGTCGTCACTCACCGACCAACTCTTCATCAAGGCAAAGCGCATCCGCTCCATCGAGGTGAAGGGCGAAGCTCTCGTCGATGAAGGCATTCGCCCCGAGTTCATTGCACTCATCAACTACGGCATCGTGGGACTAATACAACTCGAAAAGGGCTACGCCGACACCATAGACACCACCCCCGACGAGGCGATGGCGCTCTACGACCGCCACGCGCAGGACGCTCTCTCACTCATGCTGCGCAAGAACCACGACTACGACGAGGCGTGGCGGAGCATGCGGGTGAGCAGCTACACCGACTTCATCCTCACCAAACTGCAACGCATCAAGGAGATAGAGCACCTCAACGGTGCCACTCTCGTGTCGGAAGGCATCGACGCCAACTATATGGACATCATCAATTACGCCGTCTTCGGCGTGATAAAACTGACGGAGCAACAGCAGCAGGGATGAACAGAATGAAGGGCTTGGCAGTGAATGTGTGCCGCCTCGTGGTGGCATTGACGTTCATAGTGTCGGGCTACGCCAAAGGCATAGACCCACTGGGCACGCAATACAAGCTGCACGACTACCTCGCGGCGATGCATCTCGCCGACTACACAGCCGACTGGATGACGCTGGCTGCCGCCGTGGTTCTTGCCACAATGGAGTTCACCCTAGGCATTATGGTGCTCTTCGCCATACGCCGCCGACTCGTGACGAAGCTGTTGACCCTCGTCATGGTGGCGATGACTCTGCTCACAATATGGATTTATTTCGCCAATCCCGTGAGCGACTGCGGCTGCTTCGGCGATGCCATCACCCTCACTAACGGTCAGACACTGCTGAAGAACGTGGTGCTGCTGGCTTGCACGGTGGTGATGATGAGGTCGCCATTGAGTATGCCCCGCCTCATCTCAAAAAGCAATCAGTGGATTGTCTTCAACTTCACCGTCATCTACATGTTGGCAACAAGCACGCTGTGCCTTTACCTGCTGCCCTTCATCGACTTCCGTCCTTACCACATAGGAGCCGACATACGGAAGGGGATGGAGATACCCGAAGGTGCCGAGCAGCCCGAGTTTGAGACCACCTTCATACTCAAAAAGGACGGCAAGACGCAGGAGTTCACGCTCGACAACTACCCCGACTCCACATGGGAGTTTGTGGAATCGAAGACAGTCCAGACCAAAGCGGGCTACGAACCGCCCATACACGACTTCTCACTCACCGACAGCGAGACGGGCGACGACATCACAGAGCAGGTGGTGCAAGACCCGGGCTACACCTTCCTCCTCGTTGCTCCGCAACTGGAGAATGCCGATGACAGCAACTTCGGCGACATAGACCAACTCTATGAGTACGCCCACGAGTACGATGTCCCGTTCTATTGCCTCACCGCAAGTTCGCAAAACGCGATGGAGAGGTGGCGCGAACTCACAGGAGCCGAATATTCATTCGTCACCGCCGATGAGACAACGCTGAAGACAATAATACGAAGCAACCCCGGACTCGTGCTCCTCAAGGACGGCAAAGTGATAAACAAATGGAGCCACAACGCGCTGCCTAAGGCCTCGGAGATGACGGCAAGCCTCGACCGTCTCGACATAGGCAGGATGCCGACGGAAAGCAACTCGCAAAGACTGGTGCGCATCATCCTTTGGTTTCTGCTTCCCCTCACACTCCTGACCGTAGCCGACAGACTCTGGGCATGGACACGATGGATAAAAGGAAAAGAAAATACAAACAGCATAAACAAACTCTTTAAAAACAAAAAGAAAATGAGAAAGAAAATTGTAGCAGGCAACTGGAAGATGAACATGAACCTGCAAGACGGTGTAGCACTGGCAAAAGAAATCAACGAAGCTCTCGTGGCTGACAAGCCAAACTGCGATGTTGTCATCTGCACACCATTCATTCACCTCGCTTCTGTTGCTGCCGTACTCAACCCGTCAGTGGTTGGCCTCGGTGCAGAGAACTGCGCTGACAAGGAAAAAGGAGCCTACACCGGCGAGGTTTCTGCCGAAATGGTGAAGAGCACAGGAGCACAATATGTCATCCTCGGACACTCCGAGCGCCGTCAATACTACGGCGAGACAGCTGCCATCCTCAAGGAGAAGACCGACCTCGCCCTCAAGAACGGACTCAAGGTAATCTTCTGCTGCGGCGAAACTCTCGAAGAGCGCGAAGCTGAAAAGCAGAACGAAGTGGTGAAGGCAGAACTCGAAGGCAGTGTATTCCACCTCGACGCAGAGGCTTGGAAGAACATCATCATCGCCTATGAACCCATCTGGGCCATCGGAACAGGAAAGACTGCCACCTCCGACCAAGCCGAGGAGATGCTCGCCTACATCCGTTCCATCGTAGCAGAGAAGTACGGACAGGAAGCTGCCGACAACACCTCCATCCTCTATGGAGGCAGCTGCAAGGCAAGCAACGCTCCCGAACTCTTCTCGAAACCCAACATCGACGGTGGCCTCATCGGCGGCGCTTCACTCAAATGCGCTGACTTCAAGGGCATCATCGACGCTTGGAAGAAGTAACAACCTTTTATAATAATGTGAGTCGCCGGGCATCATCACGATGCCACGGAGACTCACTTTCACTTTATCATCAATGAAACGCAACATCATCTCATTCGTCGCCGCCCTCTGCATGAGCCTCACAGCGCATGCACAGACTTTCACGGAGCATCTGCAACAGAAGCAGGGACAAGCCACAGTGACCGTCACCGAGAGTGCGGAGATAGACAAACTGGTGAATGAAGCGGACGTAAGCGCAAAGAAGCAGGCACCACACCAGCAGCAGAAACCCGCCGCTACGCACCATCAAGCCCCTGCCACACACACGCAATACCCCAAGACAGAGACTGCCAACAAAGCCACGGCAGACTCGCACAAACATGAAAATCCATCGGCCAGCAAGGACGATAACGACATAGAAACCCCTACCGCCGACACCCATAAAAAGGTGATGCGCAACACCATGAAGGTGAAAGGCTACCGCGTGCAGGTGTTCGCCGGAGGCAACTCGCGCGAGAACAAGATAAAGGCACAGAACATCGGCAACCAATTGAAAGCCGTCTTCCCCGACATTCCCGTCTATGTGCACTTCTATTCGCCGCGCTGGATATGCCGAATGGGTAACTTCCGCACATACCAGGAAGCCCAGTCGATGCTCTCGCAAGTGCAGAAGTTGGGCTACAAGCAAGCCTGCATAGTGAGCGGAAAAGTAACCGTGGCACGATAACGCCGCCCCACCCCACACTGCACCCCATCACCAACAACCCGACAACCCACATTTATGGCAACAATGGAATACCGCGAGGGACTCGACGAACTCGCGGCACACTACAAAGACATCCTCGCGCTGCTCGGCGAAGACCCCTCCCGCGACGGATTGCAAAAGACTCCGATGCGCGTGGCAAAGGCAATGCAAGTGCTGACACGCGGATACACGCAGGACCCGCATAAGGTTCTCACCGATGCCCTGTTCCAAGAGAACTACGACCAAATGGTGATTGTGAAGGACATCGACTTCTTCTCGATGTGCGAACACCACATGCTGCCCTTCTACGGTAAGGCGCATGTGGCTTACATCCCCAACGGTTGCATCACAGGGCTGAGCAAGATAGCACGCGTGGTGGACATCTTCGCCCACCGTCTGCAGGTGCAGGAGCGCATGACGCGGCAGATAAAGGAGTGCATCCAGGACACGCTGCACCCCCTCGGAGTGATGGTGGTGGTGGAAGCAAAGCACATGTGCATGCAAATGCGGGGCGTAGAGAAGCAGAACTCCATCACCACGACGAGCGACTTCTCCGGCGCTTTCAACCAGGCAAAGACGCGCGAGGAATTCATGAACCTCATCCATTCCGACTCAAGGAAATTCTAAAAGAAAATATCAAAGTGAAAACGACAATGAAAAGAATTGGCAACATCTTCATCACAGCATTGTGCTGCGCCCTGGCTGCCGTCACCTTCAACTCGTGCATCGAGGAAGAGGACTACACCATCGACGCCCAGACCTACAAGGAGTATATGAACAAAATGGCGGGAGACTATTCCGGCAAGGTGCGGTTCTACTATCCGAAATACAACAACGGCAGTCTCGCGGCAGTGAAATACGACTCCCTCAGCACCCATTGGACAGTGCGCACCGACTCCACCGTCACCCTCTACAACTTCCCTATAAGCAAACTCGACTCGGCAATCATCGTGCCCGAGACCGATGTTACCGACCGCGGCAAATGGCTGATGGCTCTCCGCAGCCAGATGAAGTCGCAAGCTGACATCACCCTTAAATCGTTCTTCTACATCCCCAACACGCAAGCCATCACATCGGAGCAGGTGCAGTTCTATGTCAACCCGATGTACGCCGGAGTGAAGTTCGACTATGAAGGCACCACAAAGACGGCTTACTTCATCTTCTACTCCAACTCTTATTACGGCGTGTGGAGCCCTGAGAACCACACGTTCCAGTATCAGATGTCGCTCTACGCCATCTGCTTCGACCAACTGGAAGTAAACAGTGAGAACACCGTCACGGCGGCTCCTTACATGAGGACAATCGGCATCACCTGCGAAGCAAAATAACAACGGCACACAACGACACAACGACTATGAAGTTTATCTCATGGAATGTCAATGGACTCAGAGCCTGCGCAGGAAAGGGTTTTGAGGAGAGTTTCCGCCAACTCGATGCCGATTTCTTCTGCCTGCAAGAGACGAAGATGCAGGAAGGGCAACTCGACTTGCAGTTCCCCGGCTACTCATCGTTCTGGAACTACGCCGAGAAGAAAGGCTATTCAGGCACTGCCGTCTACACTCGCCACACTCCGTTGGCGGTGACCTACGGCATCGGCATCGACGAGCACGACCATGAAGGGCGCGTCATCACACTCGAGATGGACGACTTCTACCTTGTGACGTGCTACACGCCCAACTCACAAGACGGACTGCGGAGGCTCGACTACCGCATGAAATGGGAGGCTGACTTCCTCAATTACATCAAGACTCTGGATGAGAAAAAACCTGTCATTCTCTGCGGCGACCTCAATGTGGCGCACAAAGAGATTGACTTGAAGAACCCTAAGACAAACCGCCACAACGCAGGGTTCACCGATGAGGAGCGCAGCCATATGACAACGCTGCTCGGCAGCGGCTTCGTCGACACGTTCCGCGCGCTGCACCCCGATGACGTTACCTATTCGTGGTGGTCGTATCGCTTCCATGCCCGCGAGAAGAACGCAGGGTGGCGCATCGACTACTTCATCGTGTCCGAACGGCTGTTGAGTCGCGTCCAGGGCGCAGCCATACACACCGAAGTGTTCGGAAGCGACCATTGCCCGGTGGAACTGACATTGGAATAAATCCCAACCAAGCCTTGTTTACACTTCAAACAAGGCTTCTTTACGTTTCAAACGAGGCTTCTTTGCAACTCAAACAAGCCTTGTTTGAAATCACACTAAAATCTAACAACGCGAGCCCCGTTTTCCGTTTCCTCTATCGTCACTTTGCAGGCATCCTCCGGAAGGAGTTCTTCTATGAGCTCAGGCCATTCCAGGAAACAGAGATTGCCGCTGTAGAAGTAGTCCTCATAGCCCATGTCATACACCTCTTCGAGTTTTTTAATGCGGTAGAAGTCGAAGTGATAGATGCTCTCGCCGGTGGTTTCACTCTCATATTCGTTTACAATTGCAAACGTAGGCGACGTGATTACGTCGACAACTCCGAGGGCTTCGCACACGGCTTTTACGAAAGTCGTCTTGCCGGCACCCATCTTTCCGTAGAAGGCGAACACACGGCTGTCGCCCATTGCTGCGATAAACTGCTTCGCAGCATCGCCGATTTCGGCAAGCGTATTGATTTTTATTTCCATTGTCTTCCTGTTTTTTGCGTTGCCGCTATTTATGCTCCCCGTTTTCGTGATGTCAGCGTTATTAGGGGGATGAGCATTTCCTCAAGCGAGATGCCGCCATGCTGGAACGTGTCTTTGTAATAGGACACATAGTAATTGTAATTGTTGGGGTAGGCAAAGAAAGTGCTTCCCATCGCCAACACATAACTCGTGCTAAGGTTGGGGGCAGGCAACTGCGCCTGGGCGGGGTTCTTGATGATGAACACATCCTTGGCGTTGCAGTTGAGATTCTTGCCGAGTTTGTAGCGCAGGTTGGTGTTGGTGTTGCGGTCGCCCACAATCTTGATTGGCTTCGAAGCCCTTATGCTGCCGTGGTCGGTGGTTATTATCACCTTACAATCCATTTGCGCGAGGGCTTTTATGAGGTCTGCCATAACGGAATGACGGAACCAACTGAGCGTGATGCTGCGGTAAGCCGACTCGTTGTTGGCGAGTTCGCGCACCATCTTCGACTCTGTCCGCGCGTGGGAGAGCATGTCGATGAAGTTAAGCACTATCACGTTCAGGTCGTTGCCACGCAGCGTATTGAGACGTTCCAAGAGTCTGTCGGCAGCGGCGGAGTCGTTCACCTTATGATAGGAGAACGTGTCGTGGCGGCGATAGCGTTCTATCTGCGTGGCGATGAGCTGTTCCTCGTTGAGGTTTTTGCCTTCCTCCTCGTCCTCATCCACCCACAGGTCGGGGAACATGCGGGCTATCTGACTCGGCATCAGTCCGCTGAAGATGGCGTTGCGGGCATATTGTGTGGCTGTGGGAAGGATGCTGGTGTAAAGCGATTCGTCGATGTCGAAGAGTTCGCCCACCTCCTTTGAGAGCACACGCCACTGGTCGTAGCGGAAGTTATCGATGACAATGAGGAATACTTTCTCGCCTGCGTTGATGGCAGGGAACACCTTGGTCTTGAATATGTCGGTGCTCAGCAGGGGGCGGTTCTTGGGTTGCGGAGCCACCCAGTCGAGGTAGTTGTTGCGCACAAACTTGCCGAAGGCGAGGTTGGCTTCTTCTTTCTGCATCTGCAACATCTCCGTCATCGAACTGTCGGTGCCGCTCAGTTCGAGTTCCCAATGCACCAACCGGCGGTACACCTCCATCCAGTCGTCAACGCTCCGGCAGTCGGTTATCTGCATGGCGATGTCTTGGAAACTCTGCTGATAACCCGTCTGTGCCACCTCGGTGACAATCTCCTTGCGGTGGATGTTCTTCTTCAGTGTGAGCAGAATCTGACTTGGGTTGACAGGCTTTATGAGGTAGTCGGCAATCTTCGACCCTATCGCCATGTCCATGATGTTCTCCTCCTCGCTCTTTGTCACCATGACAACGGGCGTGGCTGGCGATATCTCCTTTATGCGTTGGAGCGTTTCCAGACCCGAGATGCCGGGCATCATCTCGTCCAACAGCACAAGGTCGAAGGTGTGCTGGCGGCATTCTTCTATGGCATCGGTGCCGTTGCTCACCGTGATTACGGTGTAGCCTTTCTTCTCGAGAAACAGTATGTGGGCGCGGAGCAATTCTATCTCATCGTCCGCCCACAGTAAAAATCCATTCGTCATAAGTTTCGCTTTTTATCGTTCTAATGAGCGATTTGAGTTAAAAACCGTCGAAATCGTAATACTCATCATCGTCTTCCTGACCCGAAGGGGTGTCAATGATGATGTTGTCCGTGCCGCTGTTGCCGGAGGAAGTGGACGGGGTGTCGTCGTCGAAATAGAATTCTTCTTCCAATGTCTTCCCTTCCTTCTCTTCCGGTTCTGGCTCCACCACTATTTGTTGTTGCTCTTCCTGCTGCGCCTCGGGCTCGGGTTCCGCTGTCTGCGGAGCCTTTGTCTCAGGTTCAGGTTGCGGTGTTACTATTGTCTCGCCCTTTGTTTCGGGTTCAGGTTCATCGCTGATTATTGTCTCGCCCTGCTGTTCTTCGGGTGCAGCGATGGGAGCGTTGTCGTCAATCACAGTGGTGCCGCCCTGCTCTTCGATGTTTGTCGAAGGCTCGGCAACAGTCGGCGAAGGCTCGACGACAGTCGTTTGCGTCTCCTGCTCTGTCGGCGTTGCGGATTGTTCCAGCTCCGGCGCAATTACATTGCCGCCGTCATTGTTGCCGGAAGGTGTCTCCTCATCGGGCACAACGGTGTTTTCCTCTTCCTCGGGCATTATCTCAGTGCCCTCGTTTATGTAGTTGCCGCCACCCTCTTCTTCGCCGAAGTCATCGTCGGGCGAGGGTTCCTCCTTCTGCCGTTCTATGGTGATTTCACCCGGTTCGGAGAGGAGTTCCACCGTGCTTATCTGCAACGGGGCGAAATGTTGGGCGTAGAAGGCGGCGTAATCGTCGTAACTGAACTGCTCGCCCAAGAGCGGGAGGTTGGGTTCACTGATTATTATTGTCCGGCTCTTGCCCACGAGTTGCGCAAGAGCAGTTTGCGAATGGAACTGCCGCGCATACTGCAACGCTTCGTCATAGTTGCGGAAGCCCTTCACGAGCATGCGGTGCAATCCGCTGGCATCTTCTATCTCTATGTCGAAGTTGCGCACCATATAACTGGTGAAGTTGTAGCGCGCCAACTCAAAAAGCATCTTGTTCTCGTTGACGGAGTCGGGCTTGTAGGCTATCATGAACACGAAGTTGGCATTGCGCTCCGGCGAGAACTGGCGCGCGTTGATGCTGTCACTGTCGTTGAGCACTGCCGTCCGGCGTTCCCAGATGTTACTCAAATCGAAGTTGCCGCCGCGCAGACGCTTGCCCGACTGCACTCCTTTGACTATCATTCCTGCCATCTCGCTAATCTTGCCTTGGGGATATTTCTCCACGACGGTCTTCAAACCTGCGAGGCAACCGTCGGCATCGCCCTCGTTAAGTTTGCTCAATGCGCCGATGAAGAGGAACTTCTCGCGGTTGGCACCCAACGGGAAGCGGGTGTCGGAGACGTGCACATTACCCTTCACCTCGCCATATCGTGCCGCCTTGAAGGCATCGTAGGTGGCGGCATAGAGCGAGTCTTCTATGTGGACACCGAACTTCGCGTTCTCCTTGAAGTAGGGGTCGGAGAGCAACACTGTCCACGCATTGTCGGGAAAGTCTTTCTTCAACTTGTCCACATAGCTGTCTGCCGTGGCGAATTCGCCCTTGCGCGAGTAGAGGAGGAATAGGTGATAGTAGGCATCGGGCATCTTCTCGTAGTCGGGGTAGTTGTCGGTGAGACGGAGAAGATGCTTCTCGCTGAGCGGCAGATGGTTGAGTTTGTCCTTGAATATCACGCCGGCATTGAACAGTCCGTCCTTTATTATCTCGTTGCTGGCAGCCACCTGTTCCTCGGTGAAAGGTATCTGCGCCATGTAATACTCGCGCCGGTGGGGGTCGTTCTGCGCGCTGTCGGTCTGCTGTTCGAGGGAGTCGAGGGCGGCTTCCGCCTGTGCTATGGAGTCGAGTTGTTCTTCCGAGAGTTCGGAAGCGTCCTCAAATGCCACGACGGTCTTGTTCACCCGCTGCCAGTCGTCTATGTTCTCGCGCTTGCCCCACTGTTTTTGGAACGCCGCTTTTCCCTGACTCACGGCGAGGGGATTATAGAAATACCATGTGGCGTTGTCCTTGCTGTTGGCGTTCTGCGTTGTCGTCACGCTGTTGCGGGCGTTGGTGTTCATCGAGGTGTTGCCGCCGTTCTTCGACATTGTCTCCTGCGCGTTCTGCTCCGCCTGCTTCCTCTTCTCCTCTTTCTCCTTCTTCTTGAGGTCTTCTATCACACGGTCGATGGCGGCATTGCGGTCTTTCTCGTCCATCTTGGCAAGTGCCTGGAGGGAGTCCTGGAGGTGGATAGCATCGGTGAAAGGCACGAGTTCGTCGAGGACACTCGACCGTTGCGAGAGTTGGGCGTAGTCCTTGCGGTCCTTGTCGAGCAGACCTATCGCCGAGCCATAGCAGCGGCGCGCATCGGAGAAGCGTTCCATCTCCCAATACAGGTCGCCGAGTTTGAGCAGCAGCACTCCTTTCTCTATGCCGGAGCGTGTCGCCTTGGCGTTGCCGCGCTCATAGGCGGCGATGGCTTGTGTCGTGTCTTTCTGGTTGAGGTAGATGTTTCCGAGGGCGTAGTACACCTGGTCGAGGTATTCTTTGTTCTTGTCCGATGCCGCCATCCGTTTCAGTCGGCTTATCATCTTCTTCGACTGACTTTGCGACATTACCTCGGTCATGGCGATGCGGGCGTTGAACTCCAACTCATAGGGGGGATTTTGGCGGATGACATGGCGGTAAGCGTTGGTAGCCTGGGCGTTGTCGCCGAGGGCGGCATACAACTGTCCCATGAGATACCACTCGCGGGCGCGCTGCTTCTTGCGCATCTCGTGCTTGATGACACGGCGCAGATAGGGAATGGCTTTGGCGTAGTCGCCGGCATGGATGTAGTAGTCGGCATAGGTGTAGTCCCACTCCTTGCGCGCCGACCAGTGTATCGAGTCGCGCTCCATGTTGCGGATTACGTCTTCGGCATCATACAGCCACCCCTCTTCCACATAGCATTTGGCGAGCCAGGCGCGCGCCTTGCAGTAGATGGCGGACTGCGTCTGATAAAGACGGCTCATATAAGAAAAGGTGGAAGCGGCTTCGTCGAAGGCTCCTTTATGGAACTGTGAGCGACCCATAAGCATCCATGCCTTCCACAGGAAGGGGTTATACTCGCGCCTGCTGAGCCATTCTATGTCCTTCTCTGTCTTCCTGCGGCGCTTGTTCCACACGGGACGGCGCTTTATGCTGTGCAGCTTTATCGTCTTTTGGCACTTCTCTATGGCGCGGTCGAAGTTGCTCTTGCCTGTCTCACGGTTCGCCTTGTTGCCCACGGTGTAGAGTGGTATCATCTCGGTGAAGTTGTCTTTGTTGCCGTTTTCCTTCTCGAGCGAGCCGTCGATGTATGCCAACGTACCGTTATAGTAGGTGTTGTACTTGGCTTTGAAGGCATGCCAACGCCTCGTCTTGGCAGTGTTTTTCTGCGTGCTGCAGCCTGTCGCAGCCAACAACAGGACTGCAACAACCAATGGGACGATATGTCGTGTCTTCAGCAATTTCACTTCTTATTTAACTCATTATGAAGGGTTTTTATTGCCTTTGCCGCAAGGTAAATGAGTATACTTGCAAAAATTATCGATGCGCCGGAGGGCACATTGAGCCAATACGACATGGCAAGGCCCACCAGACTGTCCATCCACCCTATCACAATGCTCCATCCTATGATGCGTTTGAAACTGTAAGTGAAGAGGTTGGCGGTCATCTGCGGTACCGTGAGCAGACTCAATGCGAGCACCACGCCCACTATCCGCAGCGTGCTTACAATGGTGATGGCGATGAGTGCCATCATGAAATACTCAATGAAACTGACGGGCAGACGTTGCGACCGTGCAAAGATAGGGTCGAAGGCGATGCTCAATATGGGTCGATAAAACAATGCGAAGGCGGCAATCACCACCACCGTCACCACGGCGAGCAACACAAGGTCGGCAGTGCTTATGGTAAGGATGCTGCCAAAAAGAAACGAGGGCAGGTCGGCAGCGAAGCCGGGAGTGAGGAAACTGAACAATATTCCGATGCTCATCCCCAATGTCCAGAACATAGCAATGGCGGAGTCTTCACGCACATCGCCGCGGCGCGACAGCCATTGTATGCCGAAGGCGGAGAGCACGGAGAACGCCATCGCCGACATGATGGGGTTGAAACCCATATAGACGCCGATGCCTATGCCGCCGAAAGAGGCGTGGGTGATGCCGCCACTGATGAACACCAGTCGCCGAACCACGATGTATGTGCCCACAAAGGCGCACACTATGCTGGCAAGAAACGCGCCCAACAGGGCGTTCTGGAAGAATGTGTATTCAAGGATTTCCATCGCTCATCGGGTGTGGTTAAAGTCATCCACTATCATCACCACCTCGTCCTTAATCTGGTCGGGCAACTCTATCCCGCGCAGGGTGAGGCTGCGGCACCATCCTGCCACCTCGTCGTCGCGCATCGTGGAGAGCACATAACCGAACTGCTCCGCTTCCTCGGCGGTGTATTCCGACGAAGGGCGGCCGCGGAAGGCGTCGAGTTCTTCGTCGTCGTAATATTCTATTTCTTTCGTGGCGGCTTCCATCATGCACTCCTGTTCGCATTTGTCGATGCTGCCAGTGCATGTGGCGCAACTGCTCTTCGGCTCCACTGCCACGGCAGCCTCGCCTCCACGGCGGCGCTTAATCAGTTCCGCCGCTCCCACGACGACGCCCAATGACAACAACGCTACAGCAAGTATCCACATGGTCACGCCTCCTCTTTGCCCACGGGCTCCACCTTAAAACCGGCTTGGCGCAGGTGGTCCCAATACTGGGGGTACGACTTCGTCACCACCTGGGGGTTGTTGATGATGACCTCGGGGAAATGGAATGCTGCCGGGGCGAACGCCATCGCCATGCGGTGGTCGTCATAGGTGTCGATGGGTTGCAGCGTGGCATCACACTGTTCGCCGTCCCAATAGAGGGTGTCGCCGTTCTCGTCGTGCAGCACATACCCCAGCTTCTTCATCTCACGCTCCAACGCCTCTATGCGGTCGGTCTCCTTGATGCGCAGACTCGCAAGCCCCGTGAAGCGGAAGGGCACATTCATCAGACAGCATGCCACGACAACGGTCTGCGCCAGGTCGGGCGAGCCTATGAAGTCGTAGTCGAGGCGTGGCAGGAACGTGGGCTGTTTCTTCAGCTTCACCGATGTCGCCGCAGCGTCGTCGCGGCGGTCGAAACGGGTCTTCACGCCAAGCAGCGAGAAGATGTATTTCACCACCGAGTCGCCCTGCTTCGACGCGTCGTGCAAGCCCTTAAAACTCAGACGGGCTTCGCGGTCGGGGCAGAGTGCCATCATCTCATACCAGTAGGAGGCGGCACTCCAGTCGCTCTCTATGGTGTAGCGGCGTTGCACGTAAGGCTGTGCTGCCACACTCACCATATCAGCATCGGTCCAGTCGGCTTCAGCACCAAACTCGCGCATCGTCCACAGCGTGAGGTCGATGTACGGTTTCGACACTATCTCGCCCGTCATGCGCAGTTGCAGACCGTTCTTCAGCGTCGGTCCTATCATCAGCAGAGCCGAGATATACTGCGAGCTCACGTTGCCGGGGATTTCCAGATAGCCTCCGTCGAGGGGTTTCCCTTTGATGTGGAGCGGCGGAAAGCCCTCCTGCTCCAGATACTCTATGTCGGCACCGAGATAGCGCAGGGCATCCACGAGCAGCGCAATGGGGCGTTGCTTCATCCGTGCCGTACCCGTAAGGGTGTGTTCCCCGGGTGTGGTGGCATAATAAGCGGTGAGGAAGCGCATCGACGTGCCTGCCGCCTTGATGTCCACTGTCGGGTCGTTGCCACTCAAGGCGCGCACCATCACCTCCGTGTCGTCACACTCCGAGAGGTTCTGTGGCATTATGTCGCCGTGCGAAAGGGCGTGTATCACCAGCGCACGGTTACTCACACTCTTCGATGGCGGCAGGTTCACCGCAGTGTCAAGCGTGCGTGGTGCTGTTATTCTGTATTGCATTTCTCTTCATGTTTTCTGTTCCGGAAGCCACTGCCAAGCAGTCACAACTTCCAGTCTACAAAGATAATGAAATAAAAGTTCACCTACAAAAAAGTTAATATTCAATGACATCACTTTAAATTGTTTTATCATTTATGATGTCCGAACAAAAAAACCTTCATTTTAATTTGCATATATCGCACATTGTCCGTAACTTTGCACCGCTTTTACAGAGCAACGGGATGTAGCGCAGTTGGTTAGCGTACACGTCTGGGGGGCGTGTGGTCGCTGGTTCGAGTCCAGTCATCCCGACAAAAGAGTTACGCGTCGCGTAACTCTTTTTTT